>CALJEL010000060.1 GCA_938074335.1 uncultured bacterium | reverse complement strand
AGGGTGAATGCCCTTTTATTTTATCTTTCTGCCTTTTTGTGGCATAATAATACCATTAAAGAAATAGCTGAGAAGGTGAAGGAAACTGTTAGTGTCATTTTAAGCGAGGCATCTCATAGAGGGATTGCCTGTCTGTATCCTTGTAATGAAAAGCGGGATTGGTAAAATGGGTTCAACAATAAGAAACAGGTTTTTAAAATTAAAAGCAGAGGGCAAAAGGGCCTTCATACCCTATATTATGGCTGGATATCCCTCAGCAGAAGACACCTTAAAGTTTCTTGATATACTTGAAGAATCAGGTGCTGATATAGTGGAACTCGGTGTCCCCTTTACAGATCCCCTGGCAGATGGTCCTGTTATTCAGGAGGCCTCAGAGGAGGCCTTAAAAAAAGGCATGAACCTGAAGAAGGTTCTTAACCTCGTTGAGGCTATAAGAAAAAGATCTTCAATCCCCCTTGTTCTGATGACCTACTATAATCCTGTCTTTAAATATGGAGAAGAGGCCTTTGTGAGGGATGCAAGGAATGCTGGAGTTAATGGAGTGATAATCCCTGACCTTCCGCCAGATGAGGCTGATACTTTAAGGGCCTTTTCAAAAAAACTTGGTCTTGATACAATCTTCCTTGCAGCACCCACATCTACGGAGGAGAGGTTGAGATTAATTGCGAGGAGATCAACGGGTTTTATCTATTATGTATCCATAACAGGTATAACAGGTGCCAGACTGCTTCTTGATGGTTCTCAGAAGGCTATAATTGAAAGATTAAGAGCCCTTTCAGACAAGCCAGTTGCTACAGGATTTGGTGTATCAACACCTGAGGAGGCAAGGGCAGTTGCAGGGTTTTCCGATGGTGTAATAGTGGGCAGTGCAATTGTAAGGAGACTGAAGGGTGATAGCTCAGAACTTAAAGGATACTTAAGGGAGATGGCAGAGGCCATTCATTAGATTTTTATGGAGTATCAGTGAAGATAAAGATACTTGGCGCATCAGGAGCAGAATTCCCGGGTCATAATCCACCTGCCTATCTTATAAACGGTTTTCTTCTTGTGGATGCAGGGACCCTTGGAGCCGTGCTTGAAGAAGATGAACAGTGGGCAATTAGATATATAATTTTGAGTCATGCCCATCTTGACCATATAAGGGCAATCCCATTTCTTGCAGATAACATAATAATTAAAAACAAAAGACATCATATTACGATTATGTCCATAGGAGATGTCCTCAGGCAGTTAAAAGAGCATCTCCTCAATGGCAATATCTGGCCTGATTTTACAACAATAGGAAGGTACGGTCCTGTTTTGAGACTTCAGGAGATAAAACCAGAAACCTGGATAAGGATAGATTCACTCCTGATTCAGCCTGTACTGGTGAATCATTCTGTACCTGCCACAGGTTATATAATAAAGGAGTTGAAAGGAAGAAGAATTATATCAACCCTCATTTATTCAGGTGATACAGGTCCCACTGAAAGGCTATGGTCTTTAGCTGATGGAGCTGATGTCCTGATAGTTGAGGTTTCATTTCCAGATAGATTGAGCAGGCTTGCTCAGGAAACAGGTCATCTTACACCCCGACTGCTCAAAGGAGAGTTGAAAAAGATTCAGACCTTACCCAGGAAGATTCTTATAACACATCCAAAGCCTCAGTATCTCGGGCTTATAAAAAGGGAATTAAAGGCCCTGGGTATTAAGGGACTGAGATTATTAAAGGAAGGGGAGGAGATAGAAGTCTGATGGCATGGTTTAAGAAACCGAGAGAAACCACCAGGACTAAAAAGGTGAGGATACCTGAAGGACTCTGGGTTAAATGTGAGAATTGCAAGGAAATTGTTTATAAAAAGGAAGTGGAAAAAAATCTTCAGGTCTGTCCCAAATGTAATTATCATTTTCGCATCAGTGCTATTGAAAGACTTAATCTCCTTCTTGATCCAGATACCTTTGAGGAGATGGATGCCAATCTTTTTCCATTAGACCCCCTTGGATTCAATGATGCTAACAAACCCTATCCTGAAAAATTAAAGGAATACCAGGAAAAAACAAAGCTCAAGGAGGCTGTGATAACAGGAGAAGGCCTTATAAAGGGACATTCTGTGGTTGTGGCTGCCATGGACTTCTCCTTTTTTGGGGGCAGCATGGGATCTGTTGTGGGTGAGAAGATTACACGGGCTGCAGAGAGGGCTATAGCAAAGAAGGTGCCTTTTATAGCAATTACTGCATCTGGTGGGGCAAGGATGCAGGAAGGGATGTTTTCACTCATGCAGATGGCAAAGGTCTCCCAGGCCATTGCAAGATTGAAGGATGAAGGTATCCTTTATATAACAATACTCTGTGATCCAACCTTTGGAGGAGTCACAGCAAGTTTTGCCATGCTTGGAGATATAATTATTGCCGAACCAAAGAGCCTTATTGGATTTGCGGGCCCGAGGGTCATAGAGCAGACCACAAAACAGCAATTACCAGAAGATTTCCAGAGGGCGGAATTCTTATTGAGTCACGGATTTGTGGATGTGGTGGTGGAGAGAAAAGAGCTTAAAAAAACCGTAGCCCTTCTCATAGAACTCTTTGCAGGGAATAAAGAAAAGCAATAATAGAGCAGCAGTTAAATAATAATAAGAAAAAAATTCCTTAATAAAAACTGCTGGTCTACTGCTCTGCTGCTCTAATAAATATCTATGTCCTATTCAGAAACCATAGGTTATCTTTACAGTCTTCAGAAATTTGGACTGAAGCTTGGTTTAAATAACATTGAGGCCCTTCTAAGGGCACTTGGAAGGCCTGAAGGAGATTTTTACTCAGTTCATGTGGCAGGAACAAATGGTAAGGGTTCCACCTCTGCCATGATTGCAAATCTCCTGAGGTTTGCAGGTTTTAAAACAGGTCTTTTTACCTCACCCCATATGGTCAGGTTTACGGAAAGGATAAGGATAGACTTCGAGGAGATTGATGAGGTTGATGTTGTAAGACTCACAGAACTGATTCGTAAGAAGATACCGGATGGTATAAATCCCACATTCTTTGAATTCATCACAGCCCTTGCCTTTAAATATTTTTCTGAAAGAAAGATTGATGTAGCAGTTGTTGAGGTTGGTATGGGTGGCAGGCTTGATGCAACCAATGTCATAAATCCCTTAGTATCTGTTATTACAAAGATAGGTCTTGACCACAAAGAGTTCCTTGGTGAGACTCTCGGAGAAATAGCCATGGAAAAGGCAGGGATAATTAAAAGGTGTGTCCCGGTGGTTTCTGCCTTACAGGATGAAGAGGCAATGTCTGTTATTGAAAAAAAGTCTGTAGAGATGAACAGCCAGCTTTATGTCTACGGAAAGGATTTCAAGGGTGATTTGAAGGACCTTACACCTGCTGGCCTTATCTTTGATTACAAAGATGAGGGACTTGAGCTAAAGGACCTGTCCATTCCTCTTACAGGTGCTCACCAGCTTGAGAATGCCTGCCTTGCTATCAAGGCATTTATTCTATTTTTAGAGCAGCAGGACAGCAGAGCAGTAAGGCAGCAGTTAAATAAGGAAAAAAAATTATTCCAAAACTACTGTTCTAATATTAAGAATCTCTGCTGGCCTGGCAGGCTTGAGCTTTTTAAGGCTGATGGTATGCACTTTCTTTTTGATGGAGCTCATAATCCTCAGGCAGCACAAAGACTCTCTGAGGCCCTCAGGGATATCTATAGAAAATTTTATAAAAGGTTTATACTTATACTCGGGATTATGGCTGATAAAGACGCCGAAGGCATTATCAGGGCCTTTGATGGTCTCTGCGATATTATTATCTCTACAAGACCTGATTATAAGAGGGCACTTGACGCAGAGACATTAAGGAAAAAGATAGAGGCCTTGCAGAAAGCAGCTAATAATTCCATCTACAGGGCAGAGACCGTCAGGGAGGCTATAGAGATGGCAAGGTATCTTTACAGGCAGGGAGATCTGATTGTTATTACAGGTTCTTTTTATACAGTGGGAGAGGCAAAGGTAGTCTTAGGGGAAAGAGAGAGTTTGAGGACACTCAGAGAAAGTATGGAGAAAAAGAGGGTTTGAGATTATCGGACAGACTATCAGGGGACAGGGTCTCCAAAAAATTTTTAGATTTTTGGGATTACCACAGAAGGCAAACCTTCAGACTTGTCTCATCTTTTTTATACACCCTATCTTTACCTACCTTCCTTTTATCACTCATTATAATTGTAGCCTTCCTCACTCCATCAAGGTCTGAATCTCAAGAACTTTCTGAATTTCCAGTAAAGATATCATCACAGGAACTTATAGAAGAAAAGGGCATATATACCCTTAAAGGAAGTATAAACATTATAAAAACTGCGGATTCTGAGGTGATGCAGATTCAGGCTGAGGAGGGTTTATATAATGCTACAAACGCACAGGCAGAATTAAAGGGTAATGTCTATTATGAAGACAGTGAAATCTCCATTAAGGCCTCAAGGGCAGTCCTAAATCTCAGGGATAAAACAGGTACCCTCTATGACGCAGAGATAGTCTTTAAAAAAGATTATATGAGAATAACCTCACCTGAGGTCCAGAAGATTTCAGAGAACCACTTTGTCTTTAAGAAGGCCCTGTTTACCAGCTGTCCTGGTCCTGTGCCTGACTGGTGTATTAAGGGAAGGGATGTGGATTTTATCCGTGGAGATAGGGTCATCTCAAAGGATGCCACATTCAACATCAAAGGGATCCCTGTATTTTATACACCGTATCTATGGGCTCCTGCCCTTACAGAAAGAAAAACAGGTTTTTTAATACCGTCTTTATCTTATAGTGACAGGCTTGGCTTTGAGCTCAAGACACCCTTTTACATTGTACTTGGTGAGAATGCAGACTCCACAGTTATCCTTGATCTATACACTGAAAGGGGTATTGGTAAAGGGCTCGAGCTGAGATACAGGGGCTTCCCTGAAGATTATCTTGACCTCTGGGGATATCATATCAGAGACTCAAAGATAGAAAGGGATTTTTATGAATTTCTGATAAGGCAACAGTGGGAATACCCCGGAAAAGGTGACGGAAGCCCTGAATCCCGAAGCTTCAGGGAATTCCTGTCTGTCCACACGGCGACAGAGGATTTTTTTAATACCTATAATCCCTTAAGAGAGGTGAGGTTAACGAGGTTTCTTAATTCAGCTGGAGAGCTGAGCTATACAAAGCCTTCCTCAAGGCTTTTTATTTATGGCCAGTACTGGCAGGACCTTGAGAGAGATAGCTCCATTGTGAGTCAGACCCTTCCTGAGGCAGGCATGTTTCTTTATCCATCGAAATTATATGATAAACTTTCTTACTGGTTTGAGGTCAGGGCAGGAAATTTCCTGAGAGAAAAGGGTATAAAGGGACAGAGGCTCTTCTTGACTCCTGGCATAATCCATTCAGCTGGTGAGAGATTGGTATTAAGTCAGTCCCTCAATCTAAGGGGTGTGTATTACTGGCTTAAAAATCAGGGCATAAATGAGGGCTCTGTGAAGGAAAGGTCCCTTTCAGAGATAGACTATTCACTTAGATTAAGTACAATGCTTGTTAAAAGAGATGGGGAATTCATGCATACAGTTGAACCCTCCATTGGATTTATTAGAAAGGAGATACTCGATTCTGACATAACCCTTGAAGAGCCCTTTGATCACAGGGATATCTTTAAAAAAACCGCAGAAATAAATCTGGATCTTTTAAACAGATTTCACTGGCATGATACAGTATTTCAGATAAGATTCACCGAGCCCTATGATGCACTTGGTCCTGGCAGGTGGCTTCCTTTCACTGGAGAGGCCTCATTAAGGACAAAAAGATTTCATGCCGAGCTTAAGGCAGAATATGATATTGAAGAGGAGCTGATAAAGACCCTTACCGTGAGGACAGGTCTTCAGATGGGGAGATTCAGGTTTTCCATTGCTGAGAGGTATTCTCAGGACCTTGATCTATTGTTTTTAAGTAGCAGTATTTTTTATGACATATCTAGTGCCCTTTCCCTGAACTCAACTATCTGGTATGACATGGAAGGTGAAGGACTCAGGAATCTCCTTACAGGTATTTCATGGAAGAGACAGTGCTGGGCACTTAATCTGAGATATATTAAAACACCAGAGGATTACTCCATTCAGGTAAGCATTGATCTGAAAGGATTGTGATTATTCCCTTCTGGACTTACCCATCACGGACATGGCAAGTTCTATAAGGGCATAGACCTTGAGGTCCACATAGTCACCCCTGAGCTGCGCTTCTTTTAGCCTTTCCTTTACCGAACTGAAGGATATCTCCATTACCTCAAGCTCTTCCAGTGGCTCAAGATCACTCTCACCTGTTTGTACAAGATTTCTTGCAAGATAACAGGAAAGCTTTTCAGAGGATATACCGCTTGATGCAGGGAAGGTCCCCAGAGGGATTAGCTCTTCTGCCTCATAACCTGTCTCTTCCTTTAATTCTCTTCTGGCAACGATATCAAGCGCCTCATTTTTATCATTAAGACCAGCAGGGAACTCAATGACCCATGCCTCAAGGGGTGCCCTCCACTGTCTGACAAAGACAAAGAAATTTTCAGATGGGGTCTCCCTTACAGGGACTATCACCACTATACCTCTTGCATTAACCCTTTCAATAATCTCCCAGGTAAAGGGCTGTCCTGAAGGAGTGCGACCTGTTATCTCTGCAAGCCTCAGGAATTTCCCTTCATGTAGAATCTTTTTGTTAGTATTCATCATTTCTGATAGGTTTTCCTAATTTGGCTCTTCACGGAATACTGTAGCACTACTTTTCCCTGTTTCCATACTCATATAACTCACCTTTACAGATCGTCATGACCACCATACCTTTAAGTGTCCATCCATCGAATGGTGTGTTTTTGCCAAGGGATATGAATTCCTCTGCTTTAACTTTAAGTTCTTTATTGATATCTACAATAACAAGCTCAGCTGGCATGCCCTGTTTTAAGGTTCCCTTTGATATCCCCAGTATCCTCGCAGGATTAAAAGAAAGTTTGCTAACCAGGTCCTTCATCGTGAAATAACCTTCATGGACAAGCCTGAGGCTTAATGAAAGGCAGGTCTCGAGTCCTGAAATTCCAAAGGGTGCCCTGTCAAATTCCTGAAGTTTTTCGTCCCTGTGATGGGGTGCATGGTCTGTGGCAATCACATCAATGGTGCCATCCTTGAGCCCCTCAATTATTGCCTCTATGTCCCTTTCCGTTCTTAAGGGAGGATTTACCTTTGCATTTGTATTGTAATTTCCGATAGCCTCCTCCGTAAGGGTGAAGTAATGGGGACAGGTCTCGGCAGTTATGTTTATACCCTCTGCCTTTGCCCTCCTTATAAGTTCAACAGAACCCCTTGTTGACACATGGGCAATATGAAGCCTTCCACCTGTAAGCCTTGCAAGCATTATATCCCTTGCAATCATTATCTCCTCTGCTTCTTTCGGAATCCCTCTGAGTCCGAGTCTCGTGGAGACCTTTCCCTCATTCATTACACCACCTTCTGAAAGATAGACATCCTCTGCATGAGATATAACTGGCACCCCGAAGACCTTTGAATATTCAAGGGCCCTTCTCATTATAAGGCTATTCATGACAGGTCTTCCGTCATCAGAAAAGGCAACACAACCAGCCTCATACATCTTACCCATTTCTGCAAGCTCTTCACCCTTCTGCCCCTTTGTTATTGCACCTATAGGATAGACATAACAGGCTCCTTCTGCATAGGCCTTTCTAAGGATGAATTCTGTAACTGTCTCATTATCATTTACAGGTTCTGTATTTGGCATGCAGCAAAGGGTTGTAAAACCTCCTCTGAGACCTGCGCGGGTTCCTGTCCTGATGGTTTCTTTATGGCTGTAACCAGGCTCACGGAGGTGACAGTGCATATCAATAAGTCCCGGCAGGACATAAAGACCAGTGGCATCAATGACCTTTAATTCTGAAGGCCCGGGGCTAAAGGCTGAAGGTTGAAGAACGATCTCTTTTATCCTTCCAGCTTCAATAACAATATCTCCTGTGCTATCTATCCCCTGAGAGGGATCCAGGATATGGCCATTTTTAATCAGAAGGTTCAACTCTTTCCTCCCTGAGGGGGTGAAAGGAGGTACATTACTGCCATCCTTATTGCTATACCATTTGTTACCTGTTCAAGGATAACTGACTGGGGTCCATCAGCAACTTCAGAGGCTATTTCTATACCTCGGTTCATGGGTCCTGGATGCATTACTATGGCATCGGGCTTTGCAAGACCAAGCCTTTCTTTTGTAAGTCCCCATATCTTGAAATATTCTCCTACGGTTGGAAAGAAGCCCTTGCCCTGCCTTTCCAACTGGAGCCTGAGCATCATTATAACATCCACATCTTTTAAACCCTCTTCCATCCTGTAAAAAACCTTGATCTGCTCATGAGAAAGAAATTCAGCAGGGATAAGTGTGGGTGGGCCTATCAGTCTTATCTTTGCTCCGAGCCTTGTAAGACAGTATATATTTGATCTTGCAACCCTGCTGTGCATGATATCACCAACAATAGCGACCTCAAGACCCTCGATCCTTCCCTTCTTTTCCATTATGGTAAAGGCATCAAGAAGCGCCTGGGTAGGATGCTCATTGATTCCATCACCAGCATTTATGACAGATGCCTTTGTATGAGCAGCAATAAGATTTGGTACCCCGCTGCTTGAATGTCTTATAACCATAAAATCTATCTCATAGGACTCTATGGTCTTTATGGTGTCCAGAAGGCTTTCACCCTTAACAACAGAGGAGGCAGGTATTGAAAAATTAAGAACATCCATACTCATCCTCTTTTCAGCAAGCTCAAAGGATGTCCTTGTTCTTGTGGAGGGCTCAAAGAATAGATTCACCACTGTCTTACCCCTCAGGGTAGGAACCTTTTTAATATCTCTCCTCAAGACATCCTTAAAAGCAGAGGCAGTCTTAAGGATATCTTCGATCGCCTCTTTTTTAAGCTCCCTTATTCCAAGAAGGTCTTTCATTTAAACGGTTTGAGCAGCTCTATATTAGAGCAGCAGCGCAACAGTTAATAACAGAGCAGTAGAGCAGCAGAGCAACAGAGCAGCAGTTAAATAATAATATAAAAAAATTCCTTAATAAAAACTACTGCTCTACTGCTCTGCTGCTCTTTAATATTACCACCTTCTCTTCTTCTGAGAGCCTTACTTCCACTGTCTCGTCCCTTGAAGTGGGTACAACCCTTCCCACATACTGGGCGCATATAGGAAGCTCCCTGTGACCCCTGTCAATCAAAACAGCAAGCTGGATCTCACCTGGCCTTCCCATATCCATGAGTGCATCGAGTGCTGCCCTTATGGATCGGCCTGTATATAACACATCATCAACAAGGATAATTTTTTTATCCGTTATGTCAAAGGGTATATCAGTTTTTCTTACAGCAGGGACTGTTTTCCTTCTTGATAGATCATCTCTGTAGAGGGAAATGTCCAGTGCACCAACCGGTACTTTAACCCCTTCAAAGGATTCAATCTTTTCTGCAATCCTTTCAGCAAGATATACTCCTCCCCGCTGAATTCCAATAAGACAGAGGTCTTTTGTCCCTTTGTTCAACTCCACAATCTGGTGAGCAATCCTTGATAGGGCTCGCTCTATTTCCTCTGAGCTGAGGATAACCTTCATGTAATTAAATTTAAGCATAAAATAGCTTTTTTTACAAGCCTTGCAATATCTTCATAAGATATGTTATCGTAAAAACGATTTTTTCTCCTTGCCCCCCATTAGGGAGAGGGCTTTAAACCATAAGGAGGTTGGCGATGAATACATACGAAAACATCGTGATATTTGATCCTTCACTTAATGAAGAATCACTTGATCAAAGTATTTCCTCTATAACAAATCTTATATCCCAGAATGGTGGCGAGATTCTCAAGATTGACAGGTGGGGACTCAGAAAACTTGCCTATGAGCTTAATAAGAGGAAGCAGGGTATTTATGTGCTTCTACTCTTTAAGGCCCCCTCAGAATTTATTAAAAGACTTGAGAACTATTACAGGCTTCAGGATACAGTGGTAAAATTCATGATAATAAAACTCGGCAAAAAGGAGCTTGCAGCCCTTGAGAGCCAGACTCCTCGGCAAGAGGCTGTTGCCAGTCAGTAATTAAGATGTATAACAGGATTATCCTGATAGGTAATCTTACGAAGGACCCTGAGCTCAGGTATACGCCTTCAGGTGTTGCTGTGGCAACCCTCAGGCTTGCTGTGAATTCAAGGTACAAGATAGGTAATGATTTAAGGGAAGAGACGCTCTTTATCGATACAGTGGTCTTCGGGAAACAGGCTGAGACATGCAATCAGTATCTTGGTAAGGGAAGGAAGGTCCTTGTAGAGGGAAGACTTCAGGAAAGAAGATGGGAATCAAATGGACAGCAGAGGTCAAAATTTGAAGTGGTGGCAAGTACGGTGCGATTTGTGGGTGGACCGAAGTCTGATTCACAGACTGAGGAGGATATTACACCTCCTGATGAGGTGACAGATATAGAACCATTTTGATGGGTAATGTGTGATGAGTTACGGGTAAACCCGTTACTGATTACTATGGATTACGAATTAAGGAAGGAGGAATATAAGGTGCAGAAGAAATTTCAACAGAAAAAGAAGTTCTGTAAATTTTGTGCTGATAAGGTTGCCTTTATTGATTATAAAGATATAAGACTTTTGAAAAATTATACTACAGAGAGGGGTAAGATACTTCCAAGGCGTATGACAGGTACCTGTGCAAGACATCAGAGAGAACTCACAACTGCTATCAAGAGGGCAAGGAATATAGCACTCCTTGCCTTTGTGGAAAAATGAGGATACCGAAGTCCTGGATAAAACCTATTGCCAGGAGAATCATAGCCAATCTCATATCCAAAGACCTTGTAGAACCCCTTGTTCCTCAGGAAACCCTTATTGAGGTCACAGAGTCAATTGTGCTTGATGAATTACTCGTTGAAGACAGATTAAATGAAGAGGTAAGACAGCTTTTAAAAAAATATGAATCAGAGATAGAAAAGGGCAGACTTGATTACAGGAAATTATTTGAACTTACAAAGCAGAAACTTGTAAAGGAAAGGAATATCATACTGTGATGCTATCTGATGATAAGATAACCCATCTCAGCAACCTTGTCCTTAAGGGACTTCTTGAGAAGAAGTTAATAAAATTAAAGGAAGAGGATGGCATAGTAAGAAAAGAGATAAGGCGCTCAATAGTAGAGGAGCTGAAGATTGGTGAAGAGATTGATCAGATTGTACGGAAAAAGCTTCAGTCATCATCGAAAAAACTTGTTGAAGGTAGCCCTGAATGGGAGATTCTATACAAAAAGTTCTTCAGAGAAGAGGAGATAAAAAGAGGAAGAATAGCGGAGTAAACAGCCTTCAGTTCCTCTTGCCACTGATTGTCCCTTTCCTTCTTTTGTTAGCCCTCTTGAGTCTTCTAACAGGGTTTGTTAAAAGGTATCCTTCAGGTTTTATTTTTTACAGTATATGCCTTTTGAGTTATCTGCTTATTGAGAGATTCCTCTTTAAAAGAGATTATGTATCAAGTGGCAAGAAACAGGGCCTTTCATCATCTACCCTAAATATTTATGAGATCATCACCGCCTCTGTTATAGTTGCCGGGACCATATCCTCTATATCCAGCGAGAGACTGCTACATCTCCTATATTTACCGATTGTGATATTTGTCAGTATAAAACTTCCATTAAATTTTAACATCTTTGGATTACTTCTGATCGGTATTGTGGAGAGTCCTCATCTCCTATCAGGTGATAAATTTGAGAGTGCACTAAATGGAGCTATATTTTTGTGCGGTCTTATGGCCTTTCTGCTGACACGAGATCTTAAAAGAGACAGGATTAAGGCAGAACTGGAACTGAAAAGAATCAAAGATAAGGCTCATATGTATGATATGCAGTCCCTTGAGGAAGCAGACCATATTGCCTGTGCTTATCAGCATTCAACCATACATGATGAAGAGCTGTCTAAAATCGCTTCTGCCATAAAGGAATCCCTCTATGCTGATGGAGTCCATATCTTTTTAATCTCACCTGATGGAAATATGTGTCTGAGATACAGCAGTGATACAGATTCTCCTGTCCTTTATCGTTCAGGAATAGTTCAGAGAGTGGCAGAGGAAGGGATTCCCAGGCTCCTCACCTTTGATTCCAAAAACCTGACACCAGGTTATGCAGTAAATTACGAAATAAACTCATTAATTGCAGTTCCTCTTAAATATGGAAATGCCTTTACCGGGGTGCTTGTTATTGATAGTCTGAGAAGGCAAGCCTTTAATGCCAGAGATCTTGAGATAATGGAGAAATACGGGGAGGTCGTTTCCTCAATTATTTTCAGACAGCAGATAAGCTTTCTCAAAGAAAGGGTGGAAAGACCCATGAGATTGCTTCATGAAGAAACAGAGAGGCTCACAACCACCATAAAGCAGGAGGAGCTCTGCTCCCTTATGGTGAAGAGCTGTCATCGTGTCTTTCCTTCATCTCTGGTAAGCCTTATCCTTAGAGAGGGAAAGGAATTCGTAATCTTTAAAGAGGAAGGCCTGGAGGAGTCGAAGATATCATTACAGATAAAGCCAAACTTTATTGTCTCTAATCCCTTTTACAGCCTTATTGCAGAAGAAAAGAAATTCCTCCATATCCCTGAATTAAAAAAAGAGGACTTTACCTATCTACCTTTTCATGCAAAAAGTGCGAATTCTCTCCTTGTGGTCCCTCTCTGGTATGAACATGAGTTATCAGGTCTTCTGGTAATCCTTTCTGAAAAGCGTAATGCCTTTAATTCAGAACAGATAGAGTTTTTGAGGATCTATGCCAATCAGGCTACCATAGCCTTTCAGAATGCAAGGTTATATAAAGAGATAGAAAACCTGGCAACAACTGATGGACTTACGGGTCTTTTCAATCACAGAAAATTTCAGGAAGAACTTGAAAGAGAGCTCAAAAGGCATGAAAGATCGGACAAGCCCCTCTGCCTCGTCCTCTGTGATATAGATTTTTTTAAGAAGATCAATGATACCTATGGCCATCCTGCAGGAGATGCGGTGCTGAAAGGTGTGGCAGGAATAATCAGGCAGACAGTGCGCTCCACAGATATCCCTGCAAGGTATGGAGGTGAAGAATTTGCTATTATATTAATAGAGACACCTCTTAAAGAGGCAAGACTTATTGCCGAGAGAATAAGAAAGAGGGTTGAATCTCATAAATTTACCTATAAAGGAAGCACCATAAAAGCTACATTGAGTTTAGGAATAGCATCTTTTCACTCGGGCCTGAGGATACAGAAAGGTAAACTTGTAGAGAATGCTGATAAAGCACTCTATCATGCAAAACACAATGGCAGGAATCAGACCATTTTGTGGGATGAGACAGGAAGATAGAATGAATTTCATAATTGAAATTACAGATGAGAAGATAAGAAAGGAGAGGGCAAAGGCGAGAGAACTTCGCAGGAGTGCCTGGTGGAAAAGAAAGCTGGAGCAGGGAAGGTGTTATTACTGCGGCAGAAGCTTCAAACCATCAGAGCTTACAATGGATCATCTGATTCCCCTTATAAGGGGTGGAAAGTCGGTGAAGTCAAATCTTGTTACAGCCTGCAAGGAATGCAACAATAAAAAGAAATATCTCCTTCCTATTGAATGGGAAGAATATCTGCAAAAACTAAAGTCTCAGGAGGTGGAGGAATGAGCAGACTTGAACGGGCCCTTCCAAGTGAAGGTAAGATCAAATTCCTTGTAGGTGAATTTGTTCATAAGGGATTCTTCTATCTTTATGAGGGAAATATCCTCCACATTGAAAAGGGATTGCAGAACATAATGGTGGTGGAACACCCTTTCTGGGAGAAGATTCTTTTTATAAATGGCCTGATTCAGTTCACCCTTAAGGATGAATTCATATATCATGAATCTCTTGCCCACATCCCCATTCAGGCGATGCCAGAGGGTAAGGTCAGGCGCGTCCTTATATGTGGTGGTGGAGATCTGGGTGCAGCCAGAGAGGTGCTTAAATATGACGAGGTTGAGGAAATTGTAATTGCAGATATAGATCCCAGGATAACAGAGGTGGTAAAGGAATTTTTTCCTGAGATGACCAAGGGCATTCTGGATGACCAGCGTATTAAGCTTTTGCATACAGATGCCTTTAAGGTGGTAGAGGATTATATAAGAAAAGGACAGACCTTTGACCTTGTAATTATTGATTCAACTGATCCCGATGTATCTTCAGGACAAACTGTGGAGTTATCCCATTCACTCTTTGGCAGTCAATTTCATCTTCTTTTAAAAAAGCTTGTCCCTGACGGGATCATTGTCCAGCAGGCAGGAGTCCCCTTTACAATGAGCAATATACTTGAAGTTACCTATAAGACCTATAAGGAAGTTTATTCTGGAGAATTGGTGCACTGCTACAGGGCAAATATCCCCTCTTTTGGCGGTGACAATTCCTTTGTAATTCGTTCAGCTCAAATAGACCCAAAGGAGCCAAAAAGAAAATCAATTCCTTATACAGTATATTATACTCATGATATCCACAGGGCATCCTTTGTGTTACCGAAGTTCTGGGATGAGATCTTAAGCCTTTAAGTGTTATTCGGCTCTTCACGGAATATGGTGCAAGCAAGTAGGGGCAGGGCTTGCCCCTGCCCTTGTCATGGTGAGCCTGTCGAACCATTTTGAGGGCAACCGCAAGGGTTGCCCCTACTATTGAAATTATTGGCTCTGAAAAGGTATTATGCCCTTTAAATACATAGTCTTACAGTGCGACAGCACACCTGACGGTGCAGTGAGTTAGTGAATTAGTGAGTTAGTGAATTAGTGAATTAGTGAGTTAGTGAATTAGAAAATACTAACTCACTTGCATACTAACTCACTACTTTAGCTCACTTGCATACTAACTCACTACTTTAGCTCTGTCGCACTGTGGCACTGTGGCACTATGTTGTCGCACTGTGGCACTGTGGCACTGTAGTAGCATAGACATTCTTGTCTGTGAGTAGGGGCGAAAAATTTTTCATCCCTACTGTCGCACTGTGGCACTATGTTGTCGCACTAAGAGCTCTCGCACCTATAGGGTTTTTAAGTGGACGGTAGGGGATTCGAACCCCCGACCTCCAGAGTGCGATTCTGGCGCTCTCCCAACTGAGCTAACCGCCCTGAAAAAAGTGCGACCTCTTCACCTCTTCACCCCTTCACCTATCTCTGCTTCCCTTCCAGCTATAACAAAAAGCCCTTCAGGGGATAATATCCTCTTTGCCACTTTTATTATATCATCTTTTGTTACCCGCCTTATGTATTCAGGATATCTTTTAAGGTAGTCATCTCCCAGCCCGTAGAATTCAGCTACGGTAAGAAAATCTGCTATCTTTTTTGTTGTGTCAATCCTCCTTGGAAGACTGCCGGTAAGATAGGCCTTTGCATCTTCCAGCTCTTCATCACTTACAGGTTCTTTAATTATTCGCTCTATCTCCTCCTTTATTACCTTAATTGCTGTCATGGCCGAGCTATTTTTTGTCTGAAGTTCTATCACAAAGAGGCCAGGATCTTCATTTACAGTAAAATAACTTGATACATCATAGGCAAGACCCATATCATCCCTTATCCTCTGAACAAGTCTTGAGCTGAAGCCTCCACCACCAAGGATATAATTGAGTACAGAGGCAGCATAATAGTCAGGGTCAGTTCTGCTTATTCCAGGAAGCCCGTACAATATGGTTGCCTGGGTGAGGTCTTTATTTATAATTACAGGTCTTGAGTATGTGGTTTGAGCTGGTAGTTTATAAGGTATTTTTATGGTGTTCCTGTCAGGTCCTTTCCATTTTTTAAAATCCTCAATCAATCCTTCCATCTCCTTTTGATGGATATCTCCAGCTATCACAAGTATAGAGCCCTCTGGTCTGTAAAAATCTTTATAGAAATCCATAAGGTCTTTTCTTTTTATTGTCTTGACTGTATCAGGATACCCCTGGGCAGGTCTTGAATATGGATGGTCTTTAAATATCTCTTTTCTCAGGGTCTTCATTGTTATATAGGAAGGTTCCTGTTCTTTTTTTATAAGATGGGTCTCAAGGATGGACTTCTTTTTCTTCAGCTCTTCTTCTGGAAAAATCGGGCTAAAAATAATCTCTTTAAAGATACTGAATAATTCTGACAGGTCTTTTTTGAGGACCTGAAGTGATATGATTGTATAGTCATAGTCTGCAGTTGCTGAGATAGAAGCACCGTAAAACTCTATCACCTCACTTATCTCTTTTGCCTTCATGGTCTTTGTTCCTTCAAGAAGCATCTCTGCTGTAAGCGAGGCAAGCCCTGCCTTATCAGATGGCTCATGCCTGGAGCCAGCCCTTATAAGAAGATTCACTGAAATAATCGGGAGCTCATGCCTTTCTACATAAAGGATAGTTAGACCATTTGCAAGCCTCTCTTTTTTAATATCAAGCTCAAAGGCGTTACAGATGGCAGGCAGCAATAAGATTAAGAGCAAAGTTAAGGCTGGGATAGCTTTAAGCCTCAGGTTTGATTGTAGTCTCATGTTATATCTCCTTCAGTCTTTCTGATTCACTTGATAATGCCAGATCAGTTTGTAGGGGCAATTCATGAATTGCCCCTACATGCTAAATCAACTACAGTCGCAAGGTTACTGCTTTAACGGTATTAATATACCGACTGTCCTGTTGTCTTCAATGAGATATTTCCGTGCAACCCTCTGGACATCCTCTGATGTAACTGCCCTCAGGGCTTCAAGGTATTTATCCTTCAGTCTCCATCCACCAAGAAGCTCAAAGGTGCCTATAATCCTTGCCATAGAATAAACTGAATCCATCTCCATTATAAAGGCTGCCTCTATCTGATTCTTTGCCTTTTGTAGTTCTCTTTCTGATGGAGGAGAATTTTTAATATCCTCTATCACCTTATATATGCCCTTTTCAAGTTCTTTTATATCCTTTCCCTTTAGAGGCACTCCGTCAAAGAAGAAAAGATAGGGAAATCTATTCAGGCCACTATAATAGGCATCCACAGAGGCTGCTATCTTTTTTTCAGATATCAATTCCCTGTAGAGCCTCCCGCTCTTACCAGTAAGTATGGCACTGAGAACCTTAAGGGCTGGCACATCTTCATGAGGAAAACCAGGCACATGATAGGCAATAAGAATATATGGTACCTCAGCCTCTTTTTTTAGATAAATCCTCTTTTCACCTCTCTGGGGTGGCTCTTCAGTATAATGCCTTTCAGGGACTTTTTCTGATGGTATATCCTCAAAGGCATCTTTAATCTTTTTTAATATCTCCTCTGCAGTCACATCACCAGCAACTATTATAAAGGCATTTGAAGGAGTATAAAATTTTTTGTAATAAGAAAGGAGATCCTCCCTGGTTATTGACTGAAGGTCAGACATAAGTCCTATGACAGGCCATCTGTATGGAGCTGCCTTAAAGGCAGCAAGCTGAACCTCTTCAAATAGAGATGCCTCAGGATTATCTTCATATCTTAGCCTTCGCTCCTCCATTACCACTGCCCTCTCATATTGAAGGTCCTCTTCCCTGAGGAGGAGATTTTGCATCCTGTCTGCTTCAAGCTCTATGGAGAGGGCTATCCTGTCAGATGGAAGTATCTGGAAATAGGCGGTATAGTCCTTTGTTGTATAGGCATTGTCTATACCACCGTTTTTCTGGACAATCTTTGAGAGTTCTTTTGAACCATATCTTTCTGTTCCTTTAAAGGCCATATGCTCAAAGAGATGGCTCAGACCAGTCTTTCCCTTTGGCTCATCAATTGAGCCAACCCTGTACCATATCTGAAAGGTTGCAACAGGTGCCTTATGGTCTTCAAGGATTATGACCTTGAGCCCATTTTTAAGGATATATTCATGGATCTCTGTGGCAGTGGC
Source organism: uncultured bacterium (assembly GCA_938074335.1). Lineage (GTDB taxonomy): Bacteria > Nitrospirota > Thermodesulfovibrionia > Thermodesulfovibrionales > CALJEL01 > CALJEL01. The sequence goes on along the minus strand of CALJEL010000060.1, from coordinate 8,519 downwards.
ACTGCCTGTCAGAGAGATAAAAAATAAGATTAATGCAAAAAGCACCGAGCTGCTATTCTTTGAAGGTTTCATAAGATTTATTATAAATGTTCTGCGATGAGTTAATCAAAGCAAAGAGGATTACCCTGAACTGCTGGTGCGGTATGCTGAAATGCCTTGATAGTGACACCTTTGTGGTCCAACAATTAATAGTGCGATGGAGCGACAGCTTTTAGTGCGACAGAGCGAGAGAGCGACAGCACACCTGACGGTGCAGTGAGTTAGTGAATTAGTGAAATAGTGAATTAGAAAATACTAACTCACTAACTCACTTGCATGCTGACTCACTACTTTAGCTCTGTCGCACTATCGCACTATACTTGCACCATATGCCGTGAAGAGCCATTATTTTATTCCCCTTGCGTGTGATATAATTTACCCTATTTTGCCATTAGAGAACTGGCAGTCTGCCTCAAGGTCTTCTTAGACCAGCAGAGCAGTAGTGCAGTAGACCAGCAGTTTTTATTAAGGAATTTTTTCTTATTATTACCTCAATTTGCTGATAGAAATGCATTTTTAATGGCGGGGTATGCCTCAAAGTCTTCTTAGACCAGCAGAGCAGTAGTTTTTATTAAGGAATTTTTTTTAATTATTTAACTGCTGCTCTGTTGCTCTGTTGCGCTACTGCTCTGTTATTGCCTGTTGCTCTGCTGCTCTACTGCTCTATTAAGGTGTCGCAGACGGGTCTCCAGAAAATCGTTAGATTTTCTGGGGTGCTGGTATTGCCTTTAGAGCACGGGGTGAAGACGTCGGGGTAACCCTTGCGGTTACCCTCAAAATGGTTCGACAGGCTCATCATGACATGGTAGGGGCAAGCCCTACCCCTACTGTCGCCGTGAACCCCGAAATATGGGCATCTCCAGCCATTCTATCGGCAGTTTAGGGGGCTGGTAAAAGGTTGACAACATATATAGAGAACCCATATACTTATTTCCATGGCGAGTTTAAGTGAAGAGATTTACAGAAAGGGACTGGAATTATTTGAAGAGGGCAAATACCTTGAGGCAGAGCCCTATCTGAGAGAAGTTATACGTCAAAATCCTAAATATGCTGATGTCCAGAACAAGCTCGGTGTAATAGCAAGCATGAAGGGTGAGCTTCACAGAGCAGTGGAATATTTTGAGGCTGCCCTGAAGCTCAATCCTTTTTATACAGAGGCACTTCTTAATCTGGCTGTAACTTATAATGAGCTTGGGGAATTTCAGAAGGCACAGGAGGCATTCCAGAATGCCAGACAGCTTGCAATCAGCGGAAAGAAGAATATAGACCCTTATCTTGCTGGAAAGCTTGCTAATGAGCACTTCAAGCTTGGAAATCTATATTTTGATATGGATCTCTATGAAGATGCTATAGACGAATATAGAAAGGCCCTTAACCTGAGGCCAAATCTTCCAGATGTCAGGGTGAAGCTTGGTATGGCCTACAGATCCACAGGAAAGATAGGTCTGGCTATCCAGGAGTTCACAGCAGCCAAGGAGATCAATCCAAATTTTGTTCAGGCATGGATACAGCTTGGCATCACCTATTACATGCAGGGTCATGCAGGCCTTGCTGTTGAGGAATGGAAAAAGGCCCTTGAGATTAACCCTGGACTCAAAGAGGTAAAAATCTATCTATCACTTCTTAAGGCGGAAGATATGTCATGACCTGTGGTGAAGTAAATAGTGGCGGCGAAATCGATAAATGTCTGATATTAAAGAATCAATCCCTGGTGGTGAACTAAAGGTCTCTTTTAAAGAATTACTGTCTCTTGAAGGTTTATCCATATATCTTAAAGGCCCTTCCGGGGATCTTCCAGTTGTTTCTTCTTTAGATCTCTCCATATATCCAGCAGAGACATTCTGTCTTGTTGGTGAAAGTGGCAGCGGTAAGACCATGACAGCCCTTGCCATTATGGGACTGCTTCCAGAGAACATGTATTCAACAGGAAAGATAATTTATAAAAGAATGGATCTCTTAAAACTGCCGCCAGATGAGCTCAGAAGACTGAGGGGTAAGGAGATCGCCATGATATTTCAGGAACCAATGACATCTCTGAACCCTGTTTTAACAATCGGTTATCAGGTTTCCGAGATGCTTGTCACCCATCACAGGCTTTCAAAGAAAGAAGCCCTGACAGAGGCGGTTGAGCTTTTAAAAAAGGTAAACATCCCATCTCCTCAGGAAAGATTAAGGTCCTATCCCCATCAGCTTTCAGGCGGGCTCAGACAGAGGGTTATGATTGCCATGGCAATTGCCTGTAAACCAGGACTCCTTATAGCAGATGAGCCCACAACAGCCCTTGATGTCACCATTCAGGCACAGATCCTTGACCTTCTTGATAGATTGAAGGAGGAGTACGGGCTTACTGTGCTTTTAATAACCCATGACCTCGGAATAGTGAGACAGCATTCAGAGAGGGTTGCTGTAATCTACAGAGGGAAGATAATGGAGGTAGCACAAACAGAGAGATTATTTTTAGCCCCACTGCATCCCTACACAATAGGGCTTCTTCATTCACTGCCTGAGATCCGTGGAAGGGCCTTAAGACCAATTCCTGGCTCAATACCTTCAATAAAAGAGGTGCAGGAAGGATGCCTCTTCAAGGATAGATGTGAGCGGGCTATTGCTGAGTGCGGTGTTGAGCCAGAGCTCAGGGAGATTGAGGAGGGTCATTTTGTAAGATGTCTGAGGGTGTGAAGCTTATAGAGGTAATAGATCTAAAAAAACACTTCAAGATTCATGATGGCATACTTAAGGCTGTAGATGGAGTGAATCTCCATGTCCAGAGGGGTGAGACAGTTGCCCTTGTGGGAGAGAGTGGATGCGGGAAATCCACACTTGCAAGGCTTGTTGTGCGACTCATTGAACCGACCTCTGGCAGCGTGCTTTTTAAGGGAAAGGAAATCTTCAGTCTTAAAGGAGAGGAACTGGGACGGTTCAGGAGATCCGTCCAGATAATATTTCAGGATCCTTTTGCATCATTGAATCCAAGGCTCAGTATCCTCGGAACCCTTTCTGAACCTCTCAGGATTCACAGACTTGTGGAGAAAAAGGAGATTAAGGACAGGGTTGCAGAACTCTTAAGATCAGTGGGATTAAGCCCTGATGATATGCACAAATATCCCCATGAGTTCAGTGGTGGTCAACGTCAGAGGATATGTATTGCAAGGGCATTGAGTGTGAATCCAGAGCTTATTGTTGCTGATGAGCCCCTCTCCAGTCTGGATGTATCTGTTCAGGCTCAGATATTGAATCTCCTTCATGAACTCAGGACAGAGCAGAATCTTTCCTTTCTCTTCATAAGCCATGACCTCAGGGTTGTGCATTACTTCAGTGATTATGTGATGGTGATGTATCTTGGAAGGATCGTTGAGGAGGCTCCAGCTGAGGTACTTTTTTCAAAGCCACTGCACCCCTATACAGTAATGCTTCTTGAGGCTATCCCATCAATAACCAAACCTAAAACAAAAAAGGGGCCTTTAATTATAGATGATATACCGAGCCCTCTTAATATCCCCTCAGGTTGCCCTTTTCATCCAAGGTGTCCAGAGAGGTTTGAGCCCTGCGACAGAATTACACCTGAACTTAAACCAAAGGAAGACTCAAGGGTGGCCTGCCATCTTTATTGAGTTAAGTAATTTTATTAAATCTTGAATGCTTTAGCTGGTGCCGGTGGTGGGATTTGAACCCACATGCCCCGAAGGGCGGGGGATTTTGAGTCCCCTGCGTCTGCCATTCCACCACACCGGCTATACAGGAGTCAGAGCAGGGCAAAGGGCTACTGCTATTATTTATAATGCTTTATAAAGTTCCCTATGCTTCTATCATAGGTCTTCTCTATCTCAGGAGAAAAGAAACAGGCAGGCAACTCTCCATTTTGCCTGTGATAATGAAGACAGTCACAGCACCTGAATTTCTTTGAGCATGGCTCATAGGAACAATTACAGTATTTTTTATTTCTATCAATCCTTGGACAGTCCATTGATCTTACCCTTTCTGATTATACCTGCTATATAGTGGGAATCTACCCTCCTTGACCATCTTACAAGTCCTATCTCATTGTTATTTATTATGAGTACATGGCCTGGCTCAAGGGGAAAAGGAGTTTTAAGGCATAATCCACCTTCACTTTTATTTATAATATCAGCCTCTGCCTCTACCCTTTTGGTCTCAAGAAATTCATGTATATTTAATGAAAAAGTTACATTCTCTAAGATCGGCTCCCTCGGAGCTTTTCTTCTTTCATCCATGGCATATTATATCACAAAAATTGAACAGCAGAGCAATAGAGCGACACCATCCTCAATTTGCCGATAGAAATGCATTTTCATCGGGGTTCACGGGGTGAAGACGTAGGGGTAACCCTTGCGGTTACCCTCAAAAGGGTAGGGGCAAGCCCTACCCCTACTGTCCCCGTGAACCCCAAAATATCGGCATCCCCCGCCATTGCTATCGGCAGTTTAGGGCACCATAGTGCTACAGTGCGATAGTGCGACAGAGCTAAAGTAGTGAGTTAGCATGCAAGTGAGTTAGTGAGTTAGTATTTTCTAATTCACTATTTCACTAATTCACTAACTCACTGCACCGTCAGGTGTGCTGTCGATCTGTCGCACTAAAAGCAGTTGAGTATGATAGAATATTCCTTAATAAGGACTGCTGCTCTGTTACGTTGCTGCGCTATATATGACATTTGAGGTATTCCATAAAGATTCAAGGGCAAGGCGAGGGAGGCTCGTCCTTGAGCGGGGTATTGTGAACACACCTGTCTTTATGCCAGTTGGTACAAATGCCACGGTAAAGGCCCTTTCACCTCATGAACTTAAAGAAATGGAAGCTGAGATAATCCTTTCCAATACCTATCACCTTTATCTGAGGCCAGGTATGGATGTTATTGAAAAGGCTGGAGGACTTCATAAATTCATGTCCTGGGAAGGCCCGATACTTACAGACAGCGGAGGTTTTCAGGTCTACAGCCTTTCCACATTGAGGGAGATTACCGAGGATGGTGTATGGTTTCGCTCCCATATAGATGGGTCATTGCATTTCCTGGGCCCTGATGAGGCAATGAAGATTCAGGGTATGCTTGGATCTGATATAGCCATGGTCTTTGATGAATGCACACCCTATCCAGCAACCTATGAATATGCTATGAAATCCATGAACCTTACACTTAAATGGGCTCAGAGGTGTAGAGAGTTAAAGAACCATGGTCAGGCACTTTTCGGGATCATACAGGGAGGTACTTACAGGGACCTGAGAATGGAATGCCTTCAGAGACTAACAGAGTTGGATTTTGATGGCTATGCAGTTGGTGGCCTCAGTGTTGATGAGCCAAAGGAGCTTATGTATGAGATAATAGATTACCTTGGAGAGGCAATGCCTGAGGAAAAGCCACGCTATCTTATGGGAGTCGGGGATCTGATTGATGTGCTTTATGCGGTAGAGAAGGGATTTGATATGTTTGATTGTGTGATGCCTACGAGGAATGCAAGAAACGGGACACTCTTTACAAGTCAGGGAAGGCTGAGTATAAAAAGGTCAGAATTTAAATATGACAGCTCTCCCCTTGATCCTGAATGCGATTGCTACACCTGTAAAAATTTTTCAAGGTCCTATCTCAGGCATCTCTTTCTTACAAAGGAGATACTCTCCATGAGGCTCAATACCATACACAATCTCCATTTCTATCTGAATTTCTTTAAAATAATGAGAAAGGCAATAGAGGAAGGAAGATTTGAAGAATTCAAAAGTCACTGGGAAGAACGGTTCAGGGTCTCCGTTAATGATGATGCAACCATGGATGCAGGAGCTCCGGGGAATTCATAGTCTTTTTGAGTGCCTCAGAGGTGATTAATGGAAAGGGTAGAGGAGATTAAAAAGGTTCTTCTTATAACCCTTCTGTTGAACTGTCTTGTGTCAATCACAAAGATTATCCTTGGATATTCAATAAAGTCTGTCGCTATACTATCAGATGGATTCCATTCTTTATTTGATGGCATATCAAATATAGTTGGCTATATAGGGATCACCATTTCCTCAAGCCCGCCTGATGAAAGACATCCCTATGGTCACAGGAAATTTGAGACTCTTTTTACTACTGGTATTGGCATCCTGATATTTCTTACCTGCCTTGAGATATTTAAAAAATCGATCAATGCATTTATAGAAAATAAGGCACCTGAGGTAACTGCTCCTGTTTTCATAATAATGCTCTTAACACTTGTGGTTAATGTCTTTGTTAATCGCTATGAGGTTTCAAGGGCAAAGAACTTGAAGAGTGAATATCTGATGGCTGACGCAGGACATACGAGCTCAGACATCCTTGTCACCTCAGGGGTGATAGGTGGTTTGATTCTTTCAAGGCTTGGTATCCCTCGGACTGATGCAGTTATTGGTTTGATTGTTGGATTTGTGATAGCCCTGGTAGGCTTCAGGATAATAAGAAATGCAGTGGATATACTTGTGGATACAGTCCAGATGGATAAAGAAGAGATATGCAGGCTTGTTATGGGTGTGGAGGGTGTTACAGGATGTCATGATATCAGAACAAGGGGAACAAGGGAATGTGTATTCCTTGACCTTCATGTGGAGGTTCAAAGGACCCTGTCCCTTCAGGATGCCCATGATATAGCAGACAGGGTTGAGGAGAGATTAAAAAAGGAGATACCTGCTATAAAGGATGTGGTAGTGCATTTAGAACCTGACGAGAAGGATTTAAAAAAGTAAAGAAAGAGTCAGAACCCTATCAGAATATCAAGAACCTCCTTTAAATTTCCCAGGTCCTCAAATACCACATCTGCACCTGCCTTTTTAAGGGCTTCAGCCTTATATGGTCCTGTGGCAACACCAATAGATTTTGCACCATAGGGTTTTGAGCAATAGACATCCCTTGGGGTATCTCCAATAACAATACAGTCCTCTGGTCTGAATCTTTTTCCTGTAAGGACCTTAAACCTTTCTATTGCAATGGGTAGAAGGCTGTTTCTATCTTCATGGTCACTTCCAAAGGCACCTGATGGAAAATACTTATTTAATCCAAAAGGCTCGAGTTTTATCCTTGCCCCCTCTTCAAGATTACCTGTGAGAAGCCCCAGGTGGATATCTTTTCGGGCTGATAGATCTTCAAGAAGCTCTTTGATACCTGGCTTGAGGTGTCTCCATGGATTATTGATCTCCCTTTTAAGATTCCTCAGGTAACTCTCAACAATATGGGTGAGATTTCCATCAACAGATATGCCGTACCTCAAGAGCCCTTCCTTCATTATCTGGATATCGGTCTTGCCAGCCATCTGTATATCCCTGAAGGCATCCCTTATGGAGAAGAGTTCCCAGAAGGCAAGATTCAGAGACCTTGTACCTGCCTCACCAGAATCAATAAGCGTGCCGTCTATGTCAAAAAGAAGGAGCATTGTTAATTATAACAGAAAAATAATCAGGGCCAGTTCCTATTTCAGCCAGCATTTACAAGTATCACAAATCCTCCGAACATGAGGCATGTGCCGAGGAGCCTTTCTCTAAAATTTTTTTCCTTGAAGAATATATGACCATAGATAACTCCTATGAGAAGGCTCAGTCTTTTTACAGATATCATGTAGGAGACCTTTGTAAGGTCAAGGCTCAACATGTGAAATACTATCATGAGTCCATAGAGGATACCAGGAATAATAACTCCTTTATACTTACCTTCAAGAAAAAAGCCTTTAACATTCTTTCTGCCAAACCAGAGGCTTAATGGAGCGGTCAGTATTACAAGCACTGTAAAATAGGTGATACCAAAGAACAATGCCGATGAATGCTCAATGGCAACCTTGCCGAGGGATGATGTAATACTGTAGATAAAGGCAACTACTATCATATAAAGTGAACCCTTTTCTTTTTTTATTGCCCTGAAGGGTTCAAGGAGTCCGGTCCTAACTGTAGAGATGTTGAGCATATATCCACCTGTAACAATAAGCATTATCCCTGCTTGAGCAGGCACAGGGATAGTCTCACCGGCAATAATGCTTGATGAGAATATCAGAAAAAGTGGGGTGAGACTGAGAAATGGCAGGGTAAGACTAAGGGGTGAGGTCTTTAATGCCTTTATATAGAGAAATACCGTGATAATCTCCAGTGGAAGGGCTGAGAAAAAGGCGAGGATAAAGGTCCTGTCAATCTCTGGGATCTTTATAAAAAACCACAGGACTCCTAATACCGGAAGGGTAAATAAGAGCCGTGTCCATGCAACAAGATACTCATCCTGATCTTTTACTGCCTTTTTTGTGAGGGCATCTGAGCTGGCAAGGCTAAAGGCAGCACCAAGGGCAAGGATAACCCATTGATGCGGGCAGTTGCAATTCAGATTCATTTACGCTAAGCTGCCGATAGGAATGGCGGGGGATGCCGAAAAGGCAATATCAGCACCCCAGAAAATCTGACGATTTTCTGGGGACCCCGCTCGACACCTTAATGTAAGATTTTTAATAACATTGCCAAACATTTCTTGCTTCACCTTTTGG
>CALJEL010000059.1 GCA_938074335.1 uncultured bacterium | reverse complement strand
TAAGGTGTCGCGATAAAGCCTTTTCGGCATCCCCCGCCATTCCTATCGGCAGTTTAGGGATATTTTTGAAATATTTTAGAGAGGGTCTAATTGGTGTCAATATGAAGTTATGGAGCGTTGCTGGATCAGGCGTGCGACTGTGATACCTACAAAGAGCCTTTGCACTTCATAAGAGTCTGTTCAGCTGGTAGCCGCAAGCTTTAGCTTGCGTTTTTTGTATTTCCACCATTTATCGCAGGCTGAAGCCTGCGGCTACCTCCTTTTGCCAATAGAAGACTGGCAGGCTGCCTCAATGAGTTAGTGAATTAGTGAATTAGTATTTTCTAACTCACTAACTCACTTGCATACTAACTCACTTTAGCTTGGCAGCCTGCCAGTCTTATTGAAAGGGTTAGTGGAAATTTCTATCAGCATTTTCCGATTTTCCTGAATTAAGTCAGATAATCTTTTGTCTATATATAGTAGACACATATTTTTTGACATCAACATATTGAGTTATTTTGCCCTTTTTATTTTTCCTCTTGACAATGCCTTTGATTTTTATTATATTGGTGGTAATATGTGGGAAAAAGTGGAATAAAACATGCCCAGTTTCTCAGGAAAATTTTACTACAACCTTGATGAAAAGGGAAGGTTGATGATTCCTTCTTCTTTCAGGGAGATCATAACTTCCCATTATGGTCCAAGGCTTTATCTCACGAATGCACCTTTTGATAGATGTCTGAATTTATATCCCCAGGAGGAATGGCAGAGGCTCCTTGATAAGGTCAGGACCCTTCCGAAGAGTTATGAGGAGGTGAGATTTTTTATGAGGAGGGTTATAGCCTCTGCCATTGAATGTGAGCTTGACAGGCAGGGAAGACTCCTTATACCAGCACCTTATAGAGAAGATGCTGGAATAGATGGCGAGGTTGTTGTTGTAGGTGTTGTTGATAGGATAGAGATATGGGCAAGGCCTGAATGGGATAAGGTTGTTGATCCATCAAAGATAAATATCCAGACAGCCATGGAGAGGCTTGCGGGCCTGGGAATCTGATGATCTCTATGATTGCCATAAAAAAACAGATTAGCCCTTTATCAAATGATAAAGGTACAGGCCTTGTATCAGGGCAGGTAATCTATCATAGACCTGTTCTTGTCAGGGAGGTCCTCAGCATGCTTGACCCTACAAGAGGAGGCATATATCTTGATGCAACAGTTGGCATGGCCGGTCATGCCATGGCAATACTTGAGCTACTTGATGGAAAGGGTCTGCTTATCTGTGCTGACAGGGATGAGGATGCCCTGAGGATCTCAACAGAGAGATTAAGGGCAAAAAATGTGATTTTTGTGAAATCAAAATTTTCTGAACTCCTGCTGAAACTTGACTCTCTCGGTATCTCAGGGCTTGATGGTGCGCTCTTTGACCTGGGTGTCTCATTCTATCAATTAAAAAGCGATGAAAGGGGTTTTGGTTTTTCTTCTGAAGCAAGGCTTGATATGAGGATGGACAGGTCCTCGGGTATAACTGCCTGGGATGTTGTCAATACCTATCCTGAGGAAAGGCTTCTCAGGATTATAAAGGAATATGGTGAGGAGCCAATGGCAAGGCTTATTGTGAGGGCGATACTGAGACAGAGAAACAGGTCTCCAATAAATTCTCCAAAGGAGCTTGCCGAGGTGATAGAAAAGGCAGCTGGAAGAAGGGGCAGGTTGCACCCGGCTACAAGGACCTTTCAGGCAATAAGGATAGAGGTCAATAACGAGCTTGAGGAGATAAGAAATGGTCTGTCTTCTGTATTTGAGCTTCTCAATAAAGATGGAAGGCTTGTGGTGATCTCTTACCATTCCCTTGAAGACAGGATTGTAAAACACATGATGAGGGAATTTGTAAAAAGAGGAGAGGCGGAGCTTTTAACAAAAAAACCACTTACTCCCTCTGACGAAGAGATAAAAGAGAATCCTTCATCAAGGAGTGCAAAACTGAGGGGGGTAAAAAAATTATGATTTATTCAAAGACAAGAAATGTGTTAAAATTTTATGAATGGTTTTTACTGCTTTCAGTAATAATCGCGGGTCTCTTTACCATTATCTGGTTAAGATCAGCCATTACAGCCCTTGAATACAATATTGCAAAACTGCAGGAGACAAAAATTGAGCTTGTTAAGGAAAGAAAGGAGTTGCTTGCTGAGAGGGCCTCTTTATCCTCAGTCAAAAGGATAGAAGGCCTGGCCTATCAAAAAGGTTTTGCTATCCCTGACAGAAGATATATCCACCTTAAAAAGAGAAATGAATCTCCAGAGGTTATTACGGTTTCAGGAACACTCAGGCTTGATGAGCTCTTGTTTAACAGGCAATGACAAGACGGGCTGTAATAGTCAATACAGTTGTAGTTGGTTTTTTTATTGTGATTCTCATGAGATTATTTGATCTCATGATTATAAATCATGGAAGGCTGAAGGCAAGGGCAGAAGTCCAGCATTATAAAAAAGAAAAAAAGGAGGTCTCAAGAGGTTTAATCCTTGACAGAAAGGGCAGGGAGCTGGCAATAAATCTTGATGCAGAGTCCCTGTTCTGCAGACCTCATGAGATTGACTCTCCTGAAAGATATGTTTTAATGCTCTCAAGGCTTTTAGATAAAAGACCTGAGGTGATTAAAGCCAGACTCTCCTCAGGAAAGAAATTCGTATGGATAGAAAGGGGTATATCATCTCAGAAGGTTGAGCCCATTAAAAGACTCAATCTTAAGGGCATTGGATTCATGACTGAATCAAGGCGATATTATCCAAAGGCTGAGCTTGCCTCCCATGTCCTTGGTTTCGTGAATATAGATCAGAGGGGTATAGAAGGAGTAGAGCTTATATATGATTCTCAATTAAGGGCTGCGTTGAGGAATGCATCCCTTTTGAGGGATGCAAATGGAAGATACCTCTCAGATGGTCTGGAGGAACCAAAGGGCAATAATGTTGTCCTTACAATAGATGAAGGACTTCAGTATATCTCTGAAAAGGTCCTTGAAGATGCTATGCAGAGATGGAAGGCAGGATGGGGTGTAGTTATTATGATGGATCCCTATACAGGTGAGATATTTTCAATGGCTGTAAGACCAGCCTATGACCCCAATTATTTTAATAAATATGATCCATCGGTGAGAAGGAACAGGGCACTCACAGACAGCTATGAGCCAGGCTCCACCTTTAAGCTGATTACTGCAGCAGGAGCCCTTGAAGAAGGCATTGTGAATACCGATACAAAGATAGATTGTCAGGGAGGAAAGATAAAGATAGGTTCAAAGATAATAGAGGATGTGCATCCTTCAGGTGTGCTTACCTTTAAAGAAATAATAGAGAGGTCATCAAATGTAGGGACTATAAAGATTGCAAGGATGCTCGGACCTCAGAAACTCTATCATTATGCAAGGCTCTTTGGATTTGGCTCAAAGACAGGTATAGATATGCCAGGTGAGGCCTCAGGTTATCTTAAGAAACCTGAGGAATGGTCCACTCTTTCGATGGGAGCAATACCCATAGGTTATGAGGTTGCTGTTACACCCCTTCAGGTATTGAGGGCCTATGCTGTAGTGGCAAATGGTGGATGGCTTGTAACACCCCATGTGGTTTCAGCAATCACCGCACCGGATGGCACACCTATATACAGACTCAAATACAGCTCTCAGAGAATACTATCTTCAAGAACTGCCTTTATATTAAAGGAGATCCTTACTGGAACTGTGACTGAGCATGGAACAGCAAGACTTGCAGGAGTTGATGGTAATACCGTTGCAGGAAAGACAGGCACCACAAGGCTCTTTGACCAGCATCTAAAGACCTATTCAAAGGATAGATATGTGAGCTCCTTTGTGGGTTTTGTGCCTGCCTCTCAGCCAAGGATAGTTGCAATAGTGGTTATAGGTGAACCAAAGGGAGGTTATTATGGTGGGACTGTGGCAGCACCTGTGTTTAAAGAACTTGCTGATGCAACACTTGCTTATCTCAGGGTGCCAAGAGAAGACATAAATTATCGGAAAACAGAAGGGGTGCCAGAGGGGATATATGAAACTCATTGAGCTGATGGATGGAATTAATACACAGCATCCTTTATCAGAGGACTGGGAGATAAAGCACATATCTTACAGCTCAAGGGATGTAAGGGAAGGCTCACTTTTTGTTGCCATAAAAGGTCAGAGGGCAGATGGTCATGAATATATTGAAGAGGCGATAAAAAAAGGAGCAAAAGTGATTGTCCATGAGGGTTCCAGCAGGAGGTGGAAAAATAAATACAGAGACTGTCTGTTCATACCCGTTGAGGACTCAAGGAGTGCCCTTGCAATAATATCAAATAACTTTTTTGGCAGGGTATCTCAGAGGATACCTGTTATCGGAGTAACAGGCACCAACGGAAAGACCACAACAACCTTTCTTATTAAGTCAATCCTTGAGGCGGCAGGGATAAAGACAGGCCTTATAGGAACTATCCATTATGAGATAGGAGACAGGAGCATCCCCGCATCTCATACCACACCTGAATCCCTTGATTTCCAGTCCTTATTAAGGGAGTGCTATAACCAGGGCTGCATGGCGGTTGTGACAGAGGTTTCATCCCATGCCCTTGCATTAAAGAGAGTGGATGCAACTGAGTTTGAGAGGGCGGTATTTACAAATCTCTCAAGAGATCATCTTGATTTTCACGGTGATATGGAGCATTATTTTCAGTCAAAGTCAAGGCTTTTTAAGGATCTTTTAAAAAATGCTGCACCATCCATTATCAATAATGATGATGAATACGGGGTGAGATTAAAATCCCTTCTCAGGAATACCATTACATATGGTATTATTTCAGGTGATATCAGGGCCCTGAATATAGATAATAGCCTTACGGGTCTCAGATTTGATATTACCTTTAATAACAGGCTCATCAGGATAGAATCACCCCTTATAGGATTGATCAATGTCTACAACATCCTTGCTGCCTTTACGCTAGCCTTCTCAATGGATATTCCACTTGATGCAATTGAGGAGGGGATAAGGAGGCTTACCAGTGTAAAGGGAAGATTTCAGAGGATTGATATGGGACAGGACTTTCTGGTTATTGTTGATTATGCCCATACGCCTGATGCCCTTAAAAGATTAATACTTACTGCCAGGGAGGTGCTAACAGATTCTTCCAGATCATCTTTACAGTCAGGAAGGATAATAACAGTTTTTGGATGTGGTGGTGATAGAGACAGGGGCAAAAGACCCATGATGGGCGAGATTGCAACCAAACTCAGTGACTTTGTGGTTATAACAAATGATAATCCAAGATCAGAGGATCCTAATGAGATAATTGCAGAGATACTCAAAGGAGTGATAGGAGAAAATTATGTTGTTATACCTGACCGCACAGAGGCAATAAGACAGGCCATAAAGATTGCCCAGAAAGGAGATATAGTCCTTGTGGCTGGAAAGGGCCATGAGGATTATCAGGAGATAAAGGGACAGAGATTTTATTTCAGTGATGAGGAGACAGTAAGGAATGCCTTAAATGAGAGGGCCTATGCTTCTGCTTGATGACATAGTTAAGGCAACAGGAGGAAGGGTACTTTCAAAGGGGCCGGATGCCTTTTCCTCTATTTCCATTGATTCAAGGACCATAAAGGATGGAGAACTATTCCTCTGCCTGAGGGGTCAGAGATTTAATGGACATGATTTCCTGGGGGAGTCCCTGAAGGTTGCCCGCGGTGCCATTATTGATGAACAAAGGATTGAAGATTCCTTTAAGGATAGGACCATTGTCCTTGTTCAGGATACCCTCCGTGCCCTTCAGGCCCTTGCCACTTATCTAAGGAAAAGGAGTATAAAAAACCTGATTGCCATAACAGGTTCTAATGGAAAGACAACAACAAAGGAACTCCTGTGGCATATCCTTTCCAGAAGAGGTACTGCCTTCAAGAATGAAGGAAACCTCAATAATGAGATAGGTCTTCCCTTATCAATGATAAATAATGTCAGCAGATATGGTGATGCTCACTACGGTATTTTTGAGATGGGTGCCTCAAGGCCTGGTGACATAAGGGAACTCTGTGAGATAGCAAGACCTGATTACGGTGTAATAACCAATATAGGCCACGCCCATCTTGAGGGTATGGCCGGGCTTGAGGGCGTTTTCAGGACAAAGGCAGAGATGGCAGATTTTGTTAAGGTGCTTTTTATAAATGGAGATGACAGGTATCTTGAAAGACTCAAAACAAATACAGATTATAAGATCATAACCTTTGGCCTAGGGAAAGACTGTTCTGTCAGGGCAGAGGACATAAGACTTGAAGATAGAGGCTCCAGGTATAAACTCATTGCAGCCCTTCAGACCCTGTCTTCAAAAGGGCTCTCTGTAAAGACTGATATAAGGCTCAGCATCCCGGGGATGGGAAATCTTTATAATTCCCTTGCTGTAGCTGCTGTATCCCTTTATCTTGATTCACCCCTTGAGACTGTAAAGGAAGGTCTTGAAGATTTCAGGGGTATAAAGCTCAGGCTTGAGATAAAGGAGATTGATGGAGTGAATTTTATAGTGGATGCCTATAATGCAAATCCTGATTCCATGAAGAATGCCCTGAAAGAATTGCTCAGATTAAAAAATAAAAGGGCAATAGCTGTGCTTGGAGATATGCTTGAGCTTGGTCCTTATTCAGAGGAACTTCACAGAGAACTTGGAAGGCTCCTCAGTTCCGAAGGGGTGGATATATTCCTTGCAGTTGGACCTGAGATGAAGAAGGCGGCCCAGGAGGCAAAGGCAATAGAGGTCCACAGCCTTGAGACTGTGGAGGAGGCCGGGAGACTGCTTTCGGTGATACTCAGGCCTGGTGACACTGTGCTTATAAAGGGTTCAAGGCTTATGGCAATGGAGCGGGTCATGGATATGTTTAAAGATAATGTAAAGATCTCAAGGAGACAATGATGCTTGGTGAACTTCTTTATTCATTAAAGGATTATTTTTTTGGTTTTAATGTCTTTAAATACATAACCTTCAGGACGGCCCTTGCTGTAATTACAGCCTTTTTAATTACCTACCTTTCAGGCCCCTATATCATAGAGAGATTGAGAAGGTTTTCCTTCACACAGGTTATAAGGGATGATGGACCAAAAAGCCATCTCAAAAAAGAAGGCACTCCCACAATGGGTGGCCTCATGATTATAGGCTCTGTGTTGATAACCATGCTTCTCTGGGGAGATCTCCATAACAGATATGTGCTTTTAATCCTTCTGAGCATGGTGGGATTCGGTCTTATAGGATTTTATGATGATTATCTGAAGGTGATAAAGAAGAATCCAAAGGGTCTCAAGGCCTGCAAGAAGTTTGGTGCCCAGATAGGACTTGCAGCCCTTATATCAATAATACTTTATCTCAATCCTGAGGATCCTTATAAGACCGTCCTCAGTGTACCCTTCTTTAAGAGGTTGCTTATTGAACTTGGGATATTTTATATCCCCTTTTCTATATTTGTAATAGTGGGTTCCAGCAATGCCGTTAATCTCACTGATGGTATAGACGGTCTTGCTATAGGGTTGGTGGCAATAGCTGTAATTGCAAATGGTGTGCTTGTTTATATAGCAGGCCATGCGGGTCTGGCAAAATATCTTCAGGTGCTTTTTTTAAAAGGAACTGGAGAGCTCACGGTATTTTGCGGCGCCCTGCTCGGGGCAAGCCTTGGATTCCTCTGGTTCAATTCCTATCCAGCAGAGGTATTTATGGGTGATGTGGGTTCCCTTGGCCTTGGAGGCTCACTGGGTACCCTTGCTGTCATAACAAAACATGAGATTGTCCTTGCTGTTGTTGGAGGGATCTTTGTGATAGAGACTGTCTCGGTGATACTTCAGGTTGCCTCTTATAAACTTACAGGCAAAAGGATATTCAAGATGGCACCAATACATCATCACTTTGAACTTCTTGGATGGCAGGAGCCAAAGGTGATAGTCCGATTCTGGATAATAGGTATAATGCTTGCACTTCTGAGCCTTGCCACATTGAAGGTAAGATGACAATGGTCCAGAGATATATGAAAGAGGATGGGGTAAGTCTCAAAGCCTTTATAATGAGAGAGAGATTTATTCATCAGTTAACAAAAAGTTTTTCACTAAAAGGTGAAGTGGGGAATGCAAAGGGAGGTATGGAGGTTGAGATTTGAATATCAAGAATAAAAAGGTACTTGTTATGGGACTTCAGAGAAGCGGAATGGGCGCAGCCCTTCTGCTTGAGAGGCTTGGTGCATCAGTAACAGTTACTGATATGAAGTCCCTTGATGAACTCAGACTTAATCAGGAAGACTCACTTCTCAAGCTTCTTGGCAAGGAGAGGATAAAAATAAAGGCTGGTGGTCATAATGAAAGGGATTTTCTTGATGCTGATCTTATAGTCATAAGCCCTGGTGTTCGGACCGATATGCCTTTACTTGAGAAGGCAAGGCAAAGGGGCATTGAGGTGATTGGTGAGCTTGAACTTGCCTACAGGGTAGCTCGGGCAGGTCTTACACCCGTAAGGAGAGACATACCCTTTTATGCAATTACAGGCACCAATGGAAAGTCAACTGTTACAACCCTCCTCGGACTAATGCTTAAGGAACAGGGTATAAAGGTATCTGTCTCAGGCAATATAGGTAAGGCACTTACAATGGATATATTTGAGATCATTGAGGGCATGAGCTCAATACCTGATGCCTTTGTTGTGGAGGTCTCAAGTTTTCAGCTTGAGACAATAAAGGACTTCAGGCCTTCTATTGCAACAATCCTCAATATTACACCAGACCACCTTGACAGGTATAGCTCAATGGAGCAATACAGGGAGGCAAAGGCACTCATTGGCCTTAATATGAAGAAGGGAGACTTCCTTGTGCTTAACGGAGATGATGAAGAGGTAATGAGATTGTCAGATAGATTTTCCTGTGATGTGGTTTACTTCAGCAGGAGGGGGCCTGTAAAAGGAGCCTGTGTTGATCATGGAGGTATAAGGCTCGAGTTTAAAGATAAGCATCTTATTATCAATCTTCAGGGCATGAGGATAAAGGGAGTTCATAATATAGAAAATGCCATGGCAGCATCACTTATGGCCTTTATTGCTGGAGCCCAGGCAGGGGCAATAGAAAAGACCCTTACTGAGTTCAGGGGACTGGAACACAGGACCGAGTTCGTTGAGGAGATTGATGGTGTCAATTATATTAATGATTCAAAGGGAACCAATATTGGTGCCCTCATGAAGTCCTTAGAGGGATTTTATAATGTGATACTTATTGCAGGTGGAAGGGATAAAAAAGGAGACTTCACGGTCCTCAGGCCTCTTGTTAAAGAAAGGGTAAAGGCATTGATCCTCATAGGAGAGGCAAGGGAAAAGATTATGAAGAGCCTTGGAGACCTGGTCCCCACCTTAATTGCCTCTGATATGAAGGATGCGGTTTACAGGGCTCGCTCAGTAGCATCTCCTGGTGATACGGTGCTCCTCAGCCCTGGCTGTGCAAGCTTTGATATGTTCAGGGACTTTGAAGATAGGGGAAGGGTCTTTAAAGATATCGTCAGGGGGCTTAAAAGTGGCATCAGGAAGGATTGACAGGACTATCCTTTTTATAACCCTGATCCTTTCCATGATAGGCATACTCATGGTCTATAGCTCAACCTCTGTATCACCAGAGACAGGTACACAATCTTATTATTATCTCAAGAAACAACTGTTGACCTTTTTAATAGGTATCCTTTTGCTTTTATTCTTTACAAATATAGATCTGCAGGTAATAAGGGCAATGGCAATACCACTTCTTATTTTTTCTTTCTTCTTGCTCATACTGGTCTTCACTAATCTTGGCATCAGTGCTGGCGGTGCAAGGAGATGGCTAAGACTCTGGCCAACAGCCTTTCAGCCATCAGAACTTGCAAAGCTATCCATGGTCCTTTTCCTTTCCTGGTATATGTCAGGAAAGAGATATCTGCCGGAGAGGTTCAGGGAGATGATCATCCCTCTACTTGTAATGGCCTCTTTTCAGGTGATATTCATAAAGCAGCCTGATTTCGGTGCTTTCATGACCTTCGGGATACTGACACTTTCAATGATATTCCTTTCAGGGATGAGACTCAGGTATATTGCCTCTCTTGGAGTGATATTGATCCCCCTGGTTTATTACCTTATAAAAGAGCCTTACAGATGGAGGAGGATAGTTGCCTTCCTTGACCCATGGAGCGACCCGGCAGGAAGCGGCTTCCAGCTTATTCAGTCATTGATTGCCTTTGGCAGTGGTGGTCTTTTCGGTGTTGGCCTTGGAGAGAGCAAACAGAAGCTTCTCTATCTTCCAGCAATACACAATGATTTTATATTTGCCCTTGTTGGAGAGGAACTCGGGCTTATTGGAGCGTATATGGTTGTCCTGTTATTTCTCTGGCTATTTCTCAGAGGAGTCTCTGTTGCAAAAAAGACAAAGGATCCCTTTTCTTATTATCTTGCATCAGGTATCTCCCTTATGATTGCCATACAGGCAGTGGTAAACTTTTCAGTTGCAACAGGGCTTGCACCGACAAAGGGTCTGCCCCTGCCATTTATCAGTTATGGTGGTTCATCTCTGGTGGTAAACATGATGGCAGTGGGAATGCTTCTCAATATCTCCAGAAATTCTGAATATATCCTCAGGGATGAGCTTAAGAAAAAAGAGCTGATTATAGAAAAGAAGAAGGCCTATGTGAGGAAGTTGAGAAAGGTAGTTATATCATGAAGGTTATTATTGCAGGAGGTGGCACAGGCGGACATCTCTTTCCTGGCATAGCGGTGGCAGAAAGGCTCAGGAAAGAGGGGATAAAGGATATTTTGTTCATCGGTACAGCAAATGGCATTGAGGCAAGGGTTATCCCGAGGGAAGGCTACAGGATTGAATTTATCCGTTCATCAGGCCTTGTAGGGAAGTCAATCTTAAAAACACTGCAGGGCCTTTTGAATATATTCCTGTCCATCACAGATTCAATAAAGATTATCAGGTCCTGCAGACCTGACGCCGTCATAGGTGTCGGTGGATATGCCTCCTTTGCTCCTGTATTTGTCTCCAGTTTTTTTGGCATACCTACAGTGATACTCGAACAGAACTCCATACCAGGTCTTACAAACAGGGTGCTTTCAAGGTTTGCCAGTGCAGTGTGTATTACCTATCATGAGAGTTTTAATTTCTTTCCTTCCAGAAAGACAATCCTTACAGGTAATCCTATAAGAGCAAGGATCCTGGAGGGCTCAAGAGAAGGAGGTATGAGACTCTTTGGCCTCTCACCTCAGAAATATACAGTTTTTATCTTCGGAGGAAGCTCCGGAGCAAAGAATATAAACAGGGCTGTCATGGGCTCACTTCCTTATCTTGCAGATCTGAAGGAAGACCTTCAGTTCCTTCATCAGACAGGCGACAGTGATTATGAACAGGTAAAGGAGGCGTACAGAAAATACAGCATGTCAGGTACAGTAGCTCCTTTTATATATCAGATGCCTGAGGCCTACGCAGTGGCAGACCTGATAATCTCAAGGGCTGGTGCAACAACACTTGCTGAGATAACAGCCCTCGGCAAGGCAGCCATATTAATACCTTATCCATATGCAGCTCAGAGACATCAGGAATTCAACGCAAAAAAACTTCATGATATGGGAGCAGCCATAATGATACTGGAGAAGGAACTTACAGGTGAGAGGCTGGCAAGGGAGATAAAGAGATTGCTCAAGGATGAATCATTGAGAAAAGACCTTGAAAAAAACAGCAGGGCCTTTGGAAGGCCTGATGCAACAGGTGCTGTTGTGGATCTCATAAAGACCATGGTTAATAAAAAGAGGAGTAAAAATGATAAGGCCTGAAAAAAGCTTAAGGACTGTTTCTTTCAAGAATCCCTTTGATTACAGGATCGTTCATCTCGTTGGAATTGGCGGGATAGGGATGAGTGGTATTGCAGAGGTGCTTCATAATCTTGGCTATGAGGTAAGGGGTTCTGATATGAGAGACTCGGATTCAGTGGAGAGGTTGAGGTCTCTTGGTATAAAGGTATTCATAGGTCACAGACCTGAGAATGTTCACAATGCCCATGTGGTGGTTATATCCTCTGCTATTTCAGAGGAGAATCCAGAGGTGGTGGAGGCAAGAAGACTTCATATACCAGTGATACCGAGGGCGGAGATGCTCGCAGAGATTGGAAGACTTAAGTATAGCATCCTTGTGGCCGGTGCTCATGGAAAGACAACCACCACCTCCCTTATAGCAAATGTCCTTTCATGTGCCGGGATCGACCCCACAATTATTGTAGGTGGAAGATTCACTGTCACGGGTGCAAATGCAAGACTTGGAGGAGGAGACTTTCTCGTTGCAGAGGCTGACGAGAGCGATGGCTCCTTTCTTAAACTTAATCCTACCATTGCTGTTATAACAAATATAGACAGAGAACACATGGATTTCTTCAAGGACATGGAGACCCTCAAACAGGCATTTACTGAGTTTGCCAATAAGGTCCCCTTTTATGGACTGAGCATCCTCTGTATAGATAATCCCCATGTGAGGCAGATACTTCCTCAGATAAAGAGAAAGGTGATCACCTATGGATTTTCTGAGCATGCAGATGTGAGATTATCAGATGTGGAATCCTCTGAAAGAGGGCTTTCCTTCAAGATATTCAATAGAGGAGTTTATGAGGGAAGATTTTCTCTACCCCTTTACGGTGTCCACAACTCACTTAATGCCCTTGCAGCCTTTATAGTAAGCAGTGAACTTGGACTTGACAGGGAAACCATAAAAAGAGGCCTTGCATCCTTCAGTGGTATAAAGAGGAGGCTTGAGTTTAAAGGTTCTGTCCACGGGATAAGATTCTATGATGATTATGGGCACCATCCTACAGAGATAAGATCCACACTGAGGGCTGTTAAGGAGTCCTTTCTAAAGGAAAGGGGTAGGCTTGTACTCATATTTCAGCCCCATAGATATACAAGGACAAGGGATCTCATAGGAGAGTTCTCCACATGTTTTGGTGATGCCGATATTTTGTTTCTCCTGGACATATATCCTGCCGGTGAGAAACCCATAGAGGGTGTTAGCACAGGAGTCCTTTATGAATCCATAATCCAGAGGAGCAATGCAGGGACATTTCCCCTCAGGTCTGCATCTATATTTTATATCCCTCAGAGGGAGGAGCTTATCAGGACCGTTAAGGAGATATTAAAGGAGTCTGATATCGTCCTTACCATGGGAGCAGGAGATGTCTGGAAGATAGGAGAGGAGCTGATAAAGAGGTTAAAGCATGACGATTAAGGACCTGACCAGAGCCCTGAAGGACAGGGGTATGACTGTTCTTGAGGATGAACCTATGAGGCATCATACGACCCTGAGGATAGGAGGGCCTGTCTCTGCCTTTATCCATGTGAGGGATATGGAGGAACTCCAGAGATTGCTCTTTCTTCTTAAGGAGAGCTCCATAAGATACATGGTAGTTGGAGGTGGAAGCAATGTTGTCTGGCCTGATGAGGAGATGGAGCTTTTTGTCCTTTCCCTTTCAGGTCTGAGATATTTAAAAAGAATAGATGAAAACACTATAGTTGCAGGTGGAGGCCTGAGTCTTGCCCATCTTGTAAGGTTTACTGTCAGGGAAGGGCTTCAGGGACTTGAAGGTCTTCTTGGAATACCAGGGACTATAGGAGGTGCTGTGAAGGGAAATGCTGGTGCCTATGGATACGAGATAAAAGATAACCTCAGGGCTGTAAGGATTGTTACCAGAGAAGGTGTGTTAAAGGAGCTCAAGAGGGATGAACTTACATTTAATTACAGGAGTTCTTCCTTTAATGACGAAGACATCATAGTGGAGGCTGAGTTTTATTTGAAGAAAAATAAAAACAGAGATCTTGAGTCTGTGATGAGAGATTATTTACACAGGAGGAGGCAGACTCAGCCGATAAATCTTCCATCAGCAGGCTCTGTATTTAAAAATCCTCCGGGAGGTTTTGCCGGCAGGCTTATTGACGAGGCTGGTTGTAAGGGTATGAGGTCTGGAGATATGGAGGTAAGTTTGGTTCATGCAAATTTTATAGTGAACAAAGGAAGGGGTACACAGAAGGATTTTCTGAGGTTAATGGAACAGGTTCAGGAAAGGGTGATGAAGAGATTTAACATCCTCCTTGAACCTGAGGTAAAGATTATAAGGTATGGGTTATGAAAGAATTGAAAAATAGGAAGGGCTTATCAGTCAGTAAATTAAAGATAGGTGTGCTCATGGGAGGGCTTTCCTCTGAAAGAGAGGTTTCTTTAAGAAGCGGTAGGGCTATTGCGAATAGTCTTGAGAGACTTGGTTTCAGGGTTGAGAGGATAGACCTTAGGCCAGAGGCCTATAAACCGGCTCCTCAGGAAAAGGATTTTTTAAAGACCCTGAAGGTCAAACCCGTTGTACCCTCTATGCTTTCAGAATTTTTAAAGAAGGGAAGATTTGATTGCCTCTTTCTTGCCCTTCACGGAGGTATAGGAGAGAATGGTGCCATACAGGGGTTCCTTGAGGTAATGGGTATTCCCTATACAGGCTCAGGTATCATGGCATCAAGCCTTGCAATGGATAAATTAACCTCAAAGAGATTATTTAAGTCAGCAGGTCTTAATGTGGCTGACTTTATGCTCATTGATGAGGAATATGATGAAAAGGAGATAGTCAATAGGCTGGGACTGCCACTTGTTGTGAAACCGGTTCAGGAAGGCTCAAGCGTGGGTGTGAGCATTATAGAGGCTCCTTTAGAACTATCGGGAGCCATAGCAGAGGCAAAAAAGTACGGTCAGTGTATTGTTGAGAGATATATTAAGGGTAAAGAGATCCATGTGGGAATCCTTGGTGACAGGGCTATCGGTGCAGTAGAGGTGAGACCAAAGGAGAGATTTTATAGTTACAAGGCAAAGTACACACCTGGTATGACAGAGTATATAATCCCTCCTGAGATACCCGAGGCTATACTTCAGAGGGCACTACAGACAGGGCTTCTTGCCCACAGGGCACTTGGATGCAGGGGTGCCACGAGGGTTGACCTTATAATTACAGACAGGGGTGAACCCTTTGTCCTTGAGGTCAACACAATACCAGGTATGACAGAGACATCTCTTCTTCCAAAGATTGCCGGTTCTGCTGGCATAAGTTTTGATGACCTTGTAAAGGAGATACTCTTTGATGCACTCAAAAAGGCATAGGAACCTGAGAGACCTGGAGATGAAGAAAAGGCCCGTGGGCCTTTTCATACTTGCTGGATTTATTATCCTCGGTCTGATTCTCTTTTTTTCTTACAGGGCAATAAAGGGTCTGTTCATCCTTGAGAGGATTATTATAAAAGGGAATGAGGTACTCTCTGAGGAGGATATCAAGAGGATTGCAGGTTTAAGGAAGAGTGCTAAAAGGAGTCTCATTGAGATATCAAGTTCTGAGGTCTATCACAGGCTCATTGGCTCACCCTGGATAAAGGAGGCTGTTGTAAGAAAAGGACTCCCTGACAGACTGATTATCTGGGTTGAGGAGGCAAGGCCAGAGGCAGTGATAAAAAAAGAAGGAAGGGTTTATCTGATTGATGATACAGGTGTTATCCTTGAGGAGCTCCGGCAGGGTAGCCCTGTGATGCTTCCAATCCTTGAGATTGATTATGAAAACCGGGAATTGCTCACGGAGGCCCTCTTACTTCTCAAGGAGATGAGAACACTCCGTATCACCCCTGGGGAGGGCAATATAATCCTTACAGGTTCCAAAAAGGAAGACCTTACAATACTGTTAAGAAAGGATGCTGACAATAGAATAAATCAGGTCTCCATAAGGGTAGGATATGGTAGGTACAATGAAAAGCTAAAAAGGCTCATAGACTTTGCACCATCAATAAGGCAGAGGGCAATCAGTCCATCCATTATTGACCTCAGGTTTGATGACAGACTGATAGTAAAGGAAAATAAAGATGGCTCATGAGATAAACTGCCTTGATATCGGCACAACCAAGATTAACCTCCTAACAGGAAGGCTCACAGCCAGTGGTCCTGAATTAAAAGGTCTTATTACGGTTCCATCAAAGGGCATAAGAAAGGGAGTTATTATTGATATGCAGGAGGCATCCAGCTCTATTAAAGATGCCATTAAGGAGGCTGAAAAAAGGTATTCCATAAGGGTTGACTCTGTCATAACTGCCATATCAGGAAGCTCTATTCAGATTATAGAAAGTTATGGTGCTACAGGGATTGGTGGGAAGAAGATCAGAGACAAAGATGTAGAGAATGCAATAAACTCTGCAGGCTCTGTTTATATCCCCCTTGACAGGGAACTACTTCATATTATCCCTGTGGAATTTTCCCTTGACGGAGAATCAGGAATAAAAAATCCCCTGGGTATGAAGGGTTTCAGACTTGAGGTAAAGGTTCAGATAATAACAGCCCTGGTAAATCATCTGGAAAACCTTTCAGGAGCCTGTGAGCAGGCAGGTTTGAGGATAAAGGAGTTTATCTTTAAACCCTTTGCCCTTCAAAGGGCAATACTCAAGGATGAAGAGATTGAAGGAGGTGTTTTGCTTGTGGACATTGGAGGGGGTACAACTGATATTTCTATATTTAAAGACAGGAGGCTTATCTCAACAGAAACCATACCTGTGGGAGGTAATCATATAACCAATGATCTTGCCATAGGCCTGAAGATACCTGTTCAGGAGGCAGAGAGGCTTAAGATAAAATATGGCTCTGCGGTTTTAAGGAATTCACCAGATGAGATAGAGATAGATAGTTTAAGGAATAAGAGGACTGTTTCTCTTGGAATTGTTGAAGAGATTATCTATGCAAGAGCTGAGGAACTTATCTCCTTAATTAAGGATTCCATGAAGGGCTTACCAGGTCTATGTGGAACTGTAATAACAGGAGGGAGCTCGTTACTTAACGGGCTTGACAGCCTTATTGAATCCCTTCTTGGTATGCCTGTGAGGATAGGTTATCCTGAAGGATTCAGGGCTTCTCCTGTTCTTTCAGGTATGTTCATCCCTCAGAATAGTCTGGTATTTGGTCTATGGAAGATGGCCACAGAGAGAAAGAGAAGTGATAAGAACTGGAGGTATCGGATTGAGGATTTAATAGAATGGGCAAGGGGTCTTTTAAACACACCGAAAACCCTTTTAAAAGGAGGTAGCCTATGTTTGAGCTTGAAGAACTCATAGAAGGTGGTGCAAGGATAAAGGTAATAGGTATTGGTGGAGGAGGTGGAAATGCCATAAACAGTATGATCTCCTCTGGAATAACAGGGGTGGAATTCATAGCAATAAATACAGATACACAGGCACTTTCCCTTTCACTTGCACCATTAAAGCTTCAGATAGGCTCAAGGATAACAAAAGGTCTTGGAGCAGGCTCCAATCCCCAGCTTGGTAGAGACGCTGCCATGGAGGATGCCTCAAGGATAGAGGAGGTTCTCAAAGGAGCTGATATGGTATTCATCACTGCAGGTATGGGTGGAGGCACAGGCACAGGAGGAGCTCCTGTGGTTGCAGCCATAGCAAAGGACCTGGGGATCCTTACAGTGGCTATTGTTACCAAGCCCTTTTATTATGAAGGAAAGAAAAGGCTTGACAATGCCCTTAACGGAATAGAGGAACTAAAAAAGAATGTGGACTCTATAATCGTCATACCCAATGACAGGATAAGGCTTATTGCCCAGAAGGGCATGTCCCTGACAAAGTCCTTTGAACTTGTAAATGATGTCCTGAGACAGGCTGTTCAGGGAATAACTGACCTGATACTTAAGCCAGGCCTGATAAACCTTGACTTCGCTGATGTAAGGACCGTGCTCAGCGGTGCTGGAAGGGCTGTCATGGGTGTTGGTATGGCATCCGGTAAAGGCTCGGGCATAGAGGCAGCAAAAAGGGCAATTATGAACCCGCTTCTTGAGGAATCAAAGATTGAAGGTGCAAGAAGGGTCTTGCTTAATATAACAGGCGGACCTGACATGGATATAGACTCTGTAAATGATGCCTGTTCCTTTATCTATGATGCGGTCCATGAGGATGTGCATCTTATATTTGGAGCAATTATTGATGAATCAATGGAGGAATCCATCAAGGTAACAATTGTTGCTGGTGATTATGACCCTGAAGTAAAGTCAGACTCACCTGAAATCTTTAAAGACAGGAGATTTACCGAAACCCTCAATGTGGAAGGTGATGGGAAGGATACTTTTTTAACTGAGGATAGCCCGATATTAAAACACATGGAGCAGACCAGGAAGTCTGACGATTTCCATGAGGCCGCAGGTCCATCGCCTCATAAACCCTCTGGTATCAATTATGGTGCAAGAAGGGTGCTTTCAAAATCTCTTGATGGTTTTGATCTTCCAAGGGAATTATTGCAGTATGATGATCCTCTTGATATCCCTGCATTTATGAGAGATGGTAAGGAGAAAAAGGATGAGGCCTGAGGAGATACTGAAAGACCTTGGTTATGAACTCCCTGAATTACCAGTTCCGATAGGTGTCTATATACCTTATGCTGAGTATAATGGTCTTATATTTCTAAGTGGTTTACTGCCCGTTAAAGATGGCAGGCTCCTTTATCAGGGAAGGATAGGTAAGGACCTGAGTATTGAGCAGGCAAAGGAATGCACAGTGCAGATTGTCCTCAACTGTCTTTCCATTATTAAATCAAATCTTGGAGATCTTGAGAAGATTGATAGATGCCTGAGGATAAACGGGTATCTACAGACATCAGAGGATTTTAAAGACCATCCCCTTGTACTGAATGCTGCCTCTGAGTTGATTGTAAAGGTCTTCGGAGACCGCGGAAGGCACACAAGGATTGCCATAGGTGCCCATACATTACCAATGAATTCTCCTGTTGAAATGGACTTTATCTTCAGCCTTAGGGGTTTAGCTCGTCAATCTTGATTATCCCCTTCTTGATGGCGAACTTTATAAGCCCTGCCCTTGTATGGATATTCAGCTTTTCACTTATCTTTGTATGATGGGCTATGGCTGTCTTTACACTTATCTTGAGCATGTCAGCTATCTCTTTATAGGTATAACCCTCTGATATGAGTTTCAGGACCTGTTTTTCCCTTTCTGTAAGCCTGTCGTAGGAGTCTTCCACAGGGACTTTTTCTTTATCAAGATAACCCTGAACAACCTCTTTTGCAATAGAGGGATGTAGATAGAGCTCTCCCCTTTTTACTGCCCTTATGGCGTTTATGAGTTCTGTGCCTGCTGCCTTTTTTAAAATAAACCCTGAGATACCTGCCTTGAGGAGCCTTGATATATATTCCCTGTCATCATACTGAGTAAGGATTAGTATCTTCACCTCGGGCACCCTTTTTTTTATCTCAAGGGTTGCCTCAAGGCCTCCGAGCTTTGGCATGTTTATATCCATAAGGACAATATCAGGTTTGAGCTTTTCTGTGATCTGCACTGCCTCTATACCATCAGAGGCCTCACCAACTATTTCTATGTCATCACACATCTTTAAAAAGGCAATTATACCTTCTCTAACAAGGGCATGGTCATCAGCTATTAATACTCTTGTCATTTTCCCTCCTTACTGTATCAAGGGGTATTTTTACAATTACCCTTGTACCAGCATCCCTTGAGCTGCATATCTTTAATCTTCCGCCAATAAGAGATGCCCTTTCCTTCATGCCGAGTAGCCCAAGCCCCCTTCCTGTTCGGTTTACCATTGCTGCTTCATTAAATACGCTGTAAATGTCAAAGCCATCTCCATCATCTTCTATCTCAACAACTATATCTTTTTCTGCCAGTTTCATGTTGATAAAGGCATTCTCTGCTCTGGAGTGTCTTGCTATATTTGTAATAGCCTCCTGTATGATCCTGAATATGGTTATCTCCACCTCGGGTGAAAATCTTATATCTTTAATCTTCTCATCTATCCTTACAAAATATCCAATTCCCTTTTCTTTAAGATGGCTGTTGAGAAGCCATCTTATTGCAGCCTCAAGACCGAGGTCATCAAGTATAGATGGTCTCATGTTCTGAATAATATTAAAGATACCATCTATTGCCTTTAGAGTAATACTCCTTACCTCTTCTATCTTTTCCATTGTAATATTCTGTGGATAGAGTCTGCACATATCCACCCTCATGAGGATAGCAGAGAGGTCCTGCAATGTCTCATCATGTAGTTCCCTGGATATCCTTTTTCTTTCCTCTTCCTGTGAGGTTATGACCTTTTTAAGGAGATTCTGGATCCTCTGCTTGCTTTCCCGTATCTTCAGAGTCCTTTCCATAACGAGTCTTTCAAGCTCAAGATTGTATCTCTTTATGTTTTCTGTATATTCAAGAAGGCGTTTCCTCATCTTTTCAAAACTCCTGCTCAGGGTACCTATCTCGTCATCTCCATAAACAGGAACAGGCTGTGAAAGGTCTCCATCAGCAATCCTCTCAGTGACCTTAATAAGATTTTGCACGGGGTTTACTATGCTCCTGCTTACTCCTATGGTGATAATGAGTGAAATCCCTGTAAAGAGGATGCCAAGGGTAAGGAAGGTTTTTTTAAGCTCTGTCACTGTGGAAAAGACATTTTCTTTTTTCTCTTTAAGAACAATTGCCCAGGGTGCTATCCTTGAGGGAACAAGCGTTATGATGTTACTTGAGATAACTTTTTCAGTATGGCACTCATGGCAGGTGGTTATCTCTTCTCTTTTTTCTGTTATGCGTTTTTTTATGAAATTATCATGATCCGAGAAGTTCAGGATCCTCCTCCTGTTTGATGAGGCAATAATAATCCCGTTTGAATCTACAACGTCTATATATCTGTCCTCTCCGAGCCCTTCAAGTTTAAGGATGCTGGAGAAGAAGGGATTTGTAGGATCAATCTCTCCTCCTACAATACCAATTAAATTTCCATCTTTATCCCTGAGCGGCACAAGGGTAAAGACAACCTTCTTCATGGATGGTTCCACAGTGTAAATGTTTGATACAATAGGTCGTGCAAGCTCTAATGCCTTACTTACCGGTTCTATACTCAATATATTTAAAAAGAGTTCTGATGGCCTTTCAGGGAAGTTCAAAAGCAGGGTTCCTTTTCTGTCAGCAATAAAAATTCCTTCCTTGAATATAGAATAATGATAGGCCCTTTTCAGCGCCTCTTTTTCAGGAATAAAATTCCTGTCGTAGAGATTAATGCTTCCCGAGAGAGAGATATCATAGAGCCTGTTGATATTTTCAGAAAGGAAATGGTCAACATTATCCCTTATTGTCCTGCAGAGGGCGAGGTTATTGCTGAAGGAATTTTCAATTGTTTTTTTGATGATATAAAAAGCAGTTATTCCAAAGCTGAGAAACATCAGGGATATCCCGAGTATTACAGTCAGGAAGATTCTTTTCTGAAGGCTCCTTTCGCTCACCCCATCAATTAATTATAAAATAGATAAAGAAAAAAAGTATGAAGTTTCGGTGTTTTGAAATATTTATACTCTTTTGTAGACATATCCTGTGAATATACTTCTGTTGAGGGGAAAGACCTCGGGATTGAAGACAGAATTATAAAGGTGCCAGATAATAATAATTACAAGTATTATTGCATGGTTTGTGTGAATCAATTTTGAGGCAGGGAGCAGAATCCCTGGAAGGATATCAGTAGCAGTTACAGGAAACCTGAGGATAAGTCCTGTGAGTGCCATCAGAATTGAACCTGTAAGAACTCCCCAGTATTCAAACTTCTGTCTGTAGGTAAAGAGTCCTGTAGTTGCTGGAATTGCATCAAATCCAAGATAATATCTCAGATTATGTATTGCATCCTTAAAGTCCTTTTTTGTTATGAATATAACTGGTTCAGCACCTCTATATAGGGTTACTGCGCCATAGATTATATGGACTGATATTTGAAGGCAGAAAAAGAGACCTGCATTCCTGTGAATGAATCTCATCATGTCTATCCCGCCAAATAAATTTATTATTGCCTTTGATATCTCAAGATTATAAAATTTCTGAGGAAGTCCTGTGAAAACAAGGACGAAGAATACTATCATTGCTATGGCATGTTCGCATATCCTGAAGCTTGAAAATTTTTTTATCCTCTCTTCCATGGAACCCTCCTTTCTATCTATTGACAGCATATCTCCATATATGAAGGACAACCTGTAAGGCAAGCCCTGCTATTACCAGAGGCAGCAGGATCCTGTAAATCTGGTTGATGGCATATAGCAGAGGCGTTTTTTTAGGACTTATTCCATAATGGGAGACCCAGGCATCAGGAAAGTTCTCTGATGCATCAGGATGACAGCTCCTGCATTTCTTTAAAAGGTTCTTTTTGATTACTGTCTTATCAATACCCATTCGGGATATATCATGGGTTCCATGGCAGTCTGTACAGACTGCCATGGGTCTGGAGGGTTGAAGTTTATCCTTCCTTTCCTTTTTGTATAATGAAAGTGTTATTCCATGGAAATCAGACAGATATGTACTGACCACATCAGTGGATAGCCCGTATTTATTCATTATGGAGGGTTCTGAATGGCAGCGGCTGCATATCTCTGGTATCCTTTCCCTGTAGTCTGTGGTGAGTGGATCCTTTATGTCATGGGATGTATGGCAATCAATGCAAACAGGCACATCTTGATTTCTTTCATCAATTAAGGCCTTCCCATGAACACTTTTAATATAGGTTTCATAAATAGTGGCATGACATCTCTCACATCTTTTGGCTATAAGGACCTTTTCCCTGCCCATGCTCTGTATTGAATGAAAGCCATGACAATCTATACATACAGGTGCCTCAAGTCTTCCAGAGCTTAATATCGTATAATGGATACTCTCAAGGGTCTTTACATATTTGTCAAAATGGCATCTCCTGCATATCTCTGAACTGGCTATGGTATAGTCACGCCTGGTCTTGAAGTTCCTTTCTGGATGTGATGACAGGGAAAAACCAAAATGGCAATCCACACAGTTCAGGTTTTTATGAACAGATGATTCAATATGTTCTTTTTTGATACTGATACTCAGGGTCTCACCATTTCTGAATCTTAATATAATAATTTGATCTGTGGCAGGAAAGACAGTAGGCCTCTTCATCCCTGTAGAGTTTTTTCTTTACCGGCATCACTCCATGGGAGCCATGACAATTTGTGCATGGATGGGGTGTTCCTCTTTCTTCATCCATGAAGAGTTGTTCATGTATCTTTTTTGTCTTTATATCTTGGGGTGGATGGCATCTCCTGCAGAGAAGCGAGGTTCTTATCTTAAAGTGTTCCCTGCTGCGAAATCTCCTTTCAGGATGCTTTCCGTCACTGAGGGTTATATCGCTGTGACAGTCAGGGCACTGAAGATTACTGTGTACAGAGAGTTTAAGCTGCTCTGTATCCACAGAGACATCCATCAAGCTACTATCATCAAAATTTATTGTGCCCCCCTTTTTTGAGTGACAATCAATACACCCTTCTTCAGAAAAGACTGGTAAAGGATTTATGAGGAGTAATATGGCAATTATGATTATTATCATAAACCCTCCATCTTGATGAAAGAACAATTGGGGCAGGCTAAGGCCTGCCCCTGTTTCTAATGATGCAATTCTTTATATTCAGGATGTTCATAGGTCACGGGCATTCTTCTCACTATCCATCTGAAGACAAGTATATGTATTGTCACTATCGTTAGAACCATTATCACCTCTGTTAAAGGTGGAACTATATGATGGAGATGGTCGGGTAGCTGCCAGTTAAAGGCTATTATAGAGACATTTATCCTGTTCAGAATTACACCTGCTATTGAATAGAATGCCCCGAATCTCACTATCCCTGGAGATTCCTTTTTCACTCCGTAGGTAAGAATCAGGGCGGGTATGATCACAAATCCCAGGACCTCAACAAGATACCAGTATCCATAGGTAGTGTTGAGCAATGACCAGTTATCATCATGGGCAAGGGCAACCATCTTCAGGGCAAAATAGACATACATACCTATGGCAGCTCCCTTTCCAAGTCCTATTGTGAGTGGGTCAAGGTTTTTAAGAAAGTTATCATCGCAAACATGTGGCATATACCTGGCGATAAGAAAACTCACTGCAATAACCATCACAAGTGCAGCATATACTGCTGAGCTCAGGAATAGATGGGGTATATAGGAGCTGTACCAGAGTGGATGAAGTTTGCCAGGTGCAAGGAGAAAGAGTGCTCCGAGGGCTGACTGGTGCAGTGTGGAAAGGATAATACCTGCAATGGTCATGGCAATGGTTATCATGGTTGCCCACCTGTAGAGCCTTCTGGATTTGAGCCATTCAAGTATTGCTTCGCTGAATTCAAGGAACTGGACAGTAAGATAGGTCGCCACATGCCAGGCAACAAGGAAAAGAACAGAGGCTGTTCCAAATCCAATAATCATTGGATAATAGATCCTCCAGGGTCTTCCAAGGTCAACAAGAAGATAGACAACAGCAAAGAAATAACCCATGAACCCTGTAAGAAGTCCCAGCCTCAGGAGGGGCTTGTATCTTCTAAATCCAAAGATATAAAAGGCGGTTCCCATGATAAACCCTGTTGCTGAAAGCGGCACACCTCCAAAGAGTCCCCATCCAAGTATAATCCCCCAGGGATAGTCATTTGATGCATGGGTTACAGAGGCAAGCCCGTAAAGGAATCTTGTGGCTATCACAGGAAGACCTATCAGGAGAATTAAGGCAGCCACTATGTTGAAGGGTGTTACAAGGCTTCTTGCATACTCAGACCAGGACATGCCCAGTGTAAGCTTCCTCATAAACCAGGAAGCAAAACTTTCTCTTTCCATTACATGGTTGCTCATTTCTTCACCTCCCTGTGTTCTGATTTAAAGAGTTCGTCTCTGTGTTTTACCGCTGCATAGACCATTCCAAAGAGGGCAGGCCAGACCGTGAAGACAACAGGCACAGCTCCAAGAAATCCCTTTACCTCTTCTATGAGAGGATGTTTTGGTATATTCATTGGAAAACCAAGGTATTCAAAGGGAACAGGTGATATGTACATCCATGATGTGCCGCCGGCCTCATGCTCTCCGTATATATGATTTACATATCTCTGTGGATTTCTCATAATCTTTTCTCTTGCAAGGTTTATGAGGTCTCTTCTTTTGCCAAATGTTATGGCTCCAGCAGGGCATGCCTCAACACAGGCAGGAAGTCTTCCAGCCTTTATCCTTGGATAACACATTATGCATTTTACAATCTTGGGTTCAAGGGCACTTTCATAATCATAGGCTGGCACATAGAAAGGACAGGCTATCATGCAGTACCTGCAACCAAAACATTTGGCAGGGTCATAGAGGACTGCTCCTTCTGGTGTCTTCTCATAGGCATGGATAGGACAGGCACTTGCACAGGCTGGCTCATTACAGTGATTGCACTGAACCTTTCTGTAAATGAATTTATTAGGGTCTCGTGGGTCTGTAAATCTGTTAACCACTGTAAAGGCCCTTGCATCAGGTCTTCTTCTTTCATTAAAAACAGAGCCTTCATCAAAAGGTATGGCTGGTTGAGGAAGACTATTTGCCTCATTACATGCCTTCTCGCAGCTCCTGCAACCAACGCATTCACTGAGATCAGTCAGACACCCATAGGCATCAGGCCATCCAGAAAATTCCTTGTAGGCTGATACAGCCCCTGGTTTTATCAGGAGGGCGCTGCTGAGTGCACCTGTTAGTTTGAGAAAGTCCCTTCTTGTAAACTCCTTTTTCATGGTGACCTCCTTTCTGTCTCAGCAGTAATGTCAAAAGTTTTTAAGCTAAAAGCTTTAAAAACCTTTGCATATCAATACATTGTTTAAAATTAGCTTGCCTCCCCCCTTGTTTAAGGGTTAA
The DNA here is from genome assembly GCA_938074335.1 of uncultured bacterium. Classification (GTDB taxonomy): domain Bacteria; phylum Nitrospirota; class Thermodesulfovibrionia; order Thermodesulfovibrionales; family CALJEL01; genus CALJEL01. Next base: position 43 of record CALJEL010000059.1, on the reverse strand, counting down.
AGTAGTAGCTTCTAACAACTACAAAGGAGGCAAGCAGCTTATG
>CALJEL010000058.1 GCA_938074335.1 uncultured bacterium | reverse complement strand
GGACCGATGGCAGTATATGAGATGGATAAATATCCTTTCCTCCGAAAGGTTGCCCTATCCATGGAAGAGGCCCTGCAAAAGGGGATCAAAGTCCTTGGCATCTGCCTTGGTGCACAGCTCTTTGCCCATGTGCTTGGCTCTAAGGTATATCCCGGTAAAAATAAGGAGATCGGATGGCTTGATATTAAAGCAACAATCGATGGGGGTAGAGATGAGGTCTTCAGGACACTTATTGAACCATCAGGTAATGCCACTGTCCTTCAATGGCATGGAGACACCTATGACCTTCCTCAAGGGGCGATAAGGCTTGCTTCATCTGATCTATTCAAAGAACAGGCCTTCAGATACAAGGATTCTTATGCCCTACAGTTTCATATAGAGGTTACTCCAGAGATTGTTAAGGAATGGTTTTCTGATAGAGAAGATATAGAACTCATAACAAGACAAACAGAAAGACTTTATCCGAGATATAGACTAAAGGCTGACCTGTTTTACAGGGCCTTTTTCAATATAAAAAATTAATCTGAGGAGGAACTAATGGAAAAACCGAGGGACAAAAAGGATGTAATGGAGTTGATCAAACAGCATGATGTGAGATTCGTAAGATGTTGGTTTTCTGACATCCATGGTCAGCTCAAGAGTTTTGCAATCCATGTGGATGAGCTTGATTTAGCCTTTGAAGAAGGGATGGGCTTTGATGGCTCATCTATCAAGGGATTTGCAAGGATTGATGAAAGCGATATGCTCGCAAAACCTGACCCTGCCACATTCACACTCCTTCCCTGGAGGCCAACGGAAAAGGCAGTGGCAAGGATGTTCTGTGACATCCTTGAACCTGACGGTACACCCTACAAAGGAGACCCGCGATACATACTTAAAAAGAACCTTGAGAAGATGAGGGCAATGGGATTTACAAATTTTTATCTTGGTCCAGAGCTTGAATATTTTTATTTCAAGTCAGAAAAATGCCCTGAAATCCTTGACGAAGGCGGATATTTTGATTATCCATTGGATGCTGCAGAAGACCTCAGGCGTGAGACCATACTCGCCCTTGAGTCAATGGGAATAAGGGTTGAATATTCCCATCATGAGGTTGCGCCATCACAGCATGAGATTGACCTGAGATATGCTGATGCCCTTGAGATGGCGGATATGGTTATGACTTACAGGGTTACTGTAAAAGAGATTGCCCGTAAATATGGTGTCTACGCCACCTTTATGCCAAAACCCCTTTTTGGTGAAAATGGAAGTGGTATGCACACCCATCAATCCCTCTTTAAGGGTGATAAAAATGCCTTCTTTGACCCAAACGATAAGTTTCACCTCTCTAATGTGGCAAAGTCATACACAGCAGGACTTTTAAAGCACATTAAGGAAATCACCCTTGTCCTTAATCAGTGGGTGAATTCTTACAAGAGGCTTGTACCTGGTTATGAGGCACCCGTATATATATGCTGGGCAAGAAGGAATCGCTCTGCCTTAATAAGGGTACCGATGTATAAACCAGGTAAGGAGAAGGCAACAAGGATTGAACTACGCTCACCTGACCCTGCCTGTAATCCCTATCTCGCATTCTCCTGTATGCTCCATGCAGGCCTGAAGGGAATAGAAAAGGGTTATAAACTTCCTGAACCAACAGAGGTTGATGTATATCATCTATCTCCTGAAGAAAGGCAGAAGATGGGAATAGAGGAATTACCTGGCAGCCTTATAGAGGCAATAGAGATAGCAGAAAAAAGCGAACTTCTAAGGGAAGCCCTTGGAGACCACATATTCAATGAGCTTATTGCAAGCAAGAAGATAGAATGGGATGAATACAGGATCAGGATCCATCCTTATGAGGTAGATCGTTATCTACCACTACTGTAAATCCTGTAGCCCCGGGCAGATTCTCCGGGGCTACTTTCCTGTTCCTGATGACCCTTATAGCAATGAACATAAAAAGAGAGGTTAAGGAACTTTCTCTCCTTTTTGAGATCAGCCAGATTCTCTCAAGAAGTCTGGATCTATCAGAGATACTGGAACCCGTGCTGAGATCAATGGCTGAAAGACTTGAAATGATGCGAGGCACAATAACCCTTTTGAATCGTGAGACAGGAGAGATATACATAGATAAGGCCTATGGTCTATCAGATACCCAGAGGAAGCGCGGCAGGTACAGGATTGGTGAGGGAATAACAGGAAAGGTCGTCCAGACTGGTGAGCCAGCTGTTGTAAGGGATATCTCTGAAGAACCCCTGTTTCTCAATAGAACAGGGGCGAGGATAAATAAAAAAGACATATCCTTTATATGTGTTCCCATAAAGATAGGCAATGAGGTAATAGGCACATTGAGCGCAGATCGACTCTTTTCTGATGAGGTCTCTCTTAAAGAGGACGTACGCCTTTTATCCATAATAGCATCAATGATAGCTCAGGCCGTACGGCTCAGACAATCAACCCTTGAGGAGAGGCAGAGACTGATAAACGAAAACCTAAGGCTGAAGGAAGAATTAAAAGAGAGATTCAAGCCCTCTAATATAATTGGTGAGTCCAAAGCAATGCTCGAGGTCTATGATATTATACGCCATGTGGCTGATACAGATACAACCGTTTTACTTAGAGGAGAAAGCGGTGTTGGGAAGGAACTCGTGGCACATGCCATTCATTATAACAGCCGTCGATCTTCAGGCCCCTTTGTAAGGATAAATTGCGCAGCCCTTCCTGAAAACCTGATAGAGAGTGAATTATTCGGCCATGAAAAGGGAGCATTCACAGGTGCTGTATCAGCGAGAAAGGGTAGGTTCGAACTCGCTCACAGGGGAACTCTTTTCCTCGACGAGATAGGAGACCTGCCGATCCAGACGCAGGTCAAACTACTCAGGGTATTGCAGGAGAAGGAGTTTGAAAGATTAGGAAGCGAGAAAACTATATCAGTTGATGTAAGGATAATAGCAGCAACGAGTAGAGACCTCGAGGGACTTATCAGGCAAGGCAGATTCAGAGAAGACCTCTATTACCGTCTAAATGTGGTACCAGTCTTTATACCACCTCTGAGGGAGAGACGCGAGGATATTCCTCTCTTGCTTGAGCATTTCCTCAATAAATTTAATAAGAAGCACAGGAAGATGGTCTCTCTTCATAAGGATGTCCTCAAGGCATTCATAGATTATGATTGGCCAGGAAATGTCAGGGAACTCGAAAATACTGTAGAGCGACTCGTTGTCATGTCGAGGGATAACCT
>CALJEL010000057.1 GCA_938074335.1 uncultured bacterium | reverse complement strand
AAGGGAATGCATCAATGGAGCAAGGAGGATATATTCTGCCTCGTCAAAGGCAGAGGCGATAAGGCAATGGAAGGAGTGGGCGAAGAGGTGGAGTGGTATTTATCCTAAGGCAGTAAGGTGCATAGAGAAGGATTTAGAGGAATTATTGAACTTTTACGATACTCCCAGAGAAATGTGGGTAAAACTGAGGACCACAAATGTAATAGAGAGGTCATTCAGGGAAGTAAGAAGAAGGACAAGACCGATGAGCTGCTTTAACAATACAGCCTCTATAGAGAGGATCGTCTATGCAGTAATCAGTCATTTAAATGATAAATGGAGGATTAAACCCTTAGATGAATTTACACAGAGATCTTGACACTACCTACTCCTTTATGAACCTTTGTCCTGTTAAGTCCTTTATAGAAAAGACCTGCAGGGGCTTTGATTATTCAAGGAGGCTTCTCAATGACCCTGTTGAATTTCCTCATAGATATAGGAGAAAAAAGGATATGGAGATTGCAGGGTTTATTGCAGCACTCTTTGCCTATGGTAGGGTTGAGCTCTTTAAACCTGTGATAGAAAAGATATTAAAAAGGATGGGCAGCAGTCCCCATGATTTTCTTCTTCATTTTAAACCATCAAGACAGAGGCCTTTTGAAGGCCTTTATTATAGATTTCAGAAGGAAGAAGACATAATTAACCTCATAAGGATGCTGAGCATATTGCTTCAAAGGCATAATAGTCTTGAAGATGTCTTCTGCAGATTTTACAGCCCTGAGGATGAGGATACCCTCAATGCAATAGAGGGATTCTCAAGATACTGTCTCAGTCTTCTTGATAATAAATTAACAGCTGGCCTCAGGCAACTCTTTCCACTTCCATCAGCTGGGAGTGCCTGTAAGAGGATGAACCTCTTCTTAAGATGGATGGTGAGGAAGGATGAGATAGACCTCGGTATTTGGAAGGGTATTCCAAAAAATAAATTGATAGTTCCACTTGATGTCCACATTGCAAGGATCAGTAAGAGACTGGGTCTAACGAAAAGAAAAACACCTGATATGAAGATGGCAAAGGAGATAACCAGTGCCTTAAAAAGGCTTGATCCTGAAGATCCCCTGAAATACGACTTTGTTCTCTGCCATACTGGTATGATGAACTCAGATAAGTAGATGAAGGTTACCAAGCCTCACATTTCTTAGACCCTGCTCCTGAGCTATCTTTAAATATCTATAGGCATCTTCTCTTTTTACAAGGGAAAGGTCCTTCATGTAAAAATGGGGATAAAAGGCAAGGAGGCTATAGGGGATCTCTGGATCCAATGAGGCGATGAATCCTGAGATTTCCCTTATCTCTTCATCATCTATATAGCCTGGCACCAGGAGTGTGCTTGCAATTAAAAGAGGTGGCTCAGGTCTCAGGTGAATATATCCTGATGCCTCCTTAAAATTCTCAAGTGTCCTTTTATTTGTAACCCCTGTTAATGCAATATGGAGGTTCTCATCCCATGCCTTGAGGTCAAATTTTATGCAACCACCTGACTTGAGGGAGAGGTCAATCATGGCCTTAAGAAGACCTCTGTTCATTGAACCATTTGTCTCAAAACAGATCCTTAATATCCTTCCCTTATTTTCTTTAATTGCAAATCTTGAGGCATTTATTGCAAAGGGTAGCTGTGGTGCTGGATCACCTCCAAAATAGGATATGCAGGATGTCCTTGAATTTATACTTGAGATAAGCTCTTTTACAGATCTTCTCTCCGGCATTAATGTCTCTTCCCTGAAATGCCAGTTCTGACAGTAAAGGCAATTAAAAGAACAGGCATGAAAGAAGACAGCAAGGTTATAAAATCCATATTCAGGGCCCTTGAAATGGGCATAAAGGGGATAACCTGAGCCAGTGCCACCAGGGCATACCCAGTCTGCAACGCAGTTTGTAGGAAGGGGGTCGTGATACCATGAAAGTTTGGCCTCAGAGTTTGTTACACCAGTAAGTCTTCCTTTTTCATTTCTCCTTAAACCGCAATAACCGAGTCCTCCCTCTGGTATCTTACATTCATTAACACACAGCCTGCAGGACACACCATAAGGATCCTTTGGTGGATATTCAGGAAGGCCAAATCTCCTTCTACTCCTCCTGTGGGCCTCTGTTGCTAATGGGATTGCCTCAACTGGGTTCTTCCTTATGCAATCAAGGCAGACCGAAAGTTCTGCTGATATATAAGTTGAGATGGTATTACAGAGTCTGCATCTACCCATGCTAACTCTATTTTGCCATTAGAAAACTGGCAGTCTGCCTCAAAGTCTTTACAATGCGACAAATTTTATTTATTTTGTAGCAAAAAGTCTTCACCCAAAAGGTGAAGTTAGTTATGTATAGTAAGCTTATTAATAGTATTACACTAAGGTGTCGCAGGTAAAGCCTTTAGAGCACGGGGTGAAGACAAGCTTCACCCCGTGAACCCCGAAATATCGGCATCCCCAGGCCATTCCTATAGGCAGTTTAGGGCTGTAACACAGGATTGCCGATAGTAATAGTATTTTGATGCCAAAAAGCCTTATCGCAGTAGTGCAGTAGTTATTATGGTAAAATATTTTATTCCTTAATAAGGTCTGCTGTTCTACTGCTCTGTCGCACCGGTTTGTCGTATTATAAAGGCCTTGAGGATACCCTGTCTTTCAGATATAAGATATCCTGTCCTTTTTCTTTTTTTCAGGTTCAGAAGGAGATAAATTTTCCTTTGTTATATGCCTGTAAGATGCCTTCTTCAATGTCTCAATCTTCTTTGATACATCTCGGAAAGAAGAATCTATGCCATAAACCTCTGTATATATCTCCAGTGCCCTTACTGTATCACCATCCCTTTCACAGGCATCAGCAAGCTCATACTTCATGGCAAGATACTCCTCTGCATTCCTATCAAGGCCCCTCAGGGCTTCCTCAAGTGTATCTATGGCAAGTTTATTAAAACCTTTTTCTTTATAACAAATGGCAAGCATGTTCATTGAGGGTATATATCTGGAAGGGTCTTTTCTTGAAAGCTGGAATTCCTTTATTGCATCATCTATAAGACCCATCTCCTTATAGGCAATACCAAGATTATAATGGGTCTCTGAATCCTCTTCCTTTACCTGAGTTTCGAGCCCCTTCTTGAACTCCTCAAATATATCCATAACTGCATCTGTTAACTCAGGCTCCTTTTCGATCATCACTTCTTCTGTTAATAATGTCTCAGTTAAATTTACAAGTTCTGTCTCAAGTTCTTCAGCAAGAGGGATTTTCTCTTCCTTTACCTCTTCTGCAGGTTTCTGCATTCTGGAAAGGCTTTCAATCTTATGAGTTATCTCTTCATCTTCTGGAAATATTGAATGGAGATTCCTGTATAGTTTAAGTGCTTCTTCTATGAGGCCCTGTTTTTCATAAAATTCTGCTTCTGTAAAGGCCTCCAGGTATTCCTCTCTGGAAGGCCTTTCTGCTTCCTGCAGTCCTGAAATCTCTTCAACTGTTACTTTCCCCACCGATGATATCCTCTCTTCAGAAACTCCTTTCTGAACCTCAGGGATTATCTGTAATCGTGGATCATCGGGGTTTATAGAGATGGCCTCTTTCATGCATTCCTCTGCCTCTTCCATCATCCCACGCCTTCTGTATATCTCTCTAAGGGCAAGACATTCTGCCACAGCCATCTCCTTATCACCCATCTCTATATAAAGCTGCTTCAGTTTAAGATGAATTTCTGGTTCTTCAGGATATTGAACCTTTAAAGGCTCAAGCCTCTTTCTTGCCTCTTCATATACCCCGAACTTAAGATATATATCAGCCTCCTGGAGAAGTTCCTCAAACCCTTTCCCCTCTGTTTTGACCTTTATAACCTCGGTCTCCTCTGAGGGAGCCTCTATCTCAAAGAGTTTTGTTTTCACATATTGATCATCAGGTCTTATAGCCTCAGCTTCTTTGTAGCAGTTCCTTGCCTCTTCAACCATACCTGAGCTGAGATAATAATCTCCAAGATTAACGAGTTCTTGAAAGGCCCTATCTGTATCTCCTGTATCCTTATAAATCACAATCAGCTTTCTTGTGCACTCTGCTGGCTCCACATCCTTTAGTTCTTCAAGTATAGATATGATGCCATTTCTGTCAAAGGATATTATCTGATCAATAGATGGGGATATAAGATCCCAGGCCTCCTCTTTACGCTCCTGTTTTAGATATATATTTGCAAGATGCTTTTTTGCCGTAATATTTGAAGGATCAAGTTCTACGAGTTTTCTGAGTTCATTCTCAGCAGCAGAAATATCACCTGATTCTACAAGGGCATTCACATACTGAGTCAATAAATTTACATCCTCTTGAGAGGTGGAAAGAAGCCTCCTGAGTGTTTCTATGGCACCTTTATAATCACCCTGTTTCCGGTAAATCTCTGAGAGGCCAAGATTAGCACCCCTGTCTGATGGGTTAATTGATATCGCCCTCTCATAATAATCCTTTGCCTTATTAAGGTCACCAGAGTCATGGTAGAGTCTTCCAATTACACTGTACTGTTTTGCAGCCTCTTCAGAAAGACCTTCTTTATAAAAGATATCCGCTACCCTTACCCTCATCTGAAGATTGGAGGGAGAGAGGTTCAGAACCCGTTGATATACATCAACAAGTTCATTCTTCTTTTTTTCTTTTGTCAGCAGATCTGCAACCATAAGATAATACTTGATTGCCTCTGTTGCTAAACCCTTTTCCTCGCATAGTTCGCCAAGGGCAAGGGTTGCCATGTAATCAGCAGGATTAAGATTCAGCAATTTTTTATAAAGTGCCTTTGCCTTATCATAAAAACCCTGGTCCTTGAATATCCTTGCACCACGATGATATATCTCGATTGCCTTTTTTGTGTCTCCTTTTTTAAGATAGAGATCTCCGAGGGTATTGTAAATATTGCCATCCTCTGAATCGAGAAGTTTCTCGAATTCAGAGATAGCCTTATCTATCTGGCCTTTGGCAAGATACTTCTGGGCCTCCTTTATAATACCTGCCTTATCCATTTTTTAAATAATATCATATATTGACCCCTTCTTGAAAGTGCTTCTTGAAACTTTCACTCTTAAATCTGCATAATTAAAGTATGGGAAATAAAATCATTGAAATTATTCCAGAGGCAATATACTTTATTGATGAATCTCTCAGAATAAGGTACATAAATCCTGAGTTTGAGAAACTCGTTGGGTCCAGAGATCTTCTCGGTAAGGAGCTTAAAAAGGACCTTATTAAATATCAGGATGAAGCAGGTCATAGCCTTGAGCTCTATGAACTACCTGCCTTTCTCTGCTATCAGACAAAGACAGAGATAAGAAAAAATCTCTATATTGTCACACCCGAAGGAAGGATACCCGTTGAAGAAAGGTGCAGGCCTTTTTTTAAAGGTGAGAGATTTAAAGGTGTGATCTCCATAGTAAAAGACCTTGGTTCGGTAATATCAGCCATTGAAAAGACTGTCCTTGAACGAAGAAGGCAGGGCCTCCTTGCCCTCTGTGCCTGGTGTAAAAAAGTAAGAACAGGCGATGATGCGTGGGAAAGTATAGAGAGATATCTTACCGAATCAGGTGTTGGGACCATCACCCATGGTATATGCCCTGAATGTGCAGAAAAGATATTTGAAAAGAAGGTGTATCTTGAAAGTTACCAGAATATCTGCAGGGCCATTAGCAGCAGTCTCTCTCTTAATGAAGTCCTGAATCTTATTGTAACAAATGTTGTGAAGGTCCTTAAGGTAAAGGCATGCATGCTCAGACTCCTTAATAATGAAACTAAAAGGCTTGAGGTGGCAGCTCACTATGGATTAACCGACAGATATATTAATAAAGGGCCTGTAGAATTTGACCAGAGTATAAAGGAGGCACTTCAGGGAAAGACCATCTCTATATATGATATAACCCTTGATGAAAAGGCAAGATACAGAAAAGAGGCTGAGGAGGAAGGCATAAAGAGCATAATTTCTGTGCCTGTAAAATGTGGTAAAGAGATACTTGGTGTATTAAGACTTTACACAGCAGAACCTGTAAAGTATACTGACGAAGACCTCAGATTCATCACAGCCATTGCAGAACAGGCAGCCATTGCAATAATGAATGCAAAGACATACGAGCTTACACTCTCAAAAGCCAGGGAATATTTAAGGGTATTTGAAGATGTTACAAAGGCGGTAACATCAAAACTTGAGCTTCAGGAGGTGCTTGATACAATAGTAAAAAAACTACCAGCAGTCATGGGGCTGAAGGCAGCAACCATAAGGCTACTGAGTGAAGATAACTCTAAACTTATCCTTGTTGCCTCTCATGGATTGAGCAAAAAATATCTTGAAAGAGGTCCTGTTGATCTTGAAGAAAATGTAAGAGAAGCACTTCAGGCAAGGCCTGTTGCCATATATGATGTTACAGTAGATCCCAGGGTCAGATATCAAAAAGAGGCAGAGGAGGAAGGAATAAAGAGCATGCTTACCCTTCCAATTATCTCAAGAGGAAAGGTAATAGGTATCCTGAGGCTTTTAACAGAGACACCAAGACAATTTTCTGAGGAGGAAATTAATTTTGCAGCATCCCTTGCAGAGGTATGTGGTATTGCCATTGATAATGCAAGGCTTTATAACAAAAGACCTTTCCCTTCAGGGAATGAATTTCCTCAAAATGCATAAATTAGAGCAGCAGGGCAAAATAACAAAATTAAGATAGCAGTTTAAAAATATTTTTATATTGCTACTGTTTTGCCATTGAAAATCGTTGAGTTTTTAACCCCTGCTATTTAAAACTTATTTCTATCCTTATCATGGATTACTGGCATGCTTGATGCTATTACCATGTAAAATAAAGGCTTGACAGCCCCTTGTAAGCTGTATTAAGCTTTATGCAAGTTCTAAATTTAAAGGAAAGGGGGTGAATAAGGAATGAGGATAATAGCAGTAGTAGCAATGCTCGTAATTATAGCCTTTGCAGGCTCAGCCCTTGCAGTACCAGCTGGTAAGACAGTAGATTATGAAGGTGGTGGAGCAGGAAAGGTTGTATTTGATGGAAAGAGCCATGCAGACAAGGGTGCCAAATGTAATGACTGCCATCCAGCACTCTTTCAGATGAAGACGGGTGCACAGAAGATCACCATGGCAGACATTAATGCAGGTAAGTCCTGTGGAGCCTGCCACAATGGCACAAAGGCCTTTAAGGCTGATGATGCAGCTAATTGCGCAAAGTGCCACAAGAAATAATTCCTCAAGGGCCTCCCTAAGGAGGCCCTTCTGCAATAATGCAAGGATTCCTGATTTTGCTATAAATCACTTTCTGTTTAATTTATAGAGGCCCAAAATAATCTCCTGCCATGGATTTCCGATAGAAATGTTAGTGGGTGCTAAATTTTGAACAGTTTCTGATAACTCCTGTAATTGCCTGAGCCTTATAGAGCAGAATACGGCAGCCTTACTGAAAGGTAGGGTTCCTAAGGCATACCAATTCCATCTATAAGGGTATTGCACTTAAGGCATCTTGAGTCTTTCATATTTATCCTGAGGAGAGAAAAACCATATCTCTCTATCAGTAGCTCCTTACAATTTGGACAATAGGTATTCTCTCCACCCTCACCAGGGACATTTCCCTCATAGACATATTTAAGGCCAGACTGAAGACCTATCTCTCTTGCCCTTCTCAGGGTACTCACAGGTGTACGAGGTCTATCCAGCATCTGATAGGTTGGATAAAATTGTGTAACATGCCAGGGCATTGAGGGATCCACTGATCTTATGAACCCTGCAACCCATCTCAGAAAATCTTCTGAGTCATTTAGTCCCGGGATTATAAGTGTTGTGACCTCTACCCATACACCAAGCTCTTTCATGAGCTTTATCGTATTAAGCACAGGTTCAAGTCTTGCACCTGCTATCCTACGATAAAAATTATCATCTCCCTTGAGGTCAATATTATTACCATCAAGATATGGAGCTATTTCCCTGGTTGCCTCAGGAGAGGTATAACCATTGCTTACAAAGACATTTTTTATGCCCCTCTGTCTTGCAAGTCTTGCACAGTCATAGGCAAATTCAAAGAATATGGTCGGTTCTGTATAGGTATAGGATATGCTCTTACAACCATTGAGCTCAGCCTCTCTTACAACCTGCTCAGGTGTCATTTCCTCACCAGGTATATCTTTATGTAACTTAGGATACTGGGATATCTCATAGTTCTGACAGTGAAGACATTTGAAATTGCATCCTACGGTAGATATAGAATAGGACTTAGAGCCAGGATGAAAATGGAAGAGTGGTTTTTTTTCTATTGGGTCAATGTGTCTTGCAATGACCTTTCCATATACCAGGCTATACAATGTGCCATCAATATTTTCCCTTACAGCACATATGCCTCTTTTCCCTGGTGATATGGTGCAGTGTTGGGCACAGAGGAAACACCTGACCTTGCCGTCCTTTAGCTTCTCATAAAACATTGCCTCTTTCATAAGCTATCCACTTATATCTACATCCCTGAAAAGGATATGGGGACTGCCTGTGTTTCCATAAAATCTTAAATCATCTCCTATAACTATTACTTTACCAAAGAGGTCTATTACATTGCCAGCAATCATAACCTCCCTCACGGGAAATGCTGGCTTACCCTTTTCTATCCACAATCCAGAAACACCAACAGAAAAATCACCTGTCACAGGATTGCCTGTATGCATACCCATAACATCAAGGACATAGAGCATCTCAGGTTCAGATGCCATCAATTCAGAGGAAGGCACTGGCTTGGCCATTTCTGATGGAGCTATGTAGAGATTTGAGATACCAACAGTAGGGACATCAGCATATCCATGCCTGGAGGCGTTGGATGTATTTTTTGCTGAAAGTCTTCTTGATGTATAGGTATTGTGAAGATAACCCTGAAGCCTACCAGCTGATATCAAGCTGTTAATCCTTGAGGCAACCCCTTCTGCATCAAAGGGTCTCGATCCAAGCCTCCTCGAAAGAAGGGCATTGTCTATAATATCAATCAAAGGACTGAATACCCTCTCACCAAGCCTTCCAGCAAGCATGGACTTTCCCTTTATTACCTGATCCGCCAGAAAGGAAGAAGAAAGAAAACCGAGGAATTCTGATGCCACAGCAGGATCAAAAAGTACCGCTGCCTTTCTTGAGGAGAGCCTCCTTGAACCAAGAAGCGATATTGCCTTTTTTGCTGCCCTCTGTCCTATATCCTTAAAGGAAAGATCACTCAGAAATCTGCTTCCTTCAAATTCCCAGGCACTCTGGGCTTCTGGAGCCTCCTCAGCAACAACCATGATCTGGCCTGTTATGGCTGTTGATGCATAGGAGACATTCATGCCCAGGGAATTCACGATTGTGGTATTCGCCTTTGAAAGTGTAACAGAGGCCTTTCTGGTCTTTTTTATCCTACTGTCAAAAGAAAGGGCAGAGCTCTCAAGTTCCATAGCAGCATTGAGGATAAAATCCTTTTGAATCTTATCAACTGAGGGATCATAAATCTCGATGTTATAATAAAAACCCGAGGGTTCGGGCAGACACAGATATTCATCATCAGAGACAGACCCTGAGGACTCAATGGCCTTTAAAAGGACCTTTTCTGCCTCATCAGGATTTGTTGAATAGGAGAAACCAAGCCTGTTATGACGAATCACCCTTATGCCGTAGCCATAAAAGACTGCATCCTCAAAGGTCTCTACATCCTGAGCCTTTACCTCTACAGATACATTCCTTCCTTCTATGATATAAATCTCTACCTGGTCTACTCCCTCTGACCTTGCCTTTTTGAAGATCTCCTCAAAAGCTACTTTCGCCCCCAATGGAATGATTTTTTCAGTCTTCATAATATGTAGCTGATGCGGTATCAGATTCCCAGACCGTTACGGCTATAATCCGTACACCCTCATATACCTGAAGCTTTTTTTTCATAGAATCAAATATCCATTTTGCAATGTTCTCTGAAGAGGGATTCTTTTCTGTAAAGGGAAAGACATCATTAAGAAATTTGTGGTCAAGCAGGGAAAGGATCTCGTTAAGATAATCTTTAAGTTCATGAAAATCTATTGCTATATCTATCTCATTGAGCCTGTCAGCAATCACATAAACCTGAACCCTCCAGTTATGACCGTGAAGTTTTTCACACTCACCCTTGTATCCCCTTAATTGATGGGCTGCTGAAAAGGTATCCTCAATCATGAGCTCATACATGGCTCAACTCCTTAAAGGTTCATACTCTTTTTAAATATTGCTATATATGGAAGGTTTCTATATTTATTGTTATAATCAAGACCATAGCCCACCACATATTCATTTGGTATCACAAAACCTTTGTAATCAATGGGCACATCAACTATGCGTCTTTCCTTTTTGTCAAGAAAGGCACAGATCTTTAGGCTTTCAGGTAATCTCTGAAGTATCCGTTCCCTGATAAAGTTAAGGGTGATACCCGTGTCAACAATATCCTCTATGAGGAGGACATTTTTTCCTTCAAGGGGTTCTCTCACATCATAATAAACCTTTACCTCTCCTGTTGTCTGTGTCTTTACATAACTTGAGGCTATTATAAAATCTACTGTAATGGGAACCCTGATCTGCCTTACAAGGTCAGAAAAGAACATAAAGGCTCCTTTGAGAATCCCAACCGCAAGTATCTCCTTTCCCGCATAATCTCTTGTTATCTCCTCTGCCAGTGCCTTCACCCTCTCCTGTATCTGCTCTGGTGTAAAAAGTGGTTTACCTATAACCATGGTCACATCCTTTCTGGTGCATTGACACCCAGTATCTCAAGCCCCTCTTTCAGGATTGTCCCTGTTACCTTTGCAAGACAAAGCCTTGCATTTGTAAGTTCTTTATCTTCATTGACAAATCTATATCTATTGTAGTAGGAATGAAAGAGTCCTGCAAGCTCCTGAAGATAAAAGGTGATCCTGTGGGGTTCAAGACTCCTGAGGGCCTTTTCAAATACAAGGGGATACTGGATAAGTTTTTTTATGAGTCTTCTTTCCTCCTCAAGTCCGAGGAGCCCTATACTTATATCCCTGAGCTTATCCTTGCTTATGCCCTGCTCCTCTGCAAATCTGAATATACTCATCACCCTTGCATGGGCATACTGAACATAGTAAACAGGGTTTTCAGAGGATTGCTTCTTTGCAACCTCTATATCAAAATCAAGATGGCTATCAGGACTCCTTGTTAAAAATATGAATTTTGTGCTGTCAACACCAACCTCATCCATTATCTCTTTTAAGGTTACAAACTCACCTGCCCTTTTTGACATCTGGACAGGTCTTCCTGATCTAAGGAGATTTACCATCTGAACAAGATGGATCTTCAATCTATCTTCAGGATAAGAGAGTGCCTTCAACACAGCCCTGAGCCTCGGTATATATCCATGATGATCAGCACCCCAGATGTTTATAATGAGATCAAAACCCCTGTCTATCTTCTTTTTGTGGTAGGCTATGTCAGAGCTAAAATAGGTATAGTCTCCATCGCTCTTTTTTAAAACCCTGTCCTTGTCATCACCAAATCTTGAAGAGGCAAACCAGAGTGCACCATCCTTTTCATAAAGATAACCACTTGATCTCAGAAACTCAATGGCACTGTCCACATCACCATTTATGTATAATTCTCTTTCACTCTGATAGTTATCAAAATAGACACCAAAGGCATGAAGGTCCTCCTTTATCCTTTCCATCATAATCTCTATAGAGTTCTTTATAAAAAATTCTGCCACTTCCTCAAAGGATGACTCCCTGTATACAGAACCTATTTTATTTAAAATCCTGAGGGCAATTTCCCTTACATATTCACCTCTGTATCCATCATCTGGAAAGGGGTATCTAATACCGAGAAGCTCCTTGTATCTTGCAAAGACACTCTCTCCAAGAAGACGCACCTGTCTGCCTGCATCATTGATATAATATTCAGCCACCACAGAATTACCAGCCTTTCTTAAAAGATTAACAATAGCCATACCTGTAGCAGCTCCCCGTCCGTGACCGAGATGAAGGGGACCTGTGGGATTTGCACTCACGAATTCCACATTTATCTTTTTTGGCTGATTAACCTTTCTTATAAGGGCAGACTCCTCACCCCTTAAGACCCTCCTCAGCCAGTTCTGGAGATAGGCATCAGAAAATCTCAGGTTTATAAAACCAGGACCAGCAATCTCTGCTGACCGAAAGATATCTGAAGTGCTTAATCTATCAATTATATCAGAGGCTATTGTCCTGGGAGGTTTTTTCAGGATCTTTGCAAGGGCCATTGCCTGAGGTGTAGAGATATCACCGAGCTCCTCCTGTGGAGGGACCTCTATCTCCACCACTGAAAAGGGTGCGATCTCCTTTATAACCCTTTCTAATTCCTCTATTGCCTCTATCATGCTTCATTCCTGTTTGACTTCTACTATCCTGTTTGATTCATCAAGGATTATTATCCTCGGTTTGAAGTTTGCTATCTCTTTTTCTTCAAGATAGGTATAACTGAATATTATAATCCTGTCGCCCGCCATACCCTTTCTTGCTGTAGGGCCATTGAGGCCAATAATACCTGACCCCCTTTCACCCTCAATAACATAGGTCTCAAAGCGTTCACCATTGTTGAGGTTGCTCACCATGACCTGTTCATAGGGGACAAGGCCTGCCTTATCCATTATGTCTCTGTCGATGGTTATACTCCCCTCATAAAAGAGGTTGCTCTCTGTAACTCTGGCCATGTGGATCTTTGACCTCAGGACACAGCGTAGCATATATTTATTCTATTATCCTTGGGACCCTGAAAAAATTATCCACCCTATCAGGTGCATTCCTCAGGGCGTCCTGAGTAGAAAGGCAGGGTGAAACCTTATCCTCCCTGAACACATTCTTGATAGGTATAACATGGGAGGTAGGCTCTATATTTGATGTATCAAGCTCATTTAGCTTTTCCATATAACTGAGGATATTGCTTAGCTGATGGGAAAACTTCTCCATCTCTTCATCGGTAAGATGGAGCCTTGCCAGATGGGCTATATGACTGACCTCTTTAAGGGATATCTTCATCCAAGCCTCTCCAGATTAGCAAACTTTACAGCAAGTCTCTTTATACCTACAGAGGGGAAATTAACCATTATCTTTTTATCATCTCCTTCACCATAACAATCCCTCACAACACCTATGCCCCATTTGGGATGTCTCACCCTGCAGCCTGCTGGATAAGGAACCTCAGCAACAACTGCCTCTTTACACTTTGGTCTGACCTCACTATCTCTTATCTTTTCAATGAGATGACAGTAATCTCTCGGGATATCCTTAATAAACCTTGATGGCTCCTGCTGCTGAAGCCTGGAATAGAGTCGCCTCTGTCTTACCGTAGTAAGGAATAAGAGGTCTTTTGCCCTTGTCATTCCAACATAAAAGAGCCGCCTTTCTTCGGAAAGGTCTTCAGGGGTCTCGGCGACCTTGAAATAAGGAAGGATCCCTTCTTCAAGACCTATAATGAATACAACGGGAAACTCAAGTCCTTTAGCTATATGAATTGTCATGAGTGAAACAGCATCTCCCTCTGGCATATCATCAAGATTTGTATAGAGGGATATCCTGTCAAGGAATGTCCTCACAGGATAATCCTCTGCTGAGGAAACAAGCTCCTCTATATTCTGAATCCTCTCCTCTTCAAGGCCTTCTCCATAACCTGTGGCATTCAATATAAATCTGAGCATCTCTTCTGCCCTGCCCTCTCTAAGGGTGGCAAGCTCCTCTATAAGCTTCATAAATTCTATTAAATTTTCCTTTGTAGCGGAGACCACGGAATCAGATCTTGCAATAACCTTCAATGCCTCAAAGAGGCTTATACCCTTTTTCTTTGCCTCATGTTCTATCTTTGACATGGTTGCCTGACCTATACCCCTTTGAGGCACATTAATTATTCTTCTAAGGCTTACATTGTCATTATTGTTTACGGCGAGTTTCATATAGGCAAGGATATCCTTTATCTCCTTTCTCTGATAAAAACTGATTCCACCCACTACCTTATAAGGGATACCCTCTGACCTCAAGGCCTCTTCAAGGGGTCTTGTAAGGATATTTAATCTGTAAAGTATTGCAAAATCTTTAAACTGGTATCTCCCTTTAAGAAAAAGATCCTTGATTGTCTTTGCAATATACCTTGCCTCATCAACCTCATTTGCCAGGAGGGCATAATATACCTTCTCCCCTGCACCTCTATCTGTCCAGAGCCTTTTTTCCTTTCTATTCACATTTCTTGATATTACGGCACCCGAGACATCAAGGATATTCTGAGTGGAACGATAATTTTTCTCAAGTTTTACAATCTTCCTTTCAGGAAAGTCCTCCTCAAATCTCGGTATGTTGCCTACATTTGCACCCCTGAATTTATATATACTCTGGTCATCATCTCCAACAACACATATATTCCTGTCTCTCTCTGCAAGCATCTTCAACAGGGTGTACTGGGCTATATTCGTATCCTGAAACTCATCAACAAGTATGTAAGAAAATGTATCCTGGTATTTCTGAAGAATCTTTTCATTTTCTTTGAAGAGTCTTACTGTGAGGGAAATAAGGTCATCAAAATCAAGGGCATTAGCCTTTTTTAATTCCTCCTGATACCTCCTGTAAATCCTTGCAAGTCTCTCATCAAAACCATAGCTATCACCAGATGTAAGAAACTCCTCAGGACTTATGAGACAGGCCTTGAGATAACTTATCCGTGAAGCAACACCCTTATAAAGGGCCTCATACATCTTGAATTCTTTAAGTATCTGCCTTATAAGGGTGTTCTGGTCTTCATCATCATATATGCAAAAATCAGGACTATATCCAAGTGCCTTTATCTCTTTACGAAGGATCCTGCTACACTGCGAATGGAATGTCCCAATCCATGTGGATGCACAATCCATCTTCAATATATCCCTGATCCTGAACTTCATCTCATCAGCAGCTTTATTGGTAAAGGTAACGGTAAGGATTGAATTAGGTGGCATCTTTTTATTCTTTATAAGGTAGGCATACTTATAAGTGATAACCCTTGTTTTCCCGCTTCCTGCTCCTGCAAGGACAAGAAGCGGCCCTTTACAACATAAAAGGGCCTCCTGCTGCTGGGGGTTCAGGTTATCAAGGAATGAAGTAACCTTCATTAATTAATTTTAACAGAAAGTTAACCCTTGAGGCAAGAAGTATGTTATAATTTTCTATGGCAATACTGGAGATAAAAAGATATCCTGAAGATGTCCTCAAGAGAAAGGCAGAGCCTGTTAAGGAAATAAATGGCAAACTGCAGACCCTCATTGATGACATGATAGAGACCATGTATGCTGCTCCAGGAATAGGACTTGCCGCCCCGCAGGTAGGTGTATCAAAAAGGCTTATTGTAGTTGATACAGGTTATAAAGAAGGTAAATCCTCCCTGATTACAATTATAAACCCTGAAATAAGTCTATCAGAGGAGATTATTGACTCAGAGGAAGGCTGTCTCAGTGTACCGGGTCATATAGTGACTATCAAAAGATCTGCAAGGGTTATTGTAAGAGGACTTGACAGAAATGGAAGACCCTTAGAGATTGAGGCAGAAGGGCTTCTGGCAAGGGCTTTTCAGCATGAGATAGACCATCTTAATGGCATACTTATCATTGATAGACTTGGCCCCTTCAGAAGGGAGCTCCTCAAAAAAAAGATCCTTAAAGAGAGACATCAGACCTCTCAGAGATAGATGAGCCTTATCTTTTTCGGTACCCCTGATTTTGCAGTACCTTCCTTGAAGGCACTCATTGATGCTGGAGAAGAGGTCAGTCTTGTTGTCACACAGTCACAGAAATTCAAAAGAGATAAGACACCCATACCTATCCCTGTAAAGGAACTGGCACTCAGAAAAGGAATACCTGTCCTTCAGCCTGAAAAAATAAGTGACCCTGAATTTATAGATTTAATCAAGAAACACGCTCCAGAGTTTATCATTGTGGTTGCCTATGGTAAGATACTGCCTCCTGAGATACTCAGGATACCCTGGAGGTATCCCATAAATGTCCATGCCTCACTTCTTCCAGGATACAGGGGGGCTGCACCAGTACAATGGGCGATCATAAGGGGAGAGAGATTCACTGGCATTACTACCATGGTCATGGATGAGGGACTTGATACAGGAGATATCCTGCTTCAGGAAAAGATTGAGATAAAAGATGATGAGGATGCAATGGGTCTTTCAAAAAGGCTTTCAGAGCTTGGAGCTCGGTTACTTCTTAAGACAATATCAGGAATAAGAAGCTCAGAGCTTAAACCAATCCCGCAGGAAGGTAAGCCTTCCTATGCACCCCCACTGAAGAAGGAGGATGGCCTTATCGACTGGAATAAAACTGCAAAGGAGATTTATAATTTGATAAGGGGGACGGTACCATGGCCCTGTGCACAGACCTTTCTAAAAGGAGAGAGGATTATAATATTAAAGGCATCTGTAATAGAAGGTAAAGGAATCCCTGGAAGGATAGAAGAGGTAAAAGAAGGATTTATAATCGGGACAGGCGACGGTTTACTTAATATCCTTGAATTAAAACCAGAAGGGAAAAAGGCAATGGATGCCCTCTCATTCCTGAGAGGCAGGAGAATAGAAAGGGGAATTTTTCTTGGCAGGTAAAAGACTCTTAAGAGGCCTTGTCCTCAGGGTAGTCTATCCCTTTTTTATGTTCCTTGGCCTTCTGTTTAAATCAAAGAAAGAGGCTTTTCAGGCCCTTATCATAAAATGGAATAATAAACTTGTAATGGCAGAAAGACCTTCTGCAAAAAGGATCCTCCTGCTGCTACCCCACTGTATCCAGATCAATGAATGTGACATAAGACTCACCCATAACATCATGCTCTGCAGGCGTTGCGGCAGATGTGAGATAAGGGATCTTATAGAAATAGGGGATAAATATGGTATAAGTCTCTTCATAGCAACAGGAGGTACCCTGGCAAGAAGGATTGTAAAGGATGTGAGGCCTGAGGCAATTGTGGCAGTTGCCTGTGAGAGAGATCTTTCAAGTGGCATAGTTGATACCTATCCACTCCCCGTAATAGGCATCCCTAATGAAAGACCCTTTGGGCCCTGCTTCAATACAAGGGTTGATCTCGGTCTTGTAAAAGAGGCAATCGAATTTTTATCATATAAGACTTAAAAGCAAGCGAAGAAGATAGATTTATCTTGTCTTTAAATTTTAAGGTTTAGATTACACAAAATGGCTCTTTATTTAAAAAACCAGGGAGGAAGAATGGTCATGATAGCACCTTCCCTGCTCAGTGCTAATTTCCTGAGGCTTGAAGAGGAGATTAAAAATACTGAGGAGGCAGGTGTGGATATGCTTCATATTGACATTATGGATGGCCATTTTGTACCAAATATAACTATAGGTCCCTTTGTGGTAGAGTTCATAAGAAAGGCAACAAACCTGCCCTTAGATGTCCATCTGATGATAGAGGATCCAGACAGGTATATAAAGGACTTTATATCTGCAGGTGCTGACTTTATTACAGTCCATTATGAGGCACTCAAACACCTCCATAGGACTATAAACTGGATAAAGGAAAGTGGTGCCAGGTCCGGGGTTTCCCTTAACCCTGCTACTCCTATCTGGAGCCTTGACCATATCCTTGAAGAGGTTGAGATGGTCCTCATTATGTCAGTAAATCCTGGATTTGGAGGCCAGACCTTTATCCCAGGAGCTCTTGAAAAGATAAGTCTCCTCAGGGAGATGATCAGGGATAAAGGGCTTAATGTGCTGATAGAGGTAGATGGTGGGATAAAGATAGATAATGCAAGGAAGGTTGCAGAGGCAGGTGCTGACATACTTGTGATGGGTTCAGGTTTTTATAATTCAAAGGACTACAAAAACCTCATGAAGGAGTTAAGGGCCACCTTTGAAGGCTGATACAATATTTCAAAGGGCTGAAGACCTGAGAGAGAGGTCTTATTATAAAAAGGCAATTGAGCTTTACAAAAGGGCATTAAAGGAGTATTCAGAGGAAAAAGATAAAAAAGGAATAGCCTTAACCCTTCTTTCCATTGGAGATACCTTAAGGATGCTTGGAGAATTCAACAGGGCTATCAAATATTATAAAGAGGGCTATAATCTCTCAAGGCAATTAAATGACCTTACCTCAATGGCTGATAGCCTTACCGGCCTTGGACTTTCCCTGAGGGCACTTGGAAACTGGAAGGAAGGCATAAAATATTTCAAAAAGGCAAGAACAATTTACAGGAAGATAAAGGATCAGGAGGGAATTGCTTTTACACTCTGGGCTGAGGGAGTTGCATTGAGGATAAAAGGAGACCTCAGGAAGGCAATAAAGAGACTTGAAACAGCAATGAAGAGATTTAAGGATAAGGAAGCACTGGCATACTGCATGAACAGCCTTGGTGGGGTCTCAAGGGTAAAAGGACTTAATGAAAAATCCCTGAGCTATTACACTAAGGCAAACAGGATATTTAAAAAAAGTGGAGATAGATTTGGCATTGCCTATTCCCACTGTGGTATAGGCAATGCCCTGAGGATGAAAGGTCAGTACAAGGAGGCAATAAGTCATTTTAAAAGGGCATTAAAACTATATAAAACCATTGGTGACAGGGTGAGCTCTGCCTATACCCTCTGGAGCCTTGGCATGGTCTATCTTGTCAGCAGAAAACCTGATAAGGCAGAGGATAACTTCAAAAGGGCGATGTCCTATTTCCACTCCACAAAGGACAGGAGGGGGGTTGTTTATGGACTCCTTGGTCTTTCCCAGATTGACTTCATGAAAGGAAAGATATCCCCGGGGATAAATAAACTCAAAAAGGCCCTCCAGATATGCAGGGCCTTAAAAATAAGGCTTGAAGAAGGCTATATATTTTCAATCCTTAAAAAATTCCTTACAGAAAAAAGTTATACACCTCTGGAGATTCCATAGTATGATCACGATTCCAAATGCCATAACACTTATCAGGATCTTTCTTGTACCTGTATTTGTCATGACGGTTGTTTATAAAAGATTTGAATACGCACTTTATGTCTTTATACTCGCTGCTATTACAGATGCCCTTGATGGCCTTATCGCAAGGCTTAAAAATCAAAAGACCAGGCTCGGCGCATTCCTTGATCCCTTAGCTGACAAGTTGCTCTTGCTTACAGCCTTTTTATCCCTGACATTCCTTGAGATTATTCCCAAATGGCTTACCGTGATAATTATCAGCAGGGATATCATAGTTATCCTTGGCTGGATTGCCCTTTACATCCAGACAGGATCAACAAAGGTAGAGCCATCTATAGCAGGCAAACTCTCAAACACCTTTCAGGTAATAACCATTGCTGGTGTTCTTGTGAATCTCAATCTATACAGGCTCGGAGGGTTTCTTCAACTCCTTTATATAATTACAGCGATCTTTGCAATACTTTCATGCATTCATTATATCCTGAGGGAAATAAAGGTCTATGAGCAATCAGATAGTAATTGAAGAGGTAGAGGAAAAAAGCCCTGCTCAGAAGGCAGGACTTAAAAGAGGAGATATCATCCTTTCCATAAATGGTATAAGGATCAAGGATGCCATTGACCTTCTTTATTATGGAAATGAACCCCTTCTTAATATAAAAGTTAAAAGAGGAGACAAAAACCTTAAGATTGATATAGAAAGGCATGATGCCAGGGATCTGGGTATCAAGGTGAGTGCCTTTCCGATAAAAAGATGCAGGAATAAATGCATATTCTGTTTTGTCAATCAGCTTCCGAAGGGATTAAGAAAAAGCCTCTATATTAAGGATGACGATTATAGATTGTCCTTTCTTTATGGCAACTTTGTAACACTGACAAACCTCACTGACGATGAGAGAGAAAGGATAAAAGAACAGTATTTAAGTCCGCTTTATATATCAGTTCATCATACAGACAGGAAAAAGAGAAATATCATGCTCGGAAATCCTGATGCACCGGATATCATGAAGGAGATAAAGGAATTTGCCAGGGCAAAGATTAAGATGCACTGCCAGATAGTCCTCTGCCCTGGTTATAATGATGGAGAAGACCTTAAAAAAACCATCAGGGATCTTGCAAGGTTTTATCCTCATGTAAGCTCCATTGCGGTTGTGCCTGTGGGACTGACAAAATATAATAAGGTTCCTTTAAGACCTGTAACAAAGCAGGATGCAATCAGGGCAATTGAGATAGTTGAGTCCATGGACAGAAGATTTAAAAAAAAGCACGGCAGACACCTCGTTCATGCTGCAGATGAGCTTTATATAAAGGCTGGTATTCCTCTGCCTGATGTGAAAAGATATGAAGGATTCCCACAGCTTGAAAATGGTGTTGGTCTGGTAACCCTCTTTATAGAGGATGCAAAAAAATTAAAAAGACCAGCTCACCTTCCCAAAAAAAGGATTATCACCTTTACAGGAGAATCCTTTTATCCATATCTCAATCGGTTTATGGAAGGGCTGAAAACAGAACATAGATTAAACATAGAGCTCTTTATGATAAAAAACAGGTTTTTTGGTGAGACCGTTACAGTAACCGGCCTTATAACAGGAAGGGATATAATAGAGGGTCTGGCCGATAAGGTTGGAAGAGGCGATTATCTGTTCATTCCGGATGTGACAACAAGAGATGGCGGAGAGGAATTTCTTGACGGTATAACCATGAAGGATATCTCAAAGACCCTATCAGTGGATGTGATGAAGATAGAATCAACACCTCAGGGATTCATTAAGGCACTGGAGTTTTGCGGTGGCAGATCGTAAAGTCTTACAGCAAGAGGGTAAAGATAAATTTTTCTGCCTTGAACCCATGACATATTGCGAGGTTGAAAAACCTATGACATGGAAGATTCACAGGGGGATTGCCTTTCAATCCTCAGTACTGTAAAACCTGAAACTCCATGAAATGCTTCAATATCGGGAGGTTTAATAATGTCTAAGAATAATATTACAGGTAAGACAAAGGTAACAGGTCTTATAGGTTATCCTGTAGAGCACAGCCTCTCACCCCTTATGCACAACAGGGCCTTTGAAGCCTTAGGGCTTGATTATTGCTATGTAACCTTCCCGGTTGAACCTCAAAGACTTAAAGAGGCAATTGAGGGGATAAGGGCACTTGGACTTGCGGGTGTGAATGTAACGGTCCCTCATAAAGAGGCGGTGATAAAATTTCTTGACAGGGTAGATGAGGAGGCAAAGGAAATAGGTGCTGTAAATACAATAGTAAATAAAGAAGGTCTTCTTATTGGCTATAACACAGATGGAAGAGGATTCATGGCATCCTTGAATGAAAACTGTATTGATATTGAAAATAAGAGGGTCTTTCTTATCGGTGCAGGAGGTGCCTCAAGGGCAGTGGCCTATTACCTCAGTAAGAAGGCTCAAGAACTCCTTATCTATGATATAGACATAAAAAAGGCTAAGGTGCTTGCTGAACATGTCAGGGCAAAGGTATCAGAAGACCTCTCAGGTCTAAAAGGGGCAGACATAATAATCAATGCCACGCCCCTCGGCCTCAAACCTGATGATCCCTCACCTGTTGCTCCTGACATGATTGCAAAGGATAAGGTGGTCTGTGACCTTATATATAAAAAGACAAAACTCCTCAAAGAAGCTGAAACAAAAGGCTGCAGGATACTGGATGGCTCAGGTATGCTTCTCTGGCAGGGTGTATTTGCCTTTGAATTATGGACAGGTGTAAAACCCCCGGTTGAGGTGATGAGAAAGGCTCTTCTTGAGGCAGGAAAAACCTGAGACAGTAACAGTGCCACAGTATGACTGTGTCGCACTGCTATGAGGCACGCGCTTTTGAAAATATGCCGATAGAAAATTAAGGAGAAAATTTAAAGGGTTTTATATATTACAAAACCCAATGAAAGGAGGAGGCAAACATGGCAAAGGGGATAGTAAAAAGTTTTATGTTGATTTTCTTGATAACATTTCTTACAGGCATAGCCCAAGCTACTGAAAAACCAGAAGTCTTTGTCCAGATAGGGCATAGCAATGATGTCAACTCCGTCAGTGGGTAAGGTGAGGTGAGAAACATAAAAAATTGTTAAATTCATTCATAAGTAAAGCTTTAAAATTTGATATGTGATATAATTTTAGTGAAAATTAACAGGATAAAATTAAAAAAATGTTTAGGGAAAAAATCGAGTTTTATATGAAAAGAGAAGAGATACTCAATGTTATCAGATCTTTAAATAACATAATCAGGAGAGATTATCATGCCCAGGTGATAGGTCTTTTTGGTTCCTTCGCAAAGGGGGAGGAAAAATATTCAAGCGATATAGATCTTTTAGTAATATTTGATGATAAAGCTGATCTTTTTGATTTTGTAGGGCTTTCTCTTTATTTAGAGGAAAAATTAGGTAAAAAAGTTGATATTGTACCCTATGATACTGTAAGGCCTGAATTAAAAGAAAGAATTTATAAAGAAATAGTTCCAGTATGAGAGATTCAAGATTATTGCTCAAGGATATAATAGATGCAATTTCAGCAATTGAGAAATTCACTGATAATATAAGTTATGAAGAATTCGTATCTAATGATGAGAAATTGAGTGCTGTAATTAGAAAGTTTGAGATAATAGGTGAAGCGACCAAGGCTTTACCAGATGATTTAAAAAATACCTATCCAGAGATTCCATGGAAAGAAATGGCTGGCTTTAGAGACAAATTAATCCATTTTTATTTTGGCATAAAGTACGAACTTGTATGGCGGGCAATAAAAAACCGACTCCCTGGATTAAAAGAATCAATTCAAAGGATAATGTCTAACATATGAGTAAAAAACCCTTGAGCTTGCAAACTATGTGGATAGTGAGGTTCCTCTTCTTGCAGAGAAGGTCTTCAAGCGTGCCCAGTATCCCACAGCCCAGCTTACAGGTCAGGCATTTCCAGTGGGTAAGGTGAGCCCTCAAAAGGGCAGGGGCAAGCCCTGCCCCTACTTGCACCATATTCCGTGAAGAGCCTATTATCAGGAAGGCCTATGGGTATAGGGATAAGGAGTATATGAAGCTAAAGATAATATAGGGATGTTCATCCATAGGCATCTTTAGACCATATCCTTATCCTTTGCACCATAATCCAAGATGAGCCATATTTTATTATATTTCTCCAAGACCGTTACACGTAGGACATTCAACAACTATCTGGCCTTGAGTATAACATTTGGGGCAATCTTTTTTAATTGCTTCTTCAATTTCACCTGTACCGTCGCAGGAAAGACAGAATTTATAAACTTCGCCAGTTCCACCACAACCTTGACAAACGTTTCCAGTATTACTCGTCCCAGTGCCGTTACACATAGCACACTTTCCTAAGATCTGGCCTGAACCCCCACATCTTGAACATTTCTTTTTTATGGTTTCTTCGATTTCACCTGTTCCATTACACAAAGGACATGTTTTCAATATCTTGCCTGTACCACCACATGTTGGACATTCTATTTTTACTTTTTTATCGAAACAATCACCTTCGCATGTCACCGAATATTCTCGTTCACACTTCCCACACGTTCCAGATAAAGTCACCGGATCAGTGAGCCCTCCTGGCACATGTCCACAGTTACCTACGTATGCTCCGCAATGCGGACAAAACAGGTCTCTTGCCATTTTGTCCTCCTTTCCCCTGCCCGCAATAAGCAGATAAAGGCTCCAGCATAAAAGAAGCCCTAAGCGTTAGCAAAGGATTTGGGTGAGTGCCGTAAGGCACAAACCTTTAATGCTGTGTTATCTGCCATTATGAGCATTTCTAATAAAATTTTTTCATTTTATTAAAGAAAACAAGATCAACTTTCTGGCAAATCGTTTTGTTGCTAATAGCCAATAAACAGTAAGTTCGTGAAAGATAATAATCAAAATAAAACATGCGAATGTAATAATCCAGAAACGACTGCTGATTAATTGACTACTGATAAAAAAATATAGATTTATTATTTCTGTTATGATGATTGCTATCATAAAATTAAAGGAAAACTCATAATATGAGAAGTACTCTTCCATTATAAATCTCAAACTATCTTTTTCCAAATATATTGAGAAGAGCCCATCTGTCTCCACGTGTTATTGTAGGGTTGCAGTATTCCTTTTGTAAGGTATCGTTTCCATAAATCTTTGGGGTTAATTCTGGATGTTTTTCTAACTGTAATGACAACCATAGTTTTATTGCTTCTTTTTCCTTTATGTCATAATTTTGAAATATTTTATTTAACGGCAGAAAATTTGATGGACGTTTTCTAATCTTAGAAATTATCAAAGCAAACAAATACCAAATCTATGTTAAATTAAGCCAGTTTATAAAAATTTTCTCAAACCTATGCCGCATCAAGTCTATTACAATACCC
>CALJEL010000056.1 GCA_938074335.1 uncultured bacterium | reverse complement strand
GCAGGTCCTTAGAAAGGAAAAGGTAGAGATAGGAGATAAGGAGATGGATACCATAGTAATAAAGCCACTTATGCAGTCAGAGGGTATATTTTACAGAAAAGGAGATATTTATATCTGGCTTACAGACGATAGCATGAGAATCCCGGTAATGCTCAAGACAAAGGTACTCATAGGCTCGGTGGTGGCAACAATAGAAAATTAAAGACAAGAGAAAGGTACAGATTTGATATAATTGGAAGTCCCCGAAATTTGAGCAATCTGGTAAGGAGAGGAAGCAAAGCAATTATAGAAGGTCGGGTATAGTAAAATGAAGGCAATAGTCCTTGCTGGTGGAAGCGGTACAAGGCTCTGGCCGCTCAGCAGAAAAAACTATCCAAAGCAATTTCTAAAATTTAAAGGTAGCAGGTCTTTGCTGCAGCAGACAGCAGAGAGGCTTCTGAGGCTCTTAAGACCAGAAGATATCATTGTTATCACAAATAATGATTATAAATTCCATGTTATGGCTGATCTTGATGTAATATCTCCTTTACTTTCAAAAAACATGATACTGGAGCCCCTAAAGAGGAATACAGCACCAGCAATAGCAATTGCTCTAAAATACTGCAGGGAGAAACTTGGCTGTAGCGATGATGAGGTCCTGTTTGTTTCTCCTTCTGACCATATTATAGAGCCTGAGGAAAGATTTGTTGAATACATTAAAGAAGCTGAAAAGATAGCCCGCAAGGGTTTCATCGTCACCTTCGGCATCAAACCCCATCGACCTGAAACAGGATATGGATACATAAAAATAATGGCTCAGGATCAAGGGACAAGTGAAGAGAAGAGATATCTCGGGATTGAAAGATTTACAGAAAAGCCTGATCTTGACACTGCAAAAGGCTTATCTTGAAAGCGGTCTTTATCTTTGGAACTCAGGGATGTTTGCCTTTAGCATTGGTACCATTGTTGAAGAGTTTGCAAGGTATGCCCCTGATATTTACAGAATAATTGATAAGACCTTATAAAGAGGTCATATTGCATTTCAAAGAGGACTTGAGAATTCCGGAATGATCCCTCTTGAGATTATTGAGGTTCAGAATGTAGAGTATATAGGGGAGGATGATATAAAGAGATTGGATGACATATACGGAAGGCAATGAGAGCTCTTCTTAGGTCTTTAGTTTGGACCCTAAACTGCCGATAGGAGATTATGAAGATAGTGGACGAGCGGATAAGAGAGGCCCACGTCACAAGGGAGGACTTTTCCGAGTTAAAGGCGATAGTCAAATAGCATGCTGAGGCACAGAAGAAGACTGTAGAAGAGATAAGGCAGCTCACAACAGGGCTCAATAAACTGAGAGGAAAGGTAGGAGGCATTGCAAGAAGCTTTGGCTATGCCTTTGAAAACAAGGCCTTCAGAATGCTGCCAAAGGCACTTAAGGAGAGATATGGAATAGAAGTCAGCGAAAGCTTGATAAGGAAGGAGAGGATGGAGGTCTTTGATGAACTTGAGGAGAAGGTGAAGGTATAAGCGGTGTCTTGAATATTAGAGAAGTCTGAAGTCAGTATGAACATTTTCAAACCTTCTGTATCAGTAATACTTCCAACCTATAACAGAGCTTACTCAATTGAGAGGGCTATAGGAAGTGTATTGAACCAGACTTATCAGGATCTGGAGCTCCTGATTGTTGATGACGGCTCAATTGACAATACAGAAGAGAAGGTATTTGCGTTAAAAAAACTGGATAGCAGGATTAAATATGTCAGACATAAAGAAAATAAAGGTCCAGCTGCAGCCCGGAATACAGGAATACAGCTTGCTTCAGGAAAGTTCATAGCTTTCCAGGATAGTGATGACGAGTGGTTACCTGAGAAATTAGAAAAACAGATTAATGTAATTAATAAAGCTTCTGATGATGTTGGTGTTGTGTATACAGGATTCTGGAGGATATTTAGTGATAAAAAGAGATATTATCCTTCTGAAAACATAAACAAAAAAGAAGGGGATATTCATCGGGAGATATTAAATGGTAATTTTATCGGGATGCCCACAGTATTGATAAAAAAAGAATGTTTCAGTGAGTTAGGTTTATTTGACGAGAATATCCAGCCTTTGGAGGACTGGGAGTTATTTATAAGGTTTTCCAGAAAATTTAAATTTTTATTAATTAATGAACCTCTTGTAATGGAATATGAAAGTGATGACAGCATATCCAGGGATAAATCTGCAAATATAAGGGCTTAAATGCTAATTTTACAGAAGCATCATCAGGATTTTATTAAAAACCAGAAGGCACTTGCCGGATATTATTTCCAGATTGGAGACTATCTTTTCAAAAACGGTCAGTTCAAAGATGGCAGGTTGTATTTAAAAGAAGCCTGCTGTTTAAAACCTCTTAGATCTAAACCTCTTGTTGCCTTTATGCTATCTTTGATTAGTATCAACATTTACAAGAAATTATTATGAATGTTCTATTTCTCATACAGGATTATGAGATGCCCAGTAGCAGGGTAAGGGTGCTGAATCTTTTGCCTGCTCTGAGGGAGAGAGGCTTTAATTATGATGTGATCCCTTATCCAAAGGGGTTGATTAATAAAATTAGGATCTTTAAAACTTTAAAAAATTATGATGTCGTTTTCCTCCAGAAGAAATTACCCTCACCTTTTGAAGCAGTGCTTTTAAGGAAGTTTTCACGAACCCTCCTTTTTGATTTTGACGATGCAATATATGTGAGGCATGATTCAAATGAAGATATAGAAAGCAGCTCAAGGATGATTAAATTTAAGGCTATTATAAGCAGGGCAGATATTGTAATTGCTGGCAACAGGATCCTTGCCGAGGAGGCAAGAAGGTTTAATAGAAATGTTTTTATCATACCATCAGCTGTTGAGACAAGGGGTATTCCTCAAAAGGATTATGAGTCTGAAAACAAAAAGACTGTTATTGGCTGGATTGGTGGAGCCATCAATTTAAGTCATCTGAAGATTGTAGAACCTGTTCTTCAGAGATTATCAGAATAGTATGAAGTAGAATTGAGGATTATCTCTTCACAATCTATAGAAATGGATGGTGTGGATGTAAAATTTATACCCTGGAGGCTTGATACCCAGGAGGCTGAGATTGCAAGGTTCGACATAGGTATCATGCCATTACCAAAAACTAAATGGGCTGAGGGCAAGTGCGGGTATAAGGCACTTCAGTATATGGCTCAAGCAGTGCCTCCTGTTGTTTCTGATGTCGGTATAAACTCAGAGATTGTTGAACATGGCAAAGAGGGTTTTGTTGCCAGGGACCTGGAAGACTTTTATAAATATTTAAAGCTCTTAATTGAAAATAAGGAATTGCGCAGGCAAATGGGTTTAAGTGCAAGGCAGAAGGTGGAAAGATATTATTCTGTTAAGGTAGTTTCGGAAATGCTTGCCGATGTGCTTATGTCATCTATAAAACTCAGATAACCTCTGAAGACCTGCCCTTAGAAGGGAAAGTTTTTCTTTAATTATAATTTCCCGGTTTTTAATAAGGCTATAACCATCTTTTGTTCTTATCTCAAAGGTCTTTCCATGGGATTCTGTAGAGAATATGATTCTGAATTCATTATCTATGAGTGCTGCTGTATCCCAGTTTGAAATAATGATATAGGGCCTTGAGGTTTTTTCAAGAAGGGATATTCCCTGAGAATAATCTTCAGGAGGATTTGTACAACCCATGGACCTCATGATTGTAGGGACAAGGTCTATATGGGATGTGAGCTCTTCTCTAAGTGAGTGCCCTGCCTCAGGATGCCAGAGGATAAAGACCACCCTGGTCTGATAGTCATTAAAGGCTGATGTATGACCCAGATAACCATTTTCATAAAACTCCTCTCCATGGTCACCTGTTATTACAACAATAGTATTTTTAAGGAGACCTTTTTCTTTAAGTCCTGTTAAGATCTTTCCTATCAAATGGTCTTCGTAATGGACTGAATTTTTGTACCTGTTTCTTATAAGAGCTGCCTTGTCCTCTGAGACATCTTTAAAATAATTTATCTCCCTTCCTTCAAGAACAGGCCTGAATCTTTCAAATCCCTCTGGATATAGATAGGGCTGGTGGGATGAGTCAAAGAACATAAAGGCAAAAAAGGGTTTCTGGTTGTCTCTTCTGGTGATAAACTCAAGAAACTTTTCTGTGATTATCCTGTCCCTTTCATAGGATAAACCTGTACTGAAGCTATCGGTTATTGCATTGGGTATCCTCACAAAGGCGGTCTTCCTGAACTCCGGGAATGTGAGTCGTGTGCTTGAAAGTATGATGAATTCATAATTTCTTTCTATCAGTGTGTCAATTAAAACAGGGGAGGTCCTGTTTGCAAGAAAACTATGCCAGTATGTACCGCTAAGGCCATAAAGAAGGCTGAATATGCCGAACCTGCTTCCATTGCCACCGCTGTAATGATTCTTAAAGACCATTGCCTCCTTTGAGAATCTCCATACCTCTGGCATTATCTCGGGGTCAAACATATCAAACCTGAGACCTTCCACTACTACAATCAATATATTATAATTTTTCTGCTCCCTAAACCTGAGGGGTGACTTTGGGTAGTTAAGGGCCTTTGGCTTTATGCTTAACCTTAAACCTTCTTCTCTGTTTACATTAATCCCGAGGACCTTTGATGCAAATCTCTTCACGGTAAAGGTCTGATAAAGGGGGTAGAGCCTTGAATTTTTTGTTATCTCTGTTTTGTTCATGAGATCTCCATAGGCATAGAGTCCTTTGTCAAGGCAGATTAATGAAAGGCCAGTTATAAGCGAGACCCTTAAGAATCTCTTAAGAGTCAAGGGGATGCCTTTTTTGAGGTAGAGATTAAGTAATGTCTCAATGGCGATTATAAGTATGGCAATGAGGCTGAAAAATATAATGGTGCTCCTGCCGAGAGTTACAGAATCAGAGACTCCCTCAACAGTAATCACATTCCACACAAGGGAGTTGAGGTGAAAGTGGAAGAGGGAGTAGATCCTTATGTCAATGACCAGCAGGAGCTGAAGCAGGCTATAAAAAATAATGTTGAGGACGATAGATAGAGGCCCTGTAATAAA
This sequence comes from uncultured bacterium, assembly GCA_938074335.1. Taxonomy (GTDB): domain Bacteria; phylum Nitrospirota; class Thermodesulfovibrionia; order Thermodesulfovibrionales; family CALJEL01; genus CALJEL01. The sequence goes on along the minus strand of CALJEL010000056.1, from coordinate 20,222 downwards.
TGAGAATATATAAAGGATGAGCGCAAGGAGAAGATTTAAGCCAAGATAATGGGCTACAAAGGGGATGCCTTCTATCAGTATATTTCCTTCCCAGTATCGGGTGAGACTGAGGGATATGAGGATTGACAGTATTGTATTAATAAAAGCCAGAAGTACAAATGGATAGAATCTATTTTTGGTCACAGTATCTTTTGAAATCCTCCCTGTTTATATTAAAATTCTATCATATGAGGATAGCTATTATAAAGAGCAAATACACACCCTATGGTGGTGCAGAAAAATATACCGTAAGGTTGATAAATACCTTTCTTGAAAGAGGGGATGAGGTTCATGTGCTCACATCCAGGCATGCCCGATGGCCTGAGATATCTGTGAGGTTCGTAAGATTATATCAAGCTGAATACAATAATCTTCTAAGACTATTGAGTTTTAATCATTCTGTGAAGGAGCATCTTAAAAAGGCCTCTTATGACCGCATCGTGGGTATGGATAATACAGAGATTCAGACCCATATCAGGCTTGGTGGAGGCCTTCACAGGGCATGGCTTGAAAGGCGTTCAGAAGAGTCATCTTATTTAAGAAAACTGAGTTTCCTTCTTAATCCTTTTCACAGGGCAATGGTTGAGATACAGAGAAGGGCACTTCATTATAAAGGTCTGAAAAGGATAATCTGCAATTCAGGACTTGTCAGGGATGAGATAGGACATTATTATCCAGGGATAGCAGAAAAGGCAGTGGTAATACACAATGGAGTGGAATGGGAGGAATTTTGCAGGGCCTTTGAAGAAGGGCTTTTTGAAAGGAATAATATCCTGAAAAAACTTAATCTTCCTCAAGAAAGGTATTATTTTTTATTTGTGGGAAGCGGGTATGAGAGGAAGGGTCTTGAAAAGGCGATGCTGGCCATGAGAGGACTTCCTGAGCATACTGCATTGATAGTGGTTGGCAGGGACAGAAATGAAAGGAAATTCTATCGCATGGCTGAAAAACTTGGATTAAAAGACAGGGTTTATTTTTTTGGACCGAGAAAGGATGTAATTACCTTCTATCAGATTTCCGATGCCTTTGTCCTTCCCACACTTTATGATCCTTTTTCTAATGCTACTCTTGAGGCACTTGCAATGGGGCTTTTTACCATTACATCAAATGCAAATGGGGCATCAGAGGTGATAGAGTCAGGCTCAGGAATTATAATAAAAGATCTTAAGGACATAGAGTCTATAAAGGAGGCAATGCTGACAGCATTAAAACCTCATCTCTCAAAGAGGCAGATAAGGGATACAGTCAGAAGGCTCGAATTTGAAAATCAGCTTAAAAAAATAATAGATATATGCACAGAAGGATAGTTTCGGTAATAGCACAGGCATCCTTGCCTGTGAAGGCATATATCCCCTCGCTATTGCCTCGCCCATTTCCCTGATGGATTAGCAGGATTATGATATCTCATATATCTTGCCGTTTCAAATATTGCCCTGGTTGTGAATTCCATCTCTTGTGCAATCCCGGGATATTTTATTATCACATTTTCCCTGGGGTTATCAGATTTCCATAGATGGAGTCTTTTGTTTGAGCCATCAACATTCATCACAAAATAGAAATCCTTCCCAAGGAGGCCTATATGTGGATTGGTGCCATGGTCAAGGATGTGAAAGGCAAATCTCTGGCTGTCAAATCTCTTATTCATCAAATCTCTGCCAAGAGTGGTGTTTGTATAGTTAATCCCGGCAAGGGATGCAATAGTTGGAAGGACATCCATTTCATTGGCGAGCCTGTCCTCTACAGAGCTTTTAATAAACCCGGGGCTATAAATAATAAGCGGCACATGGATGCGATTCAGCTCAAGTAATTCCTCTCCTTTTATCATGTGCGGTGCCCTTCCTGGAAGACCATGGTCTCCAAAGAAGACAAAGATAGTATCTTTAAAATATTCTGAGTCCCTTGCGAGCTTCATGAAATATCCTACGCTGTGGTCGAGGAATCTGAAGGCATTGAATTCAGCAGAGGAGACAAAGCCATATTTTTTTACAAGCTCCTCCTCAATCTCAATGCTTTTGAACCCCCTGTTGTCTTCAGGTATTGTATAGGGTCTATGACTGCCTGATGTCTGGATTATGGCAAAGAAGGGCTTTCTGGCATCTTTTAATATATTGTGGGCTTCTTCAAAGAGCTGGAGGTCTGATATACCCCATACATCCACACGTTCTGACTTATAGCTGCCTTCTTCAAAAAGATGGAGACCAGGGATATTATGGAGAAGCAGGCCCCTGATATTTGCCCAGTTTGCACTTCCTCCGATGAAATAAAATTTTTCATATCCCTCAAAGGAATTAATAATAGTATGCTGACTTACAGTCCTGGGATTTCTTGTGGATGTGCTCTGGAGCTCAATATCTGGAAGACCTGTTATGAATGTGAATACAGAGCGAGCAGTTCCTGGACTCTGGACATAAAAATTCCTGAAGAGTAAAGATTCCCTTGCAATGGCATCAAGATTCGGAGTGGGATTTAAGGGATTTCCAAAAATACCTGTTTTATGGGCAGCAAGGGATTCAAGGATTATTACGATTATATTAGGTTTTTTATTCCTCTCAAATACAGGTTTTTCTATTCTTGTAAAATCCAGATTTTTTTCATCGGGCTTTTCAATATTAAGATAATTAATCATAAAGGGATAATATTTCCTGACAGCATCTACATCATATCCCAGTTCCTTATGCTGGAAGGTTATAACAAGATAGAGGACCGGATTGAGGCTGAGCTGAGATGCAAAGGGATAAGGTGAGAAAAAGGCATCACTCCATCTCAATGGATAATAGGATAACTTCCCGTAAATACCTGCAGCGAAAACAATTACTGTAATGACCGCAATTATTATTTTTTTTGCCCTTGAATAATCTTTTTTTGCCTTTCTGACGAGATACCTGGCATATCTTTTAAGACCGGAGTAATAAATACTTCCAAATACAATAAGGCCTGCCACTATGGGAATTACAGGGTAGGTCTGCCAAATCATCTCAAGGGATGTGATAGGGTTGTAAAGGTACCTTATAGTTGCTGCCTCAAGCCTTGTCTGGAGATAGGAGAAATGCCCGAAATCAATTATATAAAGTAATAATATTGCTGTCATTGTAATGGTAAGATAGAGGAGCCATGACCTTCTTATCCTTCCATCCTTGAAGAGGCTGAGCGGTTTGATCCAGGCAAAGAGGAGGGGAATATGGATTATAAGACCGAGTCTCAGGTCAAATTTAGCTCCTATATAAAAGCTTTTTAGTAACACTGAAAAAGGAACAGGATCAGAGGGATTGGAAAAGATATAAAAGAAGATTATCCTCATCAGGGAGGCAATTGTGAGAAATATAAATAAGGACAGTGACAGAAGTCCAAGTAAAGAAGGCATTGATTGGCTCTCCTTTTTAAAAGAATTATAAAATTTTAAACTCCTGCTTTGCAAGGACTTGTTTTTTCCCCTCAAATCGCTGCCGCTTTTTCCTTCACCTCGTAGGTGAAGGAATCTGGAGTTGAAGGTGTTTTTGCATTGTATCCGGTCGCACTGTTGCCCGGTCGCATGGTTGCACTGAAAGGTTTCGCAGAAGGTGTCTCCAAAATCGTCAGATTTTTTGGGGTGTGGTATTGCCCTTTCGGCATCCTGGCAATTTTAAGCTTTAAAAAAATCTTTTATCGGCAATCCCCGGCTTAAAACATGTTAATATATAAAGGTTATGGACAGGGAAAATCTTTTAAGAGAACTTCCCTCTGTTGATAGCATCCTTAAGAGTGAGGATGGTGAGAAATGGATTTCCCGGTATCCCAGGACACTTGTGATAAATGTTATAAGGGATAGCCTCTCCCTTTTGAGGGAAGAAATTAAAAAAGGCCTGTTAAAGGATAAAGAAGAGTTAAGAGATTATCTTATCTCCACCATAAACAAAGGTCTTGAAAGGGCTTCAAGATTCAGCCTCAGGCCTGTTATAAATGCTACAGGCATTGTGATTCATACAAACCTTGGCAGATCTCTTCTTTCTATAAAGGCTGCATTGAATATCCTTGATGTTGCAAGGTCTTACTCAAACCTTGAATATGACCTGAAAGAAGGAAGACGAGGTAAGAGATATGTCCATGTGATAAGACTCCTAAAGGAACTTACAGGTGTAGAGGATGCCTTTGTTGTGAACAACAATGCAGCTGCTGTGTTTATCACCCTTAATAGCCTTGCTGCAGGCAGGGAGGTCATAGTATCAAGGGGAGAGCTTGTGGAGATAGGTGGCTCCTTCAGGATGCCTGATATTATGAGGATGAGCGGTGCCATATTAAAGGAGGTTGGCACCACCAATAAAACCCATCTTTATGACTATGAAAGGGCTATAGGTGAAAATACCGCCTTGATAATGAAGGTCCACAGGTCAAATTTCAGGCTCTCAGGATTTGTACAAGAGGTATTTGCTGAGGAACTTGTAGCTCTCGGTAAGAAACATGGCATACCCGTGATATTTGATCTTGGAAGTGGCTGTCTAATAGACTTAAAAAAATATGGCATCCCTGATGAGCCTTCTGTTCAGGAGGTCCTTAAGACAGGGATTGACATTGTCACATTCAGTGGTGACAAACTCCTTGGAGGTCCACAGGCAGGGATAATACTGGGCAGGTCGGAATACATTGAAAAAATAAGAAGGTCACCCCTGGCAAGGGTTGTGAGGGTGGACAAATTCACACTTTCAGGTCTTGAGGCAACCCTTTATGAATATCTTGATGAGGAAAATGCCATTAAAAAGATACCGACCCTGAGGATGCTGCTACAGGGATTTGATGAGATTAAAAAAAGGGCTGAGAGATTGATAAAGAAACTGGGAAGCCTTGAGGGATGGAAGAAAGTGAAATCGTTGAATACAGCCCTATCAAAGGATACCATCAGGGATGTAAAGGCCCTTATTGCTTTTGAGGAGGACTTCTCCAGGGCAGGAGGAGGTGCACTTCCTGAGATAGAGCTCAGAACCTGTGGAGTTGCAATAAGACCTCTTAATGTATCTTGCAATATCCTTGAGGAAAGGCTGAGAAACAGTGAGCCACCTCTTATAGGAAGGATCAAGGATGACAGGTTCTTCCTTGATGCAAGGACAATACAGGAGCATGAGATAGACCTTATTGTGAGCATCCTTGCAGGAGTCCTTTGATGATAACCTTTCTCCTTATATTTTTTTCTCTCTACGGAGGTATGCATATATATGCCTTTTTAAAATTAAGAAACACTATCCCTCTTCCTTCAGGTCTTTCAATAATTATCGCTGCCTTCATGTTAACCATGACATTTGCTCCTCTTATAATAAGACTTTCCGAGAGACAGGGATTTGAGGGGTTTGCGGTTTTTATGTCATGGATTGGTTATCTCTGGATGGCTATTATATTTTTATTCTGTTCTTTCTCTATTACCTCTGATGTAGTGATATTACTCTTTAAGAGATTTATTCCATCACTGAAGGCTATTCAATCCTATGCCTTTTATCTTTGTCTTCTGTTATCTCTATCCCTTACCATTTATGGCTACAGGGAAGCACTGAATATAAGAACAGAGAGGATAGAGATAAGGACAGAAAAGATAAAAAGAAATATCAGGATCGTTCAGGTCTCTGACCTCCATATAGGCCTTATTATAAGAGGTGAAAGACTTAAAAGGATAATTGATAAAGTGAGGGAAGCCAGGCCAGATATACTTGTATCCACAGGTGATCTTGTGGATGGACAGATAGACAGGCTGGAAGACATGGCAGGGATATTTAAAGATATCAATTCTCCTTATGGAAGTTTTGCTATTACAGGAAATCATGAGTTTTATGCAGGTCTTAAGGAGGCACTTTTATTTACAGAGGCGGCGGGATTTATTTTGCTCAGAGGAGATGCCCTTTATTTACCAGAACTCAATCTTACCATTGCTGGAGTTGATGATCCTGCTGGTAAGAGATACGGACTTTCAAGGGATATACCTGATGAAAGGGTACTTGCCGGGCTGGATCCTAAAAGTTTTATATTATTTCTTAAACACAGGCCTCTGGTGAGCAAGCATGCAAGGGGACTCTTTGACCTTCAGCTTTCCGGCCATACCCATAAGGGTCAGATATTCCCTTTCGGTATCCTTACCAGGATTTATTATCCAAGGGATTCAGGCTGTCTTAAAGATATTAATGGTTGTTATCTTTATGTGAGCAGGGGTGCAGGCACATGGGGTCCACCTGTGAGGGTCCTTGCACCACCTGAGATAACCGTGATTGATCTTGTAAAGCAATAAGGCTTAAAGAGAGTTCAGTTATATCCTGCTTATCTTTCTTATATCCCTTCCAGTATATCTGCCCTCTTTTAAAAGAGTGATAAAGTTTTCCTCTGTAAGAGGGTCAAAGAATTCTGTAAAGCACTGACCGACTTCATGGGCTTCATGGGCATCAGAGCCACCTGTAAAGGCAATACCAAGCTCCTCTGCAAGGTCTATAGCCCTTAAATTAAGGGAGTGCCTGTTATAACCATTAAAGCCTTCAATAGCAAAGAGTCCTTTTAGATCTCTTATCAATTCACCCATGCTATTAATACCCCTGAATGGATGGGAAGGTATAACGACACCGCCAGCAGACTGGACAATCTCTATGAGTTCTGCCACGGGTGTGTATTTTTCAAGATGCCTGTCTGTATTGAATCCAAAGACAAGGCAGTGTCCCTCCTTTGAGGAAAACTCCACTCCCCTCAGGATCAATATCCTGTCTTTATATTTTTCTTTAAGAGGCTCTACAGGCTCAGAGGCCTCATAGGAATAGTGCTCTGTAAAGGCTATGCCATCAAGACCCATCTCAAGAGCCCTTTCTATGATCTCTTCTGGCTCTGAGTCTGAATCACCACTCAGTTTTGAATGGATATGCAGGTCTATGCGGAACACAGGATATTTTATCAGATGGAGGTTTATTCATGGCATAATTCTTTATGAACCCTATTTTGCTGTTATCCTCTTTGGCTCTTCTGTAGATGGCACCTTTCATTACGATAGTGATATTGATGTGAGTATTGTTTTTGAAGATAATAGTTTTGTAAAAATGGATCCTTTAAATATTTATGGGCTCCTTTATGAGGAGTTTCTGGAGAACTTAGGTGACAATATAGATATTGTCTATCTGGAGAAGGCTCCCCTCGGTCTCCAGTTTAATGCAGTTACAGAGGGGATTTCTCTCTTTTATTCTTCGCCAGAATTCTTCTATGAATATAAAGAGAAGGTTATTCTTCAATATCTGGATTTCGTTTTTTGAAAGGATCTTTGATGAGGCCTATAGATAATTGAAAAGAGACCTCACCTTTATACCTCTATCCTCAAGAGCGGTATCCCGAGCCTCTGTCTTGAGTTCTCTCCTCTGATGAGCTCTTTTTTTCTTAAGGGAAGCGTTCCTCTTTCTGTGAGATGTTGTGGAGTTTCCATGGCCTTTAGGCTTGAACCATGCATTATCTTATATTTGCCGAATCTTTCTGAAAGCCTGTCAAGGATGCCGTAAAGTTTTTCCATCCTTTCTATCTTGAGGGGTTCTTCAAATAATGTGGGTTGCATAGGTCTTTCATCCTGAAGCTCACAGAGGATAACTCCTGTCTGTCTGTAAAGGACACCTTCTCTGTAAAGTCTCTCAAAACCCTCTTTAAGAAGGGGCAATATCTCTGCTGGATAGGCACTGGGCCTCTTAAGACTGAGCCCAATGCCTTCGTCTCTGAAGTCCTGAGTCCTTAAAAATATAATAATCCTGCCTGCAGAAAGTCTGTATCTCCTTGCCTTCATGCAGGCATTTTCAAGATTCTTTGATAGCTGGGCATAGATGAAGTCCTTATCATCAGAGGGAGGAGTGAATGTCCTTGCCCTGCTTATGGATTTACAGGTATCCTTTTTCTGCATAACAACAGGATAAACACTCCTTCCATTCAGTTCATGCCAGATCTCCTGAAAGGGTTTTGAGAGATGTTCTTTTATGAATGCCTCATCCATTCTTGCAAATTGCAGTGCTGTCTTTATGCCAAGTTTTTCAAGATAGGCTGAGGTGTTCGGACCTATACCCCATATCTCTGAGACAGGAAGGTCTTTAAGATAAAGATGAATCTCCCTTCCAGGTATGGCGGTAAGACCAGCAGGTTTTCTGAGCCCTGATGCAATCTTTGCAAGGACCTTTGTAAGGCTTATGCCGATGGAGACGGTTATGCCAAGTTCTTTATGAACAGCCTCCTGAATCTTTTTACCAATCTCTTCATAAGAAGAATGATAGAGCCTTCTTAAGCCGGTGATATCAACAAAGGCCTCATCAATAGAATATTCCTCTACCAGGGGCGAGAACCTTCTTAATATCTCAAAGAGCCTAACAGAGAAAAGGCTGTAGGTCTCGTAATCTGAGGGAAGAATCACTGCATCAGGACAGAGCCCTTTGACCTCACCTATCCTCATGCCCCTCTTTATCCCTCTTGCCTTTGCCTCATAACTTGCAGCAGCCACTATGCCACGCTCAAGGCCTGTAACAACAGGTTTGCCCTTCAATTGTGGATTCACTGCCTGCTCGCAGGAGGCAAAAAAGGCATCGGCATCCACATGAAGTATTGCCTTTGGCCATGTGAGGATTGTTAAAGGCTCGTTCATTTATACTTCCTTATGACTGCTGTAACAACTCCTCCAATCCTGAGTTCTTTTTCTGGTTTTATGGGTTTATATTTGGGGTTAGCTGGAAGGAGCAATACCTCATTTTTTTCCTTTTTTAGATACTTCATTGTCCACTGCCCATCAACCTCTGCTATTACTATATCTCCATTTTTTGGAGTTAAAGACCTGTCCACTATGACCATATCTCCTGGAAGTATGCCTGCCCCTTCCATTGAGTCTCCTGTAACCCTTAGCATGAATGTAGAATTCGGATTTTCAATAAGCCATCTGTCAAGTGAAAGGGTATCTAGGAGCTCCTCCTCAGCAGGACTTGGAAACCCTGCCTCAACAGCACCAAGTATCTTTAAGGGGTTTATCATTGTGGCTGACAGAAGCCTGCCTTTTGAATCGATCTTAATAATACCCAGTTCTTTAAGCCTTGATATGAATTTATAGACAGAGTTTTTAGACCTCCAGCCAAAAAGTTGAGCGATCTCAGAATAGGAAGGCATCCTGTGATTCCTCCAGTAAAAGCTGGATAATCTTTCAAGTCTCTCTCTGGTGATTTTATCCATATGTTAATTATAAGTGAACATTCGTTCACTGTCAAGATATCCTTCCCTCTGCCGCAGAGCAGCAGAATAAATCAGCAAGCAAACCCGCACCTCGCAGGTGAGGGTTTTTGAACTCAGATTTTGTGTTAAAGTAATGTAATGGCTTTTAAGATTATCCATCTAAACTCTGTTGATTCCACAAATACCTATATTGATAACCTGGCTAAGAAAGGTTATCCCCATGGTACTGTGGTTGTTGCAGATACCCAGACAGCAGGAAGGGGTAGATTCAGGAGGCAGTGGTTTTCTCCACCAGGAAGAAATATATATATGAGTATCCTTGTAAGGCCTGAGAAGACAGAAAGGAGGCTTTCTGATTTTTCCGTTCTCCCCATGCTTGCTGGCATAGCCTGTGCGAGGGCTATTCAATCCGTCACAGGTCTGCCCGTCTGCCTTAAATGGCCAAATGATATCCTTTTAGAGGAAAAAAAACTCGGTGGTATCCTTGTGGAATCCCGCATAGAAGCTCCCGGCACAGAACTTAATGCCTTTTTTATAATTGGCATAGGGATAAATGTTAATATGAAAAGAGAAGACCTTCCTGAAGATATAAAGGATATGGCTACGAGCCTCTATATCTCTACAGGAAGAGAATTTTCAAGAGAGCTCTTGATTGAAGAGATCCTCAGGGAGTTCTTCAGACTCTATGAAGAATTTATTGCCATGGGTAAAGGCTATATAATATCTGAGTGGCAATCCCTGAGTACCACCATTGGCAGATTCGTCAGGTGTCTTCTTCCTGATGGAAGGGAAGTGGCAGGTAAGGCAATAGCTGTAGATGAGGATGGCCATCTTCTTGTACAGACAGAGGGGGTCATTGAGGTAATAAAGGCAGGAGATGTCTTCCATTGTAGCAGTTGACATAGGTAATTCCACAATAAAGATAGGAAGGTTTTCTCAGGAAGGCCTTTCTGTGAAGACTGTCCCGGTCGGCCTTGTAGATGAGTGTGCCTCTGTATTCAGGGAGATTGGCCTGAAAGACGCTGTGAGAGGTATTATAATATCCTCTGTTGTTCCTGAACTTATTGGTCTGATAAGAGAGGCTGCCCTTTCTCTTACAGACAGGGTTATCATAATGCATTACAGGCTCGATACAGGTCTTAAACTGAGCATACCAGAGCCTGAAAAAACAGGCACAGACAGGATTGCTGGGGCTACCGCTGCCTATAGTGAGTTTAAGCGTCCTCTTGTTGTGGCTGACCTCGGGACCGCCACGACCCTTACCCTTGTAGATGAGGGAGGCCTTTACATGGGTGGAGCAATACTGCCCGGGCTCAGGGTTATGGCAGAGGTCCTGAGGAAAAATACCGCCCTCCTTCCCGGGATAAAGCCCTCCCCTTGCTCAGGGGCTATCGGAAAGGAGACTGTTTCTGCCATAAATTCTGGTATTATATATGGTACAGCAGGGGCAATTGAGAGGCTGAGAGAGGAGTTTGAAAGGGAGCTCGGAAAGAGCCTGCTACTTATTACCACAGGCGGAAATGCTCCTCTTGTGGAGCCCTATCTTAGAAGGCTGGACTACAGGAGGCCAGCCCTTGTTCTTGAAGGACTTAAATTAATATTTGAGAGGAACTCCCAATTGGTGGCGAGGTAACAGTGCATGAACTGAGAAAAGACCTGCTCCTTGGAAGATGGGTTGTGGTGCTTAAGGATTCAAAAGGTCCAGATTATTACTATATTCCTTCGCCCGAGGAAACAGGTGAATGCCTGCTCTGTCAGGAGAAATCCTTTTCAAAGGAGATCCTCAGAATTGGAGAAGTGGACAGCTGGAAGGTTAAGGTCATCCCGAATCCTGAGCCTGTCCTCAGGGTTGAAGGTGAGCTTGGAAGAAGGGGTGTGGGGATATATGATGCTATGAATAGTGTTGGAGCAAATGAGATAATTATTGAATCTCCTTATCATGATAAGACCCCTGAGGAGCTTGGTCTGGAACAGATGAGGGCAGTTATTGAGGCTTATAAATTAAGGATAGAGGACCTCCATAAGGATGCAAGGCTGCGTTATGTCTTAGTATATAAAAATCATGGCAGGCTGGCTGGTGCCCAGTTCAACCATCCCCATTCTTCTGTTATGGCAACGCCTATAATCCCAAAAAGGCTCAAGGAAGAGCTTGATGGTGCAAAACAGTATTACGGTTATAAAGAAAGATGCATATTCTGTGACATAATGCATGAAGAGATCTCCAAGGTCTCAAGGATAGTCCTTGAGACCTCCCATATGATTGCCTTCTGTCCCTTTGCACCGAGATTTCCCTTTGAGGTATGGATCATGCCAAAGAGGCATAACTGCGCCTTTCAGGAAACCTCAAAAGAAGAACTTGATGACCTCAGTCATATAATGATAGAGCTTCTAAGAAAACTCAAGGCACTCTTTGGAGACCTTCCCTATAACTATGTGCTTCATACAGCACCAAACAGGATCCCGAGGAGAAATCACTGGCATACCCTTGGGGATGACTTTCACTGGCATATAGAATTTATGCCAAGGCTCCAGAGGACAGGTGGTTTTGAATGGGGCTCTGGCTTTTACATCCTTCAGACATCGCCTGAGGATGCAGCAAAATTCTTGAGGGAGGTTTAATATGGTCAAAAAAATCTTGTTACCAACAGATTTTTCAGAGGGTGCAAGGAATGCCCTACCCTATGCAGCAGAGCTGGCAAAGCAGTATAATGCAAGTCTTTATCTAATCCATGTTATTTATGACATCAATCAGGCATCAGGTCTTCATGTGCCCCATGTGAATCTTGATCAGCTCTACAGTGAGATTGAGTCTGTTGCGAAAAAGGAGCTTGAGAGGTTCGGGCTTGAGGAACTGAGAGGGATGAATGTCCAGAGGGAGGTCATAAGGGGTGTGCCCTATGAGGAGATTGTAAAATATGCTGAGAAGAATCAGATAGACCTGATTGTGATAGGTACTCATGGAAGAAAGGGACTGGAGAAGATATTTTTTGGTAGCACAGCAGAGCAGGTTCTGAGGAGGGCACCCTGTGCAGTCCTTACAGTCAGGCTTCCAAAGAAGGGTTCTTAGTGGCAAGTAAGAATTGAAGGTATATCTTTCTGAGAGCACATTTCTGGGACTTTTACTCAGTGCTGCTGAGGTTTACAAGAAGGAATGCCTTGGTTATCTCCTCGGCTACAGGCTGGAGGATAGATTTATTATTGAGCATGCCTTCAGCCTTCAGACAGCCTCAAGAAGACTGAAGGGTGTAATCCTTGGTGACAGGAACCAGAAGAAGATAGAGGAGGTCCTTGAGAGATTTGACAAGCTCCAGATAATTGGAGACTTTCATTCTCATACCCAGTTTGGTGAGACAAAGGGGCTGCCTGTACCGAGTCAGGATGATATCAGGACAATGAAACCAGGTAACATTTATCTTATCGTGGCTGTAAATGACATAGATAAGGTTTATTCATGGAGTGAGAACAGGGATGGAACCATCTCTGGTTCAGTTGGAAGATTATTTTTTAAGATATCAGCCTATTATCTCAAGAGAAAGCTCAAGAAAAAGGCAGAACCAAACAGTAATACTGTTACAAAGGGGATATCTGATAACAATAAGGAAGGTCTGGAATTAAAAAGGGCAAAGATCTACTGTCCATTCCCTCCTGGCTTTTGAGTCATGATGAGGTTATCATCAGATGTAATGGTAATAGGTGGAGGGCCTGCTGGTGCTATCGCAGCCAGGACACTTGCTGAGCACAGGATTGATACAGTCCTTATTGAAAGGAAACTTGATAACAGCAAACCCTGTGGTGGAGGTATTCCATCCCCTGCCTTTAAGGAATTCATGATTCCTCTGGATATTGTAAAAACACAGGTCCACTCCATAGAGATAATCTCTCCATCTCAGAAGAGGCTTTCCATAACCCTGAGAGGTGGAACCATATCAATTGTGAAGAGGTCTGAATTTGATTCTCTCTTAAGAAGAGAGGCGGTCTCAAAAGGCACAAGACTCATTGAGGCAGAGTTTGTCAGCTTCCTTGAGACCTCTCCTTCTGTAAAGGTACTCTTAAGGAGAGACGATGGAGAGCCTGTTGAATTAACCTCAAGATATGCAATAGTTTCTGATGGCGTCAACTCCAGGGCAAGGGTATCCCTTGGATTGAAGCCAGTTAATAGTGTCTTTACATTAAGCACGAGGTTCTCTGAAATTAAAAGCAATAAGTGTGAGTTCTGGTTTGGCTCTGAGCATGCACCTGGGTTTTATTCCTGGGTGTTCCCCCTATCAGCTGGAACAGGAAGCCTTGAAGCAAATAATATTAAAAATAGATTTTACCTTTTCTGTGAGAGGCAGGGTTTTAAACTATGCGATATGGGAGTTCACAGCACTGCTGAAGGACTCTGCAATCTGAGAGATCTAAGGGGCTACAGGATACCCCTCTGGTCATTAAGGAATCTCGTCCTTCAGTATAATTCCTCTATCCTCTTTGCTGGAGATGCAGCAGGTCTTGTAATGCCCCTTACCTTTGAAGGTATATACTATGCCATGGCTTCAGGAAAACAGGCAGCAGAGGCTATAATAGAAAAGAAGACCTCTGAGTATAAAAAACTCTGGAAGGAGAGGTATCTCAGGAGATTTTCCTTTATGAAGTTTCTCTGGAGATATTTTTTAAGAAATGACAGGGCAGTGGAAAGGCTGATAGACCTGCACAGGATACCGGAGGTGCAGGAGGTGGCTATGGAATTGTGGCTCAGAAAGTCAGTTGATAAAAAGAGCCTCAATTCCTATGTGAAACTCCTGTTGAAGGTTAAGGAGTGAAGGGGTGAAACGGTCGCACGGTCGCTCTGCCGCACTGTCGCACTATGGTGTGGCAGCTGTCAGTAGGGTATCGCCAAATGGATAACAGGAGTTCCAGTAATTTATATTACGATTTTACCTTGGAAAGAAAGGGAATTTTATTCTTTCTTCTGTTGAGTTTTGTATTCCATTTTATGGTCGCTGGCCTGGTATATACTGTTTCAATAGAGAAGCCTCCTGATAATCCTCCATTGTTTGCAAGGGTTGTTACCCCGGAGGAGCTCAGGAATCTCAGGTCAACTGTTACCTCGCCACCAAAAACTGTTACCTCGCCATCTATTCCTGTTTACAAGCCCTATAAAGAAACAGTTAAGGATAATAAAGCTCTTATCAGCCAGCAGAAGGGAGATTCCCTTTATTCTGAATCAGGGATTGATACAGATAAAAAATCTTCAGATACCTTAAGAAATCCTGAGGAATTAATCAAACTCCCAGGGGCTATAATACCGAAGTCATCGGGACAGTCAGAAACCCTTGCAAAATTATTTGACAGAGAGCTCATTAAAGAGCAGGTAAAAAAAGAGGCAGAAAAAGAAAAGCCACCTGAGGTAACCTTTGATACAAAGGAATTCAGGTATCAGGGGTATATGAATAGATTGAAGGAGAAGATAGAATCCATATGGATGTATCCTGCCTCTGCAGCAGAGAGAGGTATTTATGGAGATCTTTATATAAGATTCTCAATAAAAAAAGACGGCAGTCTTGGAAGGGTGGATCTTGTAAGGACCTCAGGTTACAGGGAACTTGATGATGCTGCTATGAAGGCCTTATATAATGCAGCACCCTACTGGCCCCTGCCACCTGAATGGGGTCTTGATGAATTTATAATTGAGGGGCACTTTATATATACACTTTATGGGTATTACATTAGATAGTAGTGCGACAGAGCGACAGCGATGGTGCCGAAGGCGGGATTCGAACCCGCACGGCCTTGCGACCACCAGACCCTGAATCTGGCGCGTCTGCCAGTTCCGCCACTTCGGCTAAAATTATTTTAACACATGGTTGACCTTCATATACATGGACTTGGTAGATGGGATATCACAAATGCCCCGGATGAGGCAGTTGAAAATATCTCTATGCTTTATGGCTCAATGGGTATAAAGGCCTTCCTGCCTGTGATAATACCAGATGAATTAGGCAGGATGAGGGCCATCTTGGATGCCATAAAGAGGGTGATAAAAAAAGAGCCACCTGGTGCAAAGATACTGGGAGCCTATCTTGAGGGTCCTTTTCTTAATCCTGAATATGCCGGGAGCCTTAAAAAGGAATATTTCCTTTCTCCCACACCTCAGGCCTTACAAAGATTGATTGATGGTTATGAGGATATTATAAAGATTATAACCATAGCACCTGAACTTCCAGGAGGCCTTAAGACCATAGAGAAATGCAGTGCACTTGGTATAAAGGTGCACATGGGTCATTCAGGTGCAACCTATAAAGAGGCCCTTGAGGGAAAGGCTGCTGGTGCTACAGGTATAACACACCTGTTTAATGCCATGAGACCGGTTCATCACAGGGAGCCCGGCATCACAGGCCTTGGTCTTTTAGATAAAGACCTTTATGTAGAACTTATCTGTGATGGTATTCATATAGCCCCAGAGATATTAAGACTTGTATTTTCCATAAAACCATTAGATAAAATAATAGCAATATCTGATGCCATAGCAGGTGCTGGAGACCTTGAAGGAGCAAGCTATAATAATGAGGGCAGGCTGAGAGGAAGCCTCTATACAATTAACAGGGCAAGGGTTATCCTTGAGACAATAGGTATCTCCCATGAGGTTATAGAGATGGTTACTTGCAGGAATCCAGAAAGGTACATTTCAGAACAGAGAGGCATACAAAAGGTGGCGGGATAACAATTCTGAATCCTGGAGGAGGTTTTTATGCGTCTTGATATGAGAGGGCTCGGTCAGGATGAGCCGTTGAAAAGGATAAGAGATATCCTTAGAAATTCCTGTCCTGAAGATGAGATTATAGAGGTTCTTATAGACTCAGAACAGAATGCAAAGAGACTCAGGGCATTCATGAGTATGTCTGGATGTAATGTGGAACTCCTGAGAGAAGGGCCTCAATGGATTGTGAAGATGACAGGCAAAAACTGTAACTGCCAGTAACAGTGCGACAGTGCGACAGAGCTAAAGTAGTGAGTTAGCTGGTAGCGGCAGGCTGGTAGAACAGGCTTCTGGTAGAACAGGCTTCAAGCCTGTTTAATGCTTTTTTGTATTTCCACCACTTAGCGCAGGCTGGAAGCCTGCGCTACCAGGAAGCCTGCGGCTACCTCACCTCACCGTCAGGTGTGCTGTCGCACCATCGCACCAATGATGAACCTGTTTTTCAGATAAGAGATACAGTATAATAAAGGTGACAAATACTCCCTTTCAATTTATTTATGGAAATAAATTTCGATAAGACATCCATAATAGGGGTTGGGCTTATTGGTGCATCCCTTGGCCTTGCAATGAGGAAAAAGGGATTGTGCACAAGTATTCATGGTTTTGGAAGAAGAGAAGGGAACCTCCTCAGGGCAAAAGAAAAAGGCATTATTGACAGTTACAGTCTTGACCTGAAAAAGGTATGTGAAGATTCTGACCTCATAGTCCTTTCCACCCCGGTTGGCGTATTCCTTGAGATTGTAAAGAATATCAGTCCTTATCTTAAAAAAGGTTCTATAATAATAGATGTGGGGAGTGTCAAAGGAAGACTTGTCTATGAAATTGAAGCCATAATGCCAGAAGGAGTATTTTATATTGGCACCCATCCAATAGCAGGAAGTGATAAATCAGGTATTGATGATGCAAGACCAGAACTCTTTGAAGGTGCCAGATGCATTATAACACCTACAGATAAGACAGATAGAGATTCTCTTGAAAAAATAAATCTTCTGTGGCAGAAGGTTGGCTCTCATGTGGAACTCATGGATCCACTGAAACATGATGAGATATATGGTGCAGTGAGCCATCTACCACATATAATTGCATACAGCCTTGTAAATACAATTGGAGAAATTAATCATGAATATATAAAATATGCAGGTCAGGGCTTTAAGGATACAACAAGGATAGCCCTGAGTTCTCCAGAACTCTGGAGGGATATAGTGATCTATAACAGGGAAAACCTTTTGAGATTACTTGAGGTATTTAAAGGCGAGCTCAAAAAATTAGAAGAATTCCTTAAAAACAGCGAATCAGAGGCAATAAAAGATATCTTCCAGAGAGCACGGGATTTGAGGCACAGGTTACAGAATGAATAAACAGCCAACCTTACAGCAGTGGAGGAGATTACATGAAGGCGCTATAGCCCTTAAAGAGCTACAGCCGTGGACATATATGGAAGAAACGGATATTTTTGGAATCTGTGAACCTGAATCAGGGATTACAGGATTCTGTTGCGTTATAGGTGGTGGTGGAGAAATTTCTGGGTTAATAGTATACAGGGGTAAATCAGGCCTTGAGAGTTACGAGAAGCTGCTGAGAAGCAAAAACTATGATCAAATGATAGATATTCAGGACTGTCTCAGTATCCTCTTTGTAAGAGATTATGAGCTTCAACCAGAAGATATTGAAGTTATGGAAAGGATAGGTATAGCTACAAAGGCCACTGATATTTATCCTCAGTTCAGGGATCACATCCCTTTTTATATCCCTTGGTTTTTGACGCAAGAAGCCGCCTCCTTTTTAATCCCTGTATTAGATGAGGCTATTAATATATGCTTAAGATTCAAAGAGAATAAGACACTCTTAAAACCACATAAAAAGGGGCAATTCTTTTTAAGGATGCCTGTAAAGACAGCAGATGGTATTGAGTGGGAAGACAGATGGATTTCTTCAGAGGATATACCTGATGAAGAGGAGCCAAATTTTGTCATAGATGAGGTTACCCTGAGGAGGGTAAAGAAGAAGTGCAAACCTGCTGACATGATATGGGAGATGGGTTTCTTTTATACACAGGATTTGATAGTAAATGATCCTGAAAAAAATAGACCATGTATACCCTTCCATTTGCTTATAGTTGATAAAGAAAGCGGATTTATCTTCGGAAATGCTCTGGCTACACCTAAGAGGTTTCATCAAAAGTTTTTTTATAGCCTGGTAGAATCCTTTGAGACACATGGTTTTATTCCAAGGGAGATACATATTAAAGACCCTGAACTTTTAATAATCCTCAAACCGCTTGAGGCAGAACTTGGCATTTCTGTAAGGGTTGTAAAAGGCATGAAGAGTTTTAATCTTGCAAAGACCTCTTTATTAAGATTTTTAAAGAAAATGACAGACCCATCCATGTAGGTTCAAAAGATAGGTGAAGGGGTGAAAATGTAACATGACGAGGGTCTTGATACATAAGGCGAAGTCCTTAAAGGGTGAATTTACGCCACCACCTGATAAATCCATCACCCACAGGGCTATTATGTTCGCATCCCTTGCAGAGGGAAAGAGTATTATCAGAAATCCCCTAATGGCAGAAGACCCCATAAGCACCATGAATGCCATGAGGGCTCTTGGAGTGGAGATAATAGAGCAGCAGAGCAGCAGAGCCAAAGAGCAGCAATCTAAAGATGCTGCCACGATGTCATGCTACAATAATGAACTTATAATTTATGGTAAAGGTCTAAATGGTCTGAAGGAACCCTTTGATGTAATCAATTGCGGGAACTCGGGGACCACGGCAAGGCTTATCTCAGGCATACTTGCAGGGAACCCCTTTTTTTCTGTGCTTACAGGGGATGACTCTTTAAAACAGAGGCCCATGGCAAGGGTTATAAATCCCTTAAGGCAGATGGGTGCAGTTATATCAGCAAGACAGGGTGATAAATATCTTCCCATGGCAATCAGGGGTGGCAGCCTCAAGGCAATCAGGTATGAGATGCCTGTTGCCTCTGCACAGGTGAAGTCCTGCCTGATACTTGCTGGTCTTTATGCCGATGGAGTGACAGAGATAATAGAGCCTCAAAGATCCCGTGACCATACAGAGAGGATGCTCAGGTCAATGGGAGCAGCAATAGAGGTTGAAGGCCTTAAAATAAGGGTCAGGCCTTTATCTTCAGTCCTCAGCCCTGTTGATATAACTATCCCTGGAGATTTTTCTTCTGCTTCATTCTTTATTGTGGCTGGCCTGATTGTACCTGACTCTGAGATACTGATCAAAAATGTGGTATTGAATTCTACAAGGACAGGCCTTCTTGAGGTTATTAAGAAGATGGGTGGAGAGGTAAGGATTGAAAATATGAGGGATGTTTCAGGTGAGCCCGTTGGAGATATATATGTAAGGACTGCATCCAGCCTTAAGGCTGTAAAGGTTGGTAAGGACCTTATGCCTTCAATGATAGATGAATTTCCCGTGCTCTGTGTCCTTGCAACACAGGCTGAGGGGATTACAGAGATAAGGGGTGCTGAGGAATTGAGGGTTAAGGAGTCAGACAGGATTACAGCAATGGCAACGGAATTAAAAAAGATGAAGGTTGAGCTTAAAGAATATCCTGATGGTATAGCTATTAAAGGAAGGAGTTCTTTAAAGGCTGCTCAGGTGGATAGTTACAATGACCACAGGATTGCCATGTCACTTGCAATAGCAGGCCTTATTGCAGAGGGTGAAACTGTGATAAATAATCCTGAATGTGTGGATATATCCTTTCCGGGATTCTTCTCCGTGCTTGAAAAGCTGATGAAAGCTTAATACAGAGCGGTAGAGCAGCAGGCAATAATAGAGCAGTAGCGCAGCAGTTAAATAATAATATAAAAAATTCCTTAATAAAAACTACTGCTCTACTGCTCTGCTACTCTATTAAGTAGCTGGTAGCGACAGGCTTCCAGCCTGTGGCTACCTCTTCAGGATAGCATGTAGGGGCAATTCATGAATTGCCGTACAACTTGTCACACAAACTTGACAGCGGAAATGCTTTTATAATTAATTTTAAAAATTTTGCAAACCCCTGTTAGTAAACTGTTAGTAAGTGTAAAACAGAGAGGGGGTTTTGCAAAATGGGGCAAAAAGCTCTTTGAAAACAATGACTTACAAAGCCTATAGTCTTCGGACATTCCTGCCAAGCAGGAACTTGAGGTGCCAGATCCTTAGGCCCTTCAGCACGGGGGGTGAAGACAAGCTTTACCCCCCGTGAACCCCCGACATAGTGTTAGGCTTTATCACAAAAACCTGCACCTACGAGGTGCA
>CALJEL010000055.1 GCA_938074335.1 uncultured bacterium | reverse complement strand
CCTTAGTGTAATACTATTAATAAGCTTACTATACATAACTAACTTCACCTTTTGGGTGAAGACTTTTGCTACATAATAAATAAAATTTGTCGCATTGTAAAGACTTTGAGGCAGACTGCCAGTTTTCTAATGGCAAAATAGAGACAGTTTAAAACTGGCTGCTCTATCAGGAGGTAAAAAGATGGAGGAGCAACAGACTTTAGCAGGTGCCAGGGTTGGTACCAGAGAGTTAGAAGAGGAGATGAAGGTAAGCTACCTTGATTACGCCATGAGCGTAATCATAGGCAGGGCGTTGCCAGATGTCAGAGACGGACTGAAACCGGTGCAGAGGAGAATACTTTATGCCATGTTCCGGGAGGGACTTCTTCCAGGAAAAAAATATTCAAAATGCGCTGGTGTTGTTGGAGAGGTCCTAAAGAAATATCATCCCCATGGTGATACAGCTGTTTATGATGCCCTTGTGAGGCTTGCCCAGGACTTTAATATGCGTTATCCACTGGTTGATGGCCAGGGAAATTTTGGTTCAGTTGATGGTGACCCACCAGCTGCCTACAGGTATACAGAGGCAAGGCTTGCAAAGATAGCCGAGGAACTCCTTGCTGATATTGATAAAGACACAGTGGATTATATACCTAATTTTGATGAAACAACAGAAGAACCTGTTGTGTTGCCAACAAGGGTACCTAATCTCCTGATAAATGGCTCCTCTGGTATAGCTGTGGGAATGGCAACAAATATACCTCCTCATAACCTTGCAGAGGTTATAGATGCCCTTGTAAGGGTTCTTGATGAACCAAACACAACCATTGAGGAATTGAGCTCTATTCTTAAGGGCCCTGATTTTCCCACAGGTGGGATCATCTACGGCACCCAGGGTATAAAAGAGGCTTATCTTCACGGCAAGGGTCTTATAAAGATAAGGGCAAGGGCCCGCATTGAGAGAGATAAAAAGGGTGACAGAATAGTAGTAACAGAGATACCCTATCAGGTCAACAAGGCCCAGCTGCTTAAGAAGATTGCAGAGCTTATAAGGGACAAGAAGTTTGAGGGTATCTCAGAACTAAGGGATGAGTCGGACAGGGATGGGATAAGGATAGTACTTGAACTGAAAAAGGGGGAGATTGCCCAGGTGATCCTCAACAATCTTTACAAACATACACAGATGGAATCCACCTTCGGGATAATAATGCTTGCCCTTGTGGGTGGTCAGCCAAGGATACTGAATCTCAAAAAACTCCTGACTCTATTTCTTGAACACAGAAGAAATGTAGTCTTAAGAAGGACGGCCTATGACCTCAGGAGGGCTGAGGAAAGAGCCCATATCCTGGAAGGACTAAAGATTGCAGTTGAAAACCTTGATGAGATTATAAATCTTATAAAGAGATCAAGATCACCTGAAGAGGCGAAGCTCGGACTCATGAAGAATTATCCTCTTTCAGAGATACAGGCACAGGCAATACTTGATATGAAACTCCAGAGGCTGACAGCCCTTGAAAGGGACAAGATCATTTCTGAATTTGAAGAAACCCAGAAGGAGATAAAGAGACTAAAGGAGATACTGGGGAGTGAAAAGCTCCTGAGGTCAATTATCAGGCAGGAACTCCTGGAGATAAAGGAGAAATATGGAGACCCGAGGAGGACCGATATAGTGGAGGAGACAGGGGAGTTGAAGATAGAAGACCTGATAACAGAGGAGGACAATGTTATAACCATATCCCACCTTGGCTACATAAAGAGGAATCCCCTTTCTCAGTACAGGAGCCAGAGAAGAGGAGGTAAGGGTCTTACAGGAATGGAGACAAAGGAAGAGGATTATGTTACAGACCTTTACATCGGCTCCACCCATGACTATATCCTGTTTTTTACAAATAAAGGAAGACTCTACTGGCTCAAGGTCTATCAGATACCTGAAGCTGGCAGATATAGCAAGGGCAAGGCTATTGTAAATCTGCTTCCACTTGAAGGAGATGAAAGGATTGCTACAGCACTGGCAACCAGACTTGATAAAGAGGGTTATATCATAATGTTTACAAAGAAGGGTCTTGTGAAGAAGACAGACCTGAAGGAGTTTTCTAATCCAAGATCAAAGGGCGTTATTGCAATAGCCCTTGAGGAGGATGACGAGCTTATTGCAGTAAAGGAGACCCAGGGAAGATCTGATCTTATCATTGGCACGAAAAAGGGCCTTTCAATAAGATTTAAAGAAGAAGAGGTCAGGCCGGTAGGAAGGGTTGCAAAGGGTGTTATAGGAATCAGGCTTCTTAAAGATGATGAGGTTGTAAGTGCTGATACAGCAGAGGAGGGAACCACTTTGCTTACTGTTACGGAAAAGGGGCTTGGCAAGAGGACAGAGATAAAGGAATATCCTGTTCAGGGAAGGGGTGGAAAGGGAGTGATCTCCATAAAGATCACTCCAAAGGGTGGCAATGCCGTTGGTGTCCTTCAGGTAAGGGATGAGGATGAGATAGTTATTATCACAAATTCTGGCAAGCTCATAAGGACAAAGGCAAATAATATCCCGATTCAGGGTAGAAGCACCCAGGGTGTAAGGTTGATGGATCTTGAAGAGGGTGACAGGATAGTGGGTATTGGTAAGGTTGCAGAAAAGGACGAAGAGGTTGAATGACGTGCTGTTAGTGGAGTAACAGCTGTTGGCTAAGGTCACAATTCTTGATTGGCTGGTGATAGCCCTTTATTTTGCACTCTCCTTAAGTATAGGACTTTATTTTACAAAAAGGGCATCAAGTAATCTTTCAGAGTTCTTTCTTTCAGGCAGGAGGGTTCCCTGGTGGCTTGCGGGCATATCAATGGTGGCAACCACATTCAGCTCAGATACCCCCCTTTATGTAACAGGTCTTGTCAGGTCTAATGGCATATACGAAAACTGGCAGTGGTGGTGCTTTATCTTTTCAGGTATGATGGCTGTATTTATCTTTGCCTCTATGTGGAAGAGGCTTGGTGTATTTACTGATGTAGAGTTTATAAACATAAGATATTCCGGTAAGCCAGCAAGGGTATTAAGGGCCTTTAAGGCACTTTATTTTTCCCTTGTTATCCACACGATCATAAAGGCGCAGGTCATCCTTGCAATGGCAAAGATACTGGATGTGCTTCTTGGCTGGAGCAAGTGGCAGGCAATAACAATATCAAGCCTTATCACTCTTTTTTATTGTATGGCTTCCGGTTACTGGGGCGTGCTTACCACTGATTTCTTCCAGTTCATTATTGCAATGCTGAGCGCTACCCTGCTGTCTTTTTTTGCTGTTAAGACCGCAGGAGGTATAGATGCAATAAAGATAGCTGTTAGCCCTGATACCCTCAGATTTTTCCCATCACTGGGAGACGGGATATCTACAGGTGGTTTTCTTGGTGCGAGTTTTCTTACATTCCTTGGTTATACAGGTATTGCCTGGTGGTCAAAATACTCCTCTGATGGAGGAGGGGTTATTGTTCAGAGGATAATATCCTGTAAGGATGAAAGGGAAGGCATAAAGGCAACCATGTTTTTTAATGTATTACATTATGGATTGAGGACATGGCCATGGATACTGGCTGCCCTTGCCTCTATAATCATATATCCCTCTCTTTCAGATCATGAGATAGCCTATCCAAGACTTGTGGCTGACCTTATGCCTCAGGGATTAAGGGGATTAATCATAGCGGGTTTCTTTGCAGCCTTTATGTCAACCTTAAGCACCTATCTTAATCTTTCATCCGCTTACTTTGTGAATGATTTCTACAGGCCCTATATAAGACCGCATGAAAAGGATAGTCATTATATAATCATTGCAAGGCTATCCATGATATTACTTTCCATTGTTACGGCAATGATTACCTATCATCTGGATTCCATTGTGGAGGTCTTCAAGTTCCTGATTGCCTTTGGCTCAGGTACAGGACTTGTTTATATCCTCAGGTGGTTCTGGTGGAGGATTAATGCCTGGAGTGAGATATCTGCCATGATAGCCTCAACAGTGGTAAGTATTGTTGTCTATACCCTGCCAGGTTTAAATTCCACTAACTATTTTATAAAACTCCTGCTTATAGTGACCATTTCAACCCTTGTATGGGTTAGTGTGACCCTATTAACAGAGCCTTCTCAGAAAGAGGTCTTGAGGAGGTTTTACGAACTTGCAAGGCCTTCAGGGCCTGGCTGGAGGAATTTTCTTATAAAAGACATGGATAAAAGTAGCCCCAGAGAATTGAAAGACCTTGCAGCATCTTCAATGATATCTGGATTAATAAAATGGTTAACAGGCTCTCTTTTTATTATAGGCCTGACCATTGCCCCTGGAAAGCTTATTCTTAAAGATTATTTATCTGGCTTGATGTTTTTAATTATTGCCCTGGCGTCAGGCCTTTTACTCTTTTCAATTTCAAAACAGGACAGTAGTTATTGAGTTTTAAGTTCGTATGGCTAAAAACCTTAGTGCTACAGTGCCACAGCACACCTGACGGTGAAGTGAGGTAGCCGCAGGCTTCAGCCTGCGATAAATGGTGGAAATACAAAAAAATGCAAGCTAAAGCTTGCGGCTACCAGCTAACTCACTTGCATACTAACTCACTACTTTAGCTCTGTCGCACTGTTCACGCCTTATTAATACATGGAAATGTTCACATTATAAATTTTTATAATATGTTATTTATCGGGCTTTTCTTCTTCATTGTAAAGCATTCTTTCAACTGAGGGTATAAGCCTAATATAGATCTTGACATATCCTTCATCAAGTATGTAATCAACATCAAGGACATCTGCTATGCCGAAGGCAAGGGGTTCATAAATCGGTCTTACCTCGTAACCGAGGACATTATTTCCTTTATCCATAATCTTGTTTATCTCATAGTGATGAAATGAGTTATGCCTGCTGATGAATTTGATAGATTCCTTTAAGGCCTCTTCTGCGGGTATATTATTTTTAACTCTATAAAGAAACTCAGGTGCATAAGGTTGAAATTTGATATTGTCTCCTTCTCTGTCCATAATAGCAATTGTCTCAAGATCATTAATGTGATTGGCCCCGTAAAGTATGAGTGTAAAGGTGCCTGTTATCTCCTCTGAGTGTGTCAGCGTAGTGCTGAGATGCTTCTCTGGATGCAGAGGCATAGAGATACATGATATAAAGCCTATCAAGACCCCTGTTAAAAATATAGACCTCACGATTATATCATATTATATCCGGGCTATTTGGGCAACTTTGTTAAATAAAACCAGGGGATAATAATTTCCCCCGCATCTTCCTTCCTAAAAAACTTCGATTTCTCCTTAACCTCTTTTACCTACTTGAATGATATTTTCATCAATCGAGGTGATGAGTTTTTAATGTAGATTTCTTGATTGAGACAACCCGTAGTGTAAAATCTTCTGTGTAAATTGAAAAATTAAGACAAAAGGGTGTATCCTCCATTGATTTAATTTAATTAAACTTTTCAAAGAAAGGAGGACACACCCATGTCAGTGAAGGAAATCACTGAACTAAGTTTAACAGATTTTTGGAAGGAATATCAAAGCAATTTTAACCTCAATTTGCTGATAGAAATGCATTTTCATCGGGGGCTCATCTTGCCGTGCCCAAAGGGTTTAAATGTTTAAATTGTAGGGGCAACCCTTGCGGTTGCCCAAAATCGGTTTAAAAACCCTTTGGGCAGGGGCAAGCCCTGCCCCTACAGGTTTTAAATTCATTTTTAGGG
>CALJEL010000054.1 GCA_938074335.1 uncultured bacterium | reverse complement strand
CAGGTTTCTCAATGAGAAAATGCCCTTTTGCTCTGGTATAATTATGATATGAAAAATGTCCTTATAGTTGACGATGACAGTGAGATAAGAAAGGTTCTGAGAGAAGCCCTCATTATCCATGGCTATACGCCTGTGGAGGCCTCTGATGGATATGAGGCAATAAAGGAGTTTAACAGACAGAGATTCCTTGCTGTATTCCTTGACCTTAATATGCCAGGGATGAATGGCATTGAGACCATGCAGCAGATTAGAGAGATAGATTCTGAGGTTCCTGTCATATTCATTACCGCCTATGGAGATGTCCCCACAGCGGTTGAGGCAATTAAAATGGGTGCCTATGACTTTGTTGTTAAACCTCCCAAGATAGATAGACTTATGATTACCCTTAAGAATGCAATCCATAAGACAGAGCTTGAGAGAAAGGTGAAAAGACTTGATGCTGCTGTGGAAAGCTCTCTTGAATGGATGTTTGGAAAAAGTGATGCAATGAAGAGAGTAATAGATCAGATAAAACAGGTTGCCTGGACAGATTTCTCAATTATCCTTCAGGGTGAGACAGGAGTGGGAAAATCCTTTATAGCAAGGGCAATACATAATCAGAGCAGGAGGGCATCAGAACCATTTATTACTGTTGACCTCGGGGTGATACCTGAAACACTTGTAGAGAGTGAACTCTTCGGTCATGAAAGGGGTGCCTTTACAGGTGCTGAGAAGAAAAAGGCAGGGCTCTTTGAGATTGCCAATAGAGGAACCATATTTATAGATGACCTTGAAAATATCTCTCCCTATGTTCAGAGCAAGTTGCTCAGGGTGGTTGAGGAAAAAAGGTTCTTTCCCCTTGGAAGCACGAGGCCTGTAGAGATTGATGTAAGGATTATAGCTGCAACGAATAAAGATATTAAGACCCTTGTGTCAGAAAAAAAATTTAGAGAAGACCTTTTCTTCAGACTCGGTGAATTTATTATCAATATCCCGCCCCTCAGGGCAAGGATTGAAGATATAGGATACCTTGCGAGGAGATTTGTTAATGAGGCAGCAGAGGAATTAAACAAACAGATAAGGGATATTTCAGAAGAAACTCTTCAGATACTGGAGCAATATCCATGGCCTGGCAATGTGAGAGAACTCAAAAATGTGATAAGAAGGGCGGTTCTTATATGTGAAGATAGCCTGATTGAAAAGGAACATATAGAATTCCTTATAGAGCCCTCCAGAGAGAAAAAAGAGATTGCTCCTCTTATGCCGCTTAAAGAGCTCTCAGCTATTGCAGTAAGGGATGTGGAGAGAAAGGCTATTGAACAGGCGTTAAAGGTAGCAGGTGGCAATAAAACTAAGGCAGCCTCTATCCTGCAGATAGATTATAAAACACTCCTTACAAAGATAAGAGAATACGGACTTCAGTAGGTCTGGATTAGTTTCCATAACACTGGAAAGTATTCCATAGTCTATCACAAATTTTCTTTTAAAAATCAATAATTTCCCCTGGCATGTTTCTTGTATTGCATAAAAAGAAGGAGGTGTACTATGTGGGGGGTAGTTACATTAGAGGGTGACCTGACCATCAATCAAGTATCTGAATTTATGCAGGACCTGAGGATTGCCATGAGGGTATGGGACGAGATAGTGCTTGATATAAAGGATGTAAACAGGGTAGATGTAGCAGCCTTACAGATGCTTCTTGCTGCTGTGAAGGAATGCAAGCAAAGCGGGAAAAAACTTACCATCCAGAAGACCCCGATTTTTGAGGGTATTACCTCAAAGCTTGGTATAAGCATGTAGGTAAGGTATGAATAAGCCAGGGACTATTGTCTTAGTAGAGGATTTTCCAGCCCTGAGGAATCTTCTATCTTTTGTTCTTGAGGTTGCAGGTTACAGGGTTATACCTGTGACAAATGAGCATGAGCTTATGAAGAGGCTTGATTATACAGATGCTGATCTTGTGATTGCTGTTGTTACATCAAGGAAGAATGATACAGTGGAATTAATAAGAAATATAAGGAACAGTCCTGGATACAGGTATATTCCTGTTATAGCTATATCTTCTCATGAAGGGCTCCTTGCCAGAAGCCGAGAGGCAGGTGCCACGGCCTGGCTGATGAT
This sequence comes from uncultured bacterium, assembly GCA_938074335.1. Classification (GTDB taxonomy): domain Bacteria; phylum Nitrospirota; class Thermodesulfovibrionia; order Thermodesulfovibrionales; family CALJEL01; genus CALJEL01. The sequence continues at coordinate 9,156 of CALJEL010000054.1, read as the reverse complement.
GCCTTTTACACCTGTACAGCTTGTAGAGACAGTCCAGCGAGTACTGGGGTGACGGGATGGAGGATTTTGCACAGGAAGAACTGAAAAAACTCATAACCATCTTTACAGAAGAGGCGACTGAAAAGATTTCTGATATAGAGGAGGGGCTTCTAAGGCTTGAGAAGGAGCCTGAAAATAAGGAATTTATAAACAGGATATTCAGGGCTGTCCATACCATAAAGGGCACAAGTGCCTCTCTTGAGCTGAGGGCTATATCTGATTTTGCACACAGGGTTGAAGAAGTCCTTGATCTTATGAGAAAAGAGAGGCTCAAATGTGACAAAAGGATTATTGATATCCTTCTTTCCTCTGTTGATGTCATCAAAAGGATGATCCATAAGACCTCAGAGGGTTCTGAGTGTGACCTGAGAGGCTATGAAGGTATTTTAGAAGAACTTGAATCTATAAAGAGTTCTTCCCTTAAAAAACTTTTCAAGATAATCTTTTCCCCTGCTCCTGATATGCTTTCTAAGGGCATTGATCCATCCATGATAATTGAGGACATTAAATCCAGAGGGAGGATCATCAGTATCAAGGCCTATACAGATGCAATACCTGTTCTTTCAGAGCTGGACCCGGAAAAGCTCTATTTACGCTGGGACATTCTCCTTGAAACAGAGGAAGATATAGAGGCATTGAGATCTTATTTTGCTGATCTTGATGAAGAAGAGATAAAGATAATACCAGCCACGCAGTCTCGCAATGATGTTCCCTTTATAGGAGATGTTCTTATAGAATCGGGCACCGCCTCTGAAAAAGATGTAGCTGAGGCACTCAGACTTCAAAAAAGGATAGGTGAGATTCTCATTGAACAGGGCAGATTAAGTAAGGAAGAGATTGAAAGGGCTGTAGATGAGCAGACAGAAAGAAGGGTTGATTCCTTCAAACAGAACCTCACCTCAACTGTAAGGGTTGATCTCAGGAAACTTGACCGCCTGCTCAATCTGGTGGGAGAGATGGTGATTATCCATTCAATGCTTGAGAAGGTTATAAATGAGGGTAATGGTAAAACCACTATTGATTATTCCTCCTTCAGCATACAGGTCCTTTTCAATCAGCTTCAGAGGATTGGAAGGCAGATTCAGGAAAGTACCATGGCCCTGAGGATGCTTCCTGTAGGAGAGGTCTTTCACAGGTTTATGAGACTCGTAAGGGAGCTTTCCCAGACACAGGGTAAAAAGGTTGATCTGATTATATCAGGTGAGGATACAGAGCTTGACAAGGGGGTTCTTGAAAAGATTACAGATCCACTTGTGCATCTTATAAGGAATGCGATAGACCACGGAATAGAACCTCCTGAGGAAAGGCTTTCAAAGGGTAAGCCTGAGAAGGGAGTGATCAGTTTAAGTGCCTATCAGGTTGGAGATTCTATTTATATTGAAGTGGAGGATGATGGTCGGGGCATTGATAGGACGAGGATAATAGAAAAGGCTATGTCCGCTGGATTGATAAAGAATCCCGAGGACCTTTCAGAAGAACAGATTTACAATCTTATATTTCTGCCAGGTTTTTCCACTGTGGAGAGGGTAACAGATCTATCGGGCAGGGGTGTAGGTATGGATGTGGTTAAAAGGAATGTGGAATCCCTTAATGGAAGAATCTACATAAGAACAAAGAAGGATACAGGCACAACAATAACCATAAAACTTCCTCTGACCCTTGCCATAATAGATGGCCTGGTAGTGAGTGTTAAGGATGAGATCTATATAATTCCTCTTCAATCTGTCTTGGAACTCATCAAAATCAGTAAGGAAGATATAAATACTTTACAGGAGGATTCAGCTTTCCTGCATGTAAGGGGTGAGGAGTTACCTGTTATAAGACTGGGTGAGGTACTTGGTATTACTGATGAGGAGGAAAACAGGGGGATTGCCATTATTACATATCATGAAGGAAGAAAATTTGCCCTTGCTGTGGAAAGGGTTATCGGACAGCAACAGATTGTTGTTAAAAACTTTGGGGGTGCCCTGCCGAGAATCAAGGGGATAGGGGGGTGCACCATCCTTGGAGATGGAAGGGTGGCGCTCGTCCTTGATATGGCAGGGCTTATTGAAAATCAGATAGCCGATTCGGCTGTCATAACATAGAGGATAAGAGGAGGATATCTTGAAGGAGGGTGTAGTTAAAAAGCAGGAATCTGATCTTGATCAATCTCAGTATGTCACCTTTTCCCTTAATGACGAGGTCTATGGAATTGATGCCCTTTCTGTTCAGGAGATTATAGAGCTGACAAATATTACAAGAGTTCCTCATCTTCCAGACTTTATGAAAGGTGTGATTAATCTCAGAGGGACCATTATACCTGTTGTTGACCTCAAGACAAAATTTAATATGAAGACAGGTCCATATAAAAAACACACCTGTATCATTGTAACTGAATTCAGAGATTCCCTGATGGGTCTTATTGTTGATAATGTCTTTGATGTCCTTTCTTTATCAAGGTCCTCCATACAGCCACCTCCTGAATTCGGCACAGGGATAAAGGTGGATTTCATAAAGGGGCTGATAAGACAGGCTGATAAGCTGATAATAATCCTTGACATGAATAAGGTCCTTTCAGAGGAGGAGGTTGTGATGGTTCGCGAAACATTAAAGGATGATGAAGAAGGCAATAAAGAGGCAGCTGCATAATTAACTCCCGAGGGCTACAGAGATTCAAAAAATCTGAATGGAGGTGCAGCATGTCAATTTCAAAGAAACTTTATCTGGGTATAGGGGTGATTGCATCTATTCTTGTTTTACTTGCTATATTTTTCCAGTGGACCTTCAGGCACATAGAGGGTCAGATTAATGCCTTCAGGGAATATCCAGAACTTCAGGCACTCCTTGGCTCTGTAACCATTGACCATTTTAAATGGGCAGAGGCACTTGGTGTTGGCACAATTGCCTTTGGCAGAGAATTTACCGGCCAGCTTGACCATACACAATGCAATCTTGGAAAGTGGTATTATGGCTTCGAGCCTCCTGAAGAACTTGAAGAGCCATTTAAAAAGATTGAGGAACCTCACAGAAGACTTCATGCCTCTGCAGCAAAGATTATAGCTGCTGTTAAGTCCAGAGACATGGAGCTTGCAAAAAGGATATATCAGGAAGAAACACTTCCAAATCTCAGAGAAGTCCAGGAGCACCTTACAGAGATGAGACTCAGGATCAAAAAGCTGGTTGAGAATAATCTGGATGAATTGAAAAAAAACCAGGCAAATATGGGAAGGGTTTCCCTGATAATGTATCTCCTGATTCTCGGGATCCTCATCTCTGGTTCAACGGTATATATTATTAAACCTTTAAGAAAGGGTCTTACAGATATTACAGGATGGATTGAAAGGATAAGGAATGGAGATCTTAGGGGTTCTATAAGTGTTCATTCCAGTGACGAGATTGGTATTATGACATCAGGTCTTAAGGATACTATCGACAGGATAAAGAATATTATAACCCAGACGATAGTGGCATCCCAGCAGGTATCAGGTGCCTCTGACCGGATAGCAGAGGCATCACAGAGTTTCTCGCAGAAGATAACGGAGCAGGCGGCCTCTATAGAGGAGACATCAGCAACAATGGAGGAGATGGCTGCATCAATAAAGCAGACAGCTGAGAATGCAAGGGAGGCTAACAGGCTTGCTCAGGAGGCAAGGCAATCAGCTGAGGCTGGGACAGGGGCTATGGCAGAGACGGTCAAGGCAATGGAGGAGATAAATCGGTCAGCCCAGAGGATAACAAGTATATCTGGAGTGATAGAGGAGATAGCCTTTCAGACAAATTTACTTGCTTTGAATGCAGCGGTAGAGGCAGCGAGGGCAGGTGAACATGGGAGGGGATTTGCTGTGGTAGCAGGTGAGATAAGGAATTTAGCTCAGAGGGCATCGCAATCAGCTAAGGAGATAACGCAACTGATACAGGAGAGTGTGGAGAAGGCTGCCAGGGGTGTGGAGCTATCAGGTGAATTGCAGAGGAGGCTTGAGGGCATAGTGAATTCAGTGAAGAGGGTAGCATTATTGATGGATGAGGTAGCAGCTGCATCAGCTGAGCAGGCATCAGGGGTGAACCAGGTTAATGTGGCTTTATCTCAGATAGACCAGGCAACACAGCAGAATGCCTCATTAATAGAGGAGACAGCATCCCTTGCTGAGGAGCTTGCATCGCAGGCAAGGGAGTTACTTGAACTTGTGTCCTTTTTCAAGACAGAGGAGGCATTTGCAGGTGAAACCGTTATGAGCAAAAAGCTCAAGATAGAAAGACCTGTGGGTAAGCTGATTACATTTGAAGATAAGAGGGCAGGAGCGGTGAAGGGAAATGGAAAAACAGGTGCTCAATTCCAGGAGTTCTGATTTTGGTCTTACTAACGAGGTCTTTTCTCTATTTTCTGATCTCATATACAGGGCATCTGGCATAAGACTAACAGTTCAGAAGAAGAACCTTCTTATCTCAAGGCTTCTCAGGAGATTGAGGGCTCTGGATATAAATAGTTTTTACAATTATTACCAGCTCGTAAAGAATGACCATTCAGAGCTTATCCAGATGCTCAACTGCATAGCAACAAATACTACAAGATTTTTCAGAGAGGAATACCATTTCAAATTTCTCAGGGAAATATGTATCCCTGAGTTAATGACTAAAGGAGCAAGATTCATCAATATCTGGAGTGCAGGTTGTTCCACCGGTGAGGAGCCCTATTCAATAGCCATATCAGTCCATGAGGCACTCAGCGGATATCGCTATGTAAAACCAGAGGTTATGATTCTCGGTACTGACATATCAACCTCTGCAATAGATTTTGCAAGGGCAGGTGTTTATGAGGAGGATCAGATCCCTGAGGGAATCCCTGAAACCCTGTTAAAAAAATACTTTCTCAAGGGTGTGGGAGAAAACTCAGGGAAGATAATGGTAAAGGATTTTTTAAAAAGAATGGTTCAATTTGAAAGACTGAATCTCAAGGATAATATATACCCTTTACGAAGAGATTTTAATATCATCTTTTGTAGAAATGTAATGATATATTTTTCTTCTGACATGAAGGAACATGTAATATCACGGTTTTACACCCATCTTGTGGAGGATGGCTATCTATTTTTAGGCCATTCAGAGGCGATGCTCAACAGAAAAGGTTTTGTGCCTGTTTACATCTCTGCATACAGAAAGGTTAAGACTTAAATGAACAGCGAGCGTATTGCCTGCAGCGTGCTGTGGGAAGGTTAATATGAAAAAGATTATCCTCTCAGTGGGAAATATAGCTGTATCAAGGACACCTGCCATCTTTGAGACAGTTCTTGGTTCCTGCGTGTCTGTATGTATCTGGGATGATCTTACAGGTGCTGGAGGGATGAATCACTTTATGGTACCCTATGCCTGTGATGGGACAATGGATAGAGGTTTTTACGGACCTGATTCAACAGTGGAGCTCATACACCGCCTGCTTTTAAATGGGGCCTCAACTAACGGTCTGAGGGCAAAGATATTCGGTGGTGGTAGATTGAAGGATCTAAATAAGATGCTTGATATAGGAAAGAAGAACATAGAAGTTGCGAGGATGATTCTTTCAGAATATGGTATTCCTGTAATCGCTGAATTATCACAGATGACCTGTGGTCTTAAGGTTCAGTTTTATTCAACAAACGGAAGGGTTTTACTCATGAAATTACTTTAAAAATAATGGAACCACAATTCATCTCCTCAATCTTAATCTCAATCTGAGTTCTTCCCCTTCAGTCAGAGGCCTAAAGCCTGTTATACTATAAATAATGAAACAGGCAGAAAGACTCATAGAAAGGTTCTCAGAGAGCACTATCCTTGTGGTAGGAGATCTTATTTTAGACAGATACATCTGGGGAAAGGTATCAAGGATTTCTCCAGAGGCCCCGGTTCCAGTTGTTGAGGTGACGAGGGAGGATTTTCTTCTTGGTGGTGCAGCAAATGTTGCAGCAAATATAGTATCACTTGGAGGCAGGGTATCTATAGCAGGAGTTACAGGCAATGACAGGGCAAGGGATGTCTTCATGGAACTTATGGAGGAGAAAGGTATTGATACATCAGGAGTAATAAGTGACAGAAGGCCTACAACTGTAAAGACAAGGGTTATAGCCCACCATCAGCAGGTTGTGAGATTTGATAGAGAAGACCATACAGGTATAAATTCAGAAATTTTTAAAAAGCTCCTGTCCTTTATTCAGGACAGGATAAAAAAAGATAAAATTGATGCAATTATTATTTCTGATTATAAAAAGGGAGTTGTAAGCAGAGAGCTTGTAAAGGCGATTATTAAATATTCAAGGCCAGCAGGTATCTTTGTGGCAGTTGACCCAAAGGTAGGCCATTTCCCCTTTTATAAGGGAGTCTCCATAATTACCCCTAATCTCAAGGAGGCATCAGAGGGCTCTGGTGTAGAGATCAAAGATGAGGCTTCTCTGATAAGGGCTGGGAAAAAGCTTCTCAGGACCCTCTCCCTTGAGGCAGTGCTTATTACAAGGGGTGAAGAGGGTATGAGCCTCTTTATGAAGGACAAAAACAGAAAAGATGAAATAAAACATTATTACATACCCACAAGGGCAAAGAAGGTCTTTGATGTTACAGGTGCAGGAGATACAGTGATTGCCACATTTACACTTGCCCGTGCAAGTGGTGCCTCAATGATAGAGGCCTGCGAGATAGCCAATTATGCAGCTGGCATAGTGGTTGGAGAGATAGGAACAGCTACTGTTACACCAGAACAGCTTAAAGAGGCCATAAAAGAAGCTGTTTGAACAGTTCAAAAGAAGAGGGGATAGGATGGACAGAAGACCCAGGGCTGTAGCACTCTATTCAGGTGGTCTTGACAGCACCCTTGCCATACTTGTGATGCTCAGACAGGGTGTTGAGATAACTGCCCTTACATTTTTAACACACTTTGGCTGTGATATATCTGACAGGTCAAGCTGTTCAAAGGATCCCTTTAAGGCAGCTGAGCAGTTTGGTTTTACAGTAAAGCTCTGCCATCTTGCAGATAAATTCATAGAGATTTTAAAGGCCCCCAAATACGGTCATGGCAAAAACATGAATCCCTGTATTGACTGCAGGATCCTCATGCTAAAAGAGGCAAAGGAATTCATGAAGATCACAGGTGCAGATTTTATAATCACCGGTGAGGTTCTCGGGCAGAGGCCTATGAGCCAGAGGAGAGAGACCTTTCCCCTGATTGACAGGGAGGCAGGTCTTGAGGGATATGTTTTAAGGCCCCTTACAGCACTGAACCTCAAGCCTACAATCCCTGAAATGCAGGGTCTCGTAAAAAGGGATCTTCTTTATGGATTCAAAGGCAGGTCAAGAAAGCCACAGATGGCACTGGCAGAGGAATTTGGCCTCAAGGACTATCCTACACCTGCTGGAGGATGTCTCCTGACAGATCCTATCTATTCATTCAGGTTAAAGGAACTGCTCACACACAATCCAGATCCATCAATCAAGGAGATCAATCTGCTGAGGGTTGGAAGGCACTTCAGGCTTTCTCCTTACTGTAAGGCAGTTGTGGGAAGGGACAAAGATGAAAATGCCATGATCGAATCCATTGCAGAAAAAGGGGATTATCTCATAAAGGTTATTGGCCATGGAAGTCCTCTTACAATCTTAACAGGTGCTGTAACTGAAAATGATTTAAGGCTTGCCTCTTCTATATGTGCAAGATATTCAGATGGAAAGCATATGCCCTCTGTCAATGTGAATATAGAAAAAGTTGGTGAAGGCAGTGTAATAAGAATTGCCATCCCAGCAGATGATAATCTATTGAACACCTTTCGGATTCAACCACCTGTAATGACAGGAGATATGAAAAGGACCTTGCACCGAATAGCCTATTAGTAAAGTTAATGCCTCCTCAGATAAATCCATATGTTTAATCCAGAGAGGATGACAGTTAAGGCAAGTAAAAGATTTTGCGATAGTTCTATATAGACAATCTTTTCAACATAATGAATTATAAATGAGCCTGGATATATGGTTGATGGGTCATGCATTGACCTAAGCCACACCTCAAGATATGTAAGCGGGCAATACCATCCCATAATTCACTTTTTAAAGATCAATATCTCCTCAACGCCTATCTTACCCTTATCTGCCTTTGAAAGGCCATGGTCAATTGTATCAATAAGCCTGAATCCAGCAGACTCGCCAAGAGAGCAAAGCTTTTCGCCGTCTCTATAATCCCTTTCCCCATTTATAGTCTAAAGCAATTTGGGAAGTCTCTGATTTTCCATTTTATCCGCTTTTACGGGACTGGGCAAATTATTCTCATATCCAGTACATTGTATATTTTGAGTAATTGTATTCATCTATTCTTTTCAAAAGTGACCTATCATCAGGGTTAGGGACACAGTGCTGAACTCTTTCAGATAGTAGTTTCATTTTATGACAAAATCTGATGTAAGAATCTGCAGCTATATCAGCATCAAAATAAAAACATTGATAAGCAAATGCTATATTAAAATTCCAAAGTGGAAATAAATGAGGTGCGAGGAGACTTAAAGCCTTAGCAACTGACACAGGACTTCTTTGATTATCTAGTGTCCTTTTTAGTGCATCAAGAAATTGGTTAAACAAATTTCTTATTGTATCTGAATCACTATCAGCTAAAGTGCTAATATTTCTGTTGTTAAACTCGGTTAGGATAGTCATATTTCTGTTTAAACATCTAGATAGCTCCTCTAAATCAAAGTTTGCATAGAAGCGATTCCATGCTCGTATTAGCCTTTGTATTCCCTGTGCCATACGAACTGGGTTTCCTCAATTTTGTTGAACTATTGCCAAAGCTTCAAAATAAATTGGACCACGCCTTTCTCTCTCATTATATATTTCATAGCCTCTACGAAACTCTTCACAATCAGGGATATGAAAATCAATTTCGTTATTCATAACTCAAATTCTTTCCTCCTTTTGCAAATTTGTTTACTTTGTTCATAGGCAAAGTACTTCGCCTATATCAACCTTACTAAATCCTCACCACCACTCCCTTTGCCCTCAAATACTCCTTTGCCTCTCTGATTGTGTATTCCCTGTAATGGAATATTGGGGCATATTCACCTCTTTGAAGCGTTCAATACAGTTATCCCTACTAATTCATCATCTTTGTATCTCAGCAATATCCCGTTTTCT
>CALJEL010000053.1 GCA_938074335.1 uncultured bacterium | reverse complement strand
CTTTGCTTATAGGGATTTATTGGAAAAGATAAAGACCTTAGCAAGAAGGAAAGGGATTAAGGTTATACAAGTAAACCCAGCTTATACTTCAGTGATAGGTATGCTAAAGTATGCACCCTTGTATATGATAAGCAAGGATATAGCCAGTGGCTATGTAATAGCAAGGAAGGGATTGGGATTAAAGGAGAAGATACCAAAGACATACATGGATTTACTTGATAAATTAAGTATTGAAGAGCTTGAGGAATTGAAGGAGTATATCAAAGAGCATGTAAAAAATAAGCAAACAAGAAACAAACATATAAAGGCAATAGAGGCTTTAATAAAAAGCCTTGGGAGTGAGACAGGGAGGGCCTCTGAGCCTCTGGATGGAACAAGCTTGGGTGTCTGTAATCTCTGGCGAGTTCTCAAGGTAGTGGTGCTGACTGCACTCTCTTCTGAGAGGGTATTAAGGAACCTCTCTATCCTGAAGGTTAGACTTCTTCAGGGTAAGTGGGGGGACCCATTATGGGCACGAGTTCCTACTTCAGGGAGTAGGGGCGTAGTCTATGGGTAATCATAGGCTATATTTTTAGAACACCCTGAGCAAGTAGGCAAAACCTATTTTGCCGATACCCTACTGCCAGGCTGCCTCAGTGAATTAGTGAGTTAGTGAATTAGTGAGTTAGTGAGTTAGTGAATTATTAACTGTTCAAACTGTTTAGACTGTTTAAACTGTTGCATACTAACTCAATGCTTTAGAATTGCCCCTACAACCTTCTCAGGAGAGTAGTGTCTCAGGCTCTTTCGCAGCAGGGTTTTTGTCTTCGGACATTCCTGCTAAGCAGGAACTTGAGGTGCCAGCTCCTGAGGTTCTTCAGCACGGGGGTGAAGACAAGCTTCACCCCCGTGAACCCCGACACCTACGAGGTGCAGGACTTGCTTGACACTAAGACTAATATCATAGTAATATGAGTTATGCCACAGACAGAGGAAAAGAAAACAGAAGAAAAAAGAGAGGAGTATTTATACAGGGCAGATCCCTTCACCTTTGTATTTCGTGAGCTTGACCTCATACATGGTGAGATTAGAGAAATCAAGGCAGAGCTTGTCCTCATCAATAAACGCTTTGATGATATAAATAAGAGAATAGACAGGCTATATCTCATTGTTATATTAAACCTTATGGGAATTGTAGCTTTTTTAATAAAGACCTTCTTCTTTTAATGCTATGCTTAAATCACAAAAAACCTCACCTACGAGGTGCAAGTTTTAGCAATCACCTATCGAGCAGATTACGGTCAAGGGCATCTCCTTAACCTCCTTATCAGTTCCTCATATTCAAGGCAGTTGAGGACATCCTTCCTCTCAAGCCATCCCCTCCTGGCTATGGAGACGCCATATCTCATGTAATCAAAATGCTGTGTGAGATGGGTATCGGTACTTATCACAATAGGAACGCCATATTCCTTTGCCATCTTTGCATGATGGTCATTCAGGTCAAGCCTCATGGGATAGGCATTTATCTCAAAGGCAACTCCTTGTTTCTTTGCCTCCTTAAGGATAGCCTCCATGTCTACCTGATAGGCATCCCTTTCTCCAATAAGCCTGCCAGTAGGATGGGCTATCACACTTACGCAGGGATTTCTTATAGCAGAAAGCAACCTCTTTGTAAGCTGTTCCTTTGACTGTTTAAAGCCCGAGTGTATGGAGGCTACCACTATATCAAGTCTTTTCAAGACATCCTCTGAGAGATCAAGTTTCCCGTCACTTCTTATATCTATCTCCACACCCTTGAGGAGCTTAAAACCAGTGAGTCTGCTGTTTATCTCATCAATTATTTTTATCTGCTCAAGAAGTCTCTCCTCATCAAGTCCCTTTGCAACTCCAAGACCCTTTGAATGGTCTGTAATGGCAATGTACAGATAATTTCTTTGCCTTGCTGCCTTGATTAAGGTATCAAAGTCATGACTTCCGTCTGACCACTTTGTATGAACATGGAGGTCTCCTTTGATATCCTCATAAGAGACAATATCAGGAAGCCCTCCCTCAAGTGCTGCCTCTATCTCTCCTGTGTCCTCCCTGAGTTCTGGAGGTATCCAGGGAAGGCCCAGAACCTTATAGACCTCTTCCTCGGTCTTACCACCGAGTTTTTTATTGTCTGATTCCCTGAAGACACCATATTCATTTATCTTCAATCCTTTTTTTGAAGCCATCTCGCGGAGCTTTATATTATGAGCCTTACTGCCTGTAAAATACTGAAGGGCTGCTCCAAAGGAATCTTCCTCCACAACCCTTAGATCTACCTGTATTCCTTCTGAGGTCACCACTGAGGACTTTGTTGTACCTTTTGCCAGGACATCCTTTACATGGGGTAGATGGACAAAGACCTTCATAACCTCTTCTGGCCTTGTGGATGTCACAAGGATATCGATATCCTTTATAGTATCCTTCCATCTCCTCAGGCTCCCTGCAATGGCTATATCTTTAACAGGTGCTTTCTTTTGAATTGAATCAAGGATATCCATTGCCAGAGGAAGGACCCTTCCAAGGGGCTTTCTCTCTGAGCCCCTTTTCAGAAACTCTATACCCTTTAATATATTTTCTTCTGTCTTTTCCCTTATCCCTGGAAGTGTCCTGAGTTTACCACTCTTTGCTGCCTCCTCAAGTTCATCAAGGCTCTTGATCCTGAGTTTCTCATAAACCAGCTTTGCTGTCTTTGGTCCGAGCCCTGGAACCTGAAGCAGGGTGAGGAATGTGGCAGGGAATTCCTTTCTTAATTCTTCATGCAATCCCAGTCTTCCTGTTGATATATACTCCTTTATCTTTCCTGCCAGGTCCTGACCTATTCCTGGAAGTTTTATGAGCTCTTCTTCTGACAGGCTTGAAACATCCTTTGGAAGGCCCTCAATCTGCATGGCAGCCCTTCTGTAGGCTCTTATCCTGAAGGGATTCTCACCCTTTAGTTCAAGGAGGTCTGCAATCTCGTTAAAGAGCCTTGCTATCTCCTGGTTCTTCAAGGTAACCTCACCATTGCAAAGGCCTTGAGGTCTTCAGGCCTTCTTTTCTTCAGCTTTATCTCTTCCTGCACACCGTCTTTTTGACAGCCTGTCTCTTTATCTTTAAAAGACCCAGAAGTTCAAGGGCGTTCCTGGGAGCGTATCCATTGGCATCATTGTTAAAGTATATATAGACATCCTTTTTTTCTTTAAGGAAATTATTTATGACCTTGCTGTCAGCACTGAGCTCATCCATTGTGTAACAAGCTGCATAGGTGCCATGACCATGCCTTCTGATGTAGACAAAATCTGCTGTGGATGGCAGTTCTTTTAAAAATTCAGGCCAGTCAGCAAGGCACAGGGCACAGCCTTCTTTGCGAAGCATTTCAAAAACCTCTTTCTTTATCCAGGTCTCGTTTCTGAATTCAAAGACATTTCTCACTTTGTATTTCCTCAGACCCTCAAGGAAGGCCTTCAATTTCTCCCTGTTATAAGACAGATTCGGTGGAAGCTGCCAGAGAACAGGACCGAGTTTTTCCTTGAGAAGTTTTACCCTTGAGAAAAAGACATCAAGGGGTTCTTCAAAGGACTTCAGTTTCTTTATATGCGTTATGAATCTGCTACCCTTGAGGCTGAAGATAAAATCCTCTGGTGTCTCACAATACCATTTAACAAAGGCCTCTCTTTCAGGAAGCCTGTAAAATGTCACATTCAGCTCAACAGTGGAAAACTTCTTTGAATAATAATCAAGAAAAAATCGCTCATCAAGATCTTCAGGATAAAAAGGTCCTTTCCAGTGCGGGTAATGAAAGCCGCTGCAGCCAACCATTAATTTTGCCATTAATTTATTGTATCATACTATATGGCCTTTAAACTGGAAGATTTTACAAAAGAACCAAAGATAGCCTATTTCTCCATGGAGATAGGCCTGAGGAATGATATCCCTACTTATAGCGGAGGCCTTGGAATACTTGCAGGAGATACCATAAAATCTGCTGCTGACCTGAGCCTTCCACTCATTGCAGTAACACTTGTAAGTAGAAAGGGATATTTCAGGCAGAGGCTTACAGAAAAAGGAACCCAGATAGAAGAACCCTGTGGATGGGAACCTTCAAGGCTCCTCTTTGAATTACCACAAAGGGTATCTGTGTGGATTGAGGGCAGGCAGGTCTGGATAAGGGCATGGGTATATGTGGTTGAAAGTATTACAGGTGGAAGGGTCCCTGTGTTTTTCCTTGATACCGATCTGGATGAAAATGCACCTCAGGATAGAGAAATTACCCATTATCTTTATGGTGGAGACCTTGCCTACAGGCTCAAGCAGGAGGCTGTACTTGGAATAGGTGGGGTGAGGATGCTTGGTGAGCTTGGGTTTGAGATTAAAAAATATCATATGAATGAAGGCCATTCCTCCCTTCTTACAGTAGAGCTTCTCAGAAGATTTAGAAAAGATATAGAAGAGGTCTGGGATGAAAGACTCGTCTGGGATGATGAAAGGGTCAGATCACTCTGTATCTTTACAACCCATACACCTGTTGAGGCAGGCCATGACAGATTTCCCTATGACCTTGTAAAAAGGATTCTTGAACCTGTGGTACCGCTCCATGTGCTTCAGAGGTTTGGAGGTGAAGAAGTCCTTAACATGACAAGACTCGGGTTTAACCTGAGCAGGTACATAAATGGCGTAGCAAAAAAACATGGCGAGGTATCAAAACAGCTCTTCCCTGGTTATGTGATACATGCAATAACAAATGGAGTCCATTCATATACATGGACATCCGCCCCGATTAAAAGGGTACTTGATAAATATATCCCTGGCTGGGCAAATGAGCCTGAGCTTCTTGTAAGGGCAGGAAGGATTCCTTCTGATGAGCTCTGGGATGCCCATATGGAGGCAAAGAGGATACTCTTTCAGTATATTAAGGAGGCAACAGGAGAGGAGCTTAATCCTGAGATTCTCACCATAGGATTTGCCAGAAGGGCAACTGCCTATAAAAGACCCTATCTTCTTTTTTATGATATTGAGAGGCTCAAAAGGATTGGTTCAGGAAGACTCCAGATTGTGATGGCTGGAAAGGCCCATCCAAAGGATGAACCTGGTAAAAAGATAATAGAAAAGATATTTGAAATAAAAAATACGCTCAGAGACCACATAAGGATAGTCTATCTTGAAAACTACAATATGGATATAGCCCTGAAGATTGTCTCAGGCGTGGATGTATGGCTCAACACCCCCCTGAGACCCCTTGAGGCATCAGGCACAAGTGGCATGAAGGCTGCCCACAATGGTGTAATAAATTTCTCAGTGCTTGATGGATGGTGGATAGAGGGCCACATAGAAGGATACACAGGATGGGCAATAGGACCGATGCCAACAGCAAATCACCCCGAACCTGATACTGATAAAAGAGATGCAGAAGATCTGTATAATAAACTTGAGAATGTTATTATCCCCATGTTTTATGAAAACAGACATATATGGACAAAGATCATGGAAAACTCCATTGGAAAGATTGCCTACTACTTTAACAGTCACAGGATGATGCGAAGATATGTTACAGAGGCATATATAAAATAAACCTGGATTGAGGGGTATGAACAGAGATGAAATAATTCAGATCTTAAAAGATTACTTCCAGCAGAAGGCTGTCTTTTTCAATATAAACTTTGCGTTTCTTTATGGCTCCTGGGCATCAGGGCATCCTGTGCAAGAGTCTGATATAGATGTTGCGATCTTGAGCAGTGAAGAGATGGATAAGGACAGGGCCTTTGATATTGTAAGCAAGGTCTCTGTGGAGCTTACGGAACTGTTAAAGAGGGATACGAATGTGCTTTATATTGATGTAGAACTAACTAAACCAATGCTGCTTTATAATGCCATTATTCAAGGAATACCGGTCTTCATAAAAGACCATAAAGAGTACGCAGATTTGAGATTAAAGGCAATTTCCATGATGGAGGATTTTAGCCTGTTCGGGACAAGGTGGCAGACTGAAATAGCAAAAAAGAGGCTGGAGTCTCTTGGCCATGTCTGAATTCAGATATGCAAGAGGCCGGATAATGGAAACCATTGCCTTTATCACAAAGGAGATGGATGAGTTTGAGAATGATTATTCCCTTAAGACATGGCAGCAATATCAATCAGACACCAAACTCCAGAAACTCATTGACAGAACCATAGAAAACATATTGACTGCTTTTATAGAAGTAAGCGGTACAGTGTTAACAGAAAACAACATTCTGGCAGACAGTTATCCTGATGTCATGAAAAAAATAGGAGTTTTTTTAAAGTTTAATGATGAGGAGTGCGAGATACTGTCAAAATTTGCTGTCCATAGAAACAGGCTTGCCCACAGGTATCTGAATTTCAGATGGCAGGTTGTGAAATTTTATGCTAACCATAGAGACCTCTTAAAGAGGCTGTTAAATTCTATTTATGAATATGAGAAGGCAAAGGACAAACAGGCTTAATTTAACAGAATGTTTCCCTCATTTCAGTCCTGAAATTCCTTATTTATAAAAATATAAGCCTTTTTACGCAATGCTTGAAGATGCTCCTTGAGGAGGTCATTTGTCTTTTTCTCTATAAGAATCCTCTCAATAGCTTCAGCCACCTCCTGAAAGGACCTACCCTCAAACATGGGCCTGTGGAGCTTATAATAATCCTGTATCTCTTCTTCTGATATCCTTATGGAAGATCTTATCTTTATCTCTATATATTCCTCTATTATCCTGTCCTCCTCAGCAGGAGAAAGTCCCCTTGATTCAGCTATCCTTGATAACCTTGCCTCTCTTAAAAGCAAAAGTCTGTTTATGAGTGTCTGAAGCACCTCTTTTTTTGAGATATCAGGGAAAGACCTCTTCATCGCCTCATATCGTTCATTGAATTCACTTAAGGTAATGACTTCATCCTCTACGGTAGCAACTGATGCCTCGAGAATCGTAAGGGAATGAGCCAGCCCGAAGTAACAGAGTTGCAGGACAACAAAGGTAAAAAGATAGGTGAAGAGGTGAAGGAGTGAAGGTATAAAAGGGTGAAGGGGTAAAGGGGTGAAGGGGTGAAACGGTCGCACAGCACGGTCGTACACTAAAAACAGTTTGAACGGTTTAAACAGTTCTACTTCTTTGCTGGTCTGGGGCGATCTACTAAAAGGCATGGCCAATGCTGAAATGAAGCTCACCTTTTGATTCACCTGGCAATCTCTCCAGTTTCTGACCATAGTCAAGTCTAATAGGACCTGCTGGTGTATTATACCTGAGACCAATACCTGCTGAATATCTCATATCACCAGGAGAGATGCCTTCATCTTTAAGCCAGACATTTCCACCATCAAGAAATGCCACAATAGAAAAGGCCATCAGGGCATACCACCTTAGCTCCAGGTTTGTCTGAAGGAATGAATCACCTCCCACAGGTGTATCATGTATCTTTGGACCAAGACTATCCTGTGAAAACCCCCTTACAGAAGACCTGCCACCAAGAAAAAATCTTTCCACAATTGGTATCTCTTCAGTCTTACCAAAGGGCCAGGCTTTACCTCCCTTTATCCCCAATGCAAGGACCAGTCTCTTTGATAAAGAGATATATGTGCTTGCATCCACTGTTACCTTTAAAAATTCCACCTCAGAGCCAAGGTATTCTGAGGCTATCTTAAGTCTTCCTCCTGTAAGTATTCCACTGCCTGGATCAAATGGATTATCCCTTGTGTCATAGATAAAGCCAGGGACAAGGCTGCTTATCGAGAGCGTCCCTGTATCCTCCCTTGGAAGGACTACCTCTGGCTTTACATCATAGGTCTTTACAAGAGAAAACTCATGGAAAAGTTCAAACTTAAGATTTCTATAAAGGGGTGTCTCGATGCCTGTCCTTTCAGAATATCGCCTCAGTCTGTAAATAATCTCTCCAGTATCAATGTTCTTTTCTTTCCTTTCCTCATAGAGGGGTACTATCCTGAAGGAGCTTATAGAATCAAAAAGTCTTGGATCAAAATAATTGAGCATAATCCTTCTTTCAAGGGAACTTGCTTCTGTCCTGAGAGATATCTGCCTGTTCATGCCAAAGAGGTTCCTGTAACTTATATCAATAAATCCCCTCGTTCGCTCATACTCTCCATAACCAATGCCAAATTCAACAGCACCAGCTGGTGCCTCTTTTACTGTTATAAGGACATTCTGAACTGAATCCTCCTTAACCGGTTCTATCTCCAGCTCACTGAAAAGACCGAGTCTGTAAAGTCTCTGCCTTGCCTGTAAGAGTGAACCAAGACTGAAGTCCTCACCTTGTCTGTAAGATAGTTCCCTTTTGATCACCCTTGAAGAGGTTTTAAGGTTTCCCCTTATAATGGTCTTGCCAAAGGAATATTTCTTTCCTTCAAAAATCTTGAATATTATGTTTAAATGACCATCTTTATCCTCTATCTCAATCTCACACCCGGCATCAAGATAACCCCTGGATGAGTAAAGCTCAAGGATCCTCAATCTTGCATCATTTATATCAGTTTCATTAAATGGCATTCCTTCTTTAAGCCTGCTGCTCTCTCTTAATTCCCTCTCATCTATTTCTTTATTTCCTTTTATAATCAATCCATCTATTATAGCCTTCTGCCCTTCTTTGATATTGAGTGCAACTGAAACAGTCTCTGTCTTCTGGTCAAAATCAATGGAGGGATCCTCTATCACCACGTTTGTATATCCAAGGGAGAGATAAAAATTCCTGAGCCTTCCGATTGCCACCTCAAGATTTTCAGGGATGTAGTAATCTCCCTTTTTTAACCCCATTATTTGAAGAATCCTCTCTTCAGGCAGGGAAGTTCCGGAAAGAATAATCTTTTCTATACGGTAGTTCTTTCCTTCTTCTATCATGAATATAAGATAAACCTCTCCTGGGGAATCTTTTTTCACAACATCAACCTTTACAAAAGGAAAACCTCTTTTTTTATAGGCATGAATGGTCTTTGCCTTTGCCTCTTCAACAAGCTCATCAGATATACTTTCAGCAATATTAAAGGGCATTATTCCAAGAAGCTCCTTATCTGATATGGCACTGTTACCCTGAAATTGGATGGTAAGTCTGGTACCCTTATTAACAGAAAATCTGAGAATTCCTTTTTCAAATGATGCCCTTATATCAGGATTGAAAAATCCTTCTTCCTTAAAATACTCTTTTATAAAATTTATATCCCTTTCAAGGAGCATAAGATCAAAAGGATGGTCAACAGAGAGTCTTATAAAGGGTGTTACCTCTTCAGGACCTTCAATTTTCTTTATAACAATAGGTTCACCTTCTTTAATATATAGAACTAATTTGACCCGTGACCTTTTTTTCCTTATCTCAAACCTGATATCTGCTTCCGGAAAACCTCTTCTTGAGAGATACTCAAGAAGCCCTTTTCTTGCATCCTCAAGGAGGTCATACCTCATTGGTTCTCCCTCCTTAAGTAAAAAGGCATTAATTATATCTTCCTCTGGAAGGTAAAAATTCCCTTTTACAGATATACGCTCAATAATCTCCCTTTCTTTTACTTTTATCCTTATCAGTACATCCTCTCTCTCAATCCTTATGTCATCAAAAAGACCTGTAAGAAAGGCCCTCTTTATACCGTTTTTGAGTATCTCAGTTTCTGGAAATTCATCCCCTTCTATCCCAAGAAGGTCCATCAATTCCTTTTTGTCCATAGAATAAAGACCCTCCACCTCAACTCTCTGCCGGACAATCTTCGGATTTTCTGGGGATCTCTCAACTGAGGCAGAAGTTAGGGATAAAGGTATCAAGATGGAGATTAATGAAAGAATTATCTGAACTGAAATCTGAATTTTATGTCACCTCCCATGCTTCCACGCTCGTCTTTCTCACCAACAAGAAAGACCTTCTTACTCAATTCATATTCAATCTTTATTACATCTGATTCCTTTGAACCAACAGCACTTGAATAAAGAATGGATAATCTTTCTCCAACCTTTTTCCCTACAGTGACCCTTGGCCCCACCTCACCTGTCCTTGAGACATAGGGACTTATCTGAACCCTGTCTATGCCTGTATAATGCCTTGCCCTCTGCTCAAGGGTCTCCTGAAACTGACCTGTAAGGAAGGAGCTTGCCTCAGCAGCACCTATACCCCCTCCATAACCTTTAAGTGCTGTCCCTGTCTCACCAACAGCAAGAAGGGCTATTATATCCACCTCATCCAGGGGTGGCTCCGAGGAAAGGGAAAGATTAAATCTCCTTAGATAGCCCTCTACCAGCAGATTTATCCTGTAGCCCCTTGCAAGTGTCTCTGCCCTGACCCTGAAATAGGGATCAATTCTTTGAGGATTTGAAAAATCCAGAGTTGCACTTAAGAGTTTCAATTCATTATTTCTGAAATAAACAACTCCACTCAAGGTCTCAATCCTGCCAAGAATTACAGGCCTCCTCAGGGTGCCTTTTAAGAGGACATCTACTTTAAGAGCTGCACTGGCTATATTATTATCAATCATGATAACAGATGATGCTACAGGTAAAGGACCTGTTATCCTGATGTTCAATTTTGCATCAAGGTAAGAAGGTATCGTCACCTCAGGAGCCTGTAGCTCACTGCCCCTGAGCATCCAGGATCTCCATTCAATATATTTTCTGTAAAAGGCCTTTTTTAATCTTACATCACCTGTGATAAGCTGAAGATTCCTCTCACCCTTGAGATAGAGAGCTGAATCAAAGGAAATGGTAAAATCCTCTGAAACCATAGCAGAGATATTCTGCAGATTCACTTCAATATTAAATCTTCCCAGCCTGAAACCCCTGAGATAGGCAACACCCTTTGCATCAATAATACCACCGGCAACCCTGCCATGAAGGGATTCAATATCCACCCTGTTTCCATTAAATCTTATTGAACAGTTAACCTCTGTCACATGATATGGTATGTCCTCAATACCTATTGTTCCATCCTTCAGGGACAGATCTCCTGAAAGCTGAGGGGACTCCCATTTCCCAGTTAAAGATATATTGAAATCAACCATTCCCTTGATTGTCTTTATAGATCTTGAAAATCTCTTAAACGGCCAGAGATAGGAGGAACCCTTGAATTCAAGGTCATATCTATCGCCCACATATACCCTCCCTGCGAGTGAGACCTCTCCAGCCTCATTCATCATCCTCAGGGACTCAAGGGATATAATGTTTCTGTCAATTGTTAAATGAATAGGTTCCCTGTTCTTCAATTGATGACCATACCCTGCAATGAAAAACTTCTCAAGATTTAGATCACCTGAGATAATGGAACCTTCTCCGTGAATCCTGAGATTTCCGTTCAAACCAAGGGCTATATCCTCTGGTGCATCTTTTATAAGTGCCTGAATAAGGTGCTTATAAGAACCCTCCTTCATTTCCATCTCAAGATTATAATTTATTGGTGCTTTAAGATCTGCCTTACCCTTGAGGATAGCGAGTCCATCAAACAGGGTGCCTGCCACCGCAATAGAACCTTTCTCAATTACACCATCCAGTTTAAGGGCACCCGCTGGTACTGTATTAAAACTCACCATATCAGACTTGATATTTAAAAATCCATTAATATCTGGAAGGGTTCCGTTACCGGTTGCCGTGATCTGGATTCCTGAATCAAGGATCTGAGGATCAATTAACTCAAGATCTCTTAGGTGAATCATAGAATAAAGATTATAGTTATATTCCTTCCATCTTGTGAGATTTAATACCCCGTTAAAGGACGAGGTGGCTTTTTTAAATCTAAAATTAAACTCTTCATGGAGATTATCTCCTTTAAGGGTAACCTCTCCATCAATCCTTGATTCTTCTTTAACTATAATCCCCACATGTGGAAAAAGGGGCTTGATCCTGAGGTTTTTGAATTGCGCTTTTAGATTAAATTCAGGATTTGAGAAATCAAAAACCTCATGGGAGTCAAAGCTCACTGTACCTGAAAGACTGTGTTCCTCACCACCAGAAGATCCTTTAAGTAATGCCTCAAATACTGATGCTGTATATAAAAAGGAGCCTGTGACATGCTCAAGCTCATAATCCTTTATGGAAGGTGATATAAGATTAATGTTACCTTTAATAACAGGCTGAGGAAGATTACCCTTTAACTCACCGCTCAGACTGCCTGATTTAAATTTAAAAAAAGAACCGAACCTTTTATTAAGCCTGTCAGCATAGAGCCTGGCATCATAGTTTCCTTCAATATATTCATCTTCAACCCTGTATGAACCCCTCATTGAAACAGAAAGAAGTTCAGAATCTGCTGAAAGACTGCTGAAGGTAATAAATCTTTTCTCACCGTCATAGATAAAATCTCCTTTTATCTCTCTTAAGGTAGCAAGAGGATTGAGGTCATTTCCTGCAGAAACTGAATCTGTAGATTTATAAATAAACCAGCCAGCAGGAGAAAAAATTTTTCCTCTGTGAGTGAGTTCACCATCCACATATCCATCAGGTATATTCAGTTTAAGTCCGACTAACTTGAGGACAGCCTTATCTCTGACACCATTTACCTTCACATAAAGGCTGAAGTCATGAACAGGGATAGGTATCTCTGCCGCTGCAAGGGCACTTCCACCATAGAGTTCTGCCCTGGCACCAGAGAAAGTAAATGTGCGGTCTTTAAAGGAAACTGCTGTGGTCAAGTCATCTACCTCAATATTAAATAGATTTCCGCGGGTTAATCTTGCATCGCCCTCTATTACTGGAGCAAGAGGAGCACCAGAAACACTGAGATTAAATCTCAACCTGCCTGATAGTTTCTCACTTATGGCAAAGGCATCCATGAGATTTTCCAGTCGGAGGTCTCCCCATGTCTTTATCTCAAGGGAGAGACCTTTTAAAAATTCTGAAAGCCCGGACTCTGGCCAGGGGTTTACATTTATGCTTCCTCTTGCCTTAACCGAACCTCTATCCTCTGGTGCTGCATCAAGGGAAAGGCCCGCTAAGATGTCCTTCATAAAGAGTTTGAGACCTATCTTCAATTGAGAGGGCTCCTTAAGGGCATACCTGCCTGAAATATTAAGCTCAGATCCCCCAGATAAAATAGTAAAATACCTGACATCTATCTCATTCAGGGGACCTGCCTTTAAAGGAATTGCAAGATGAGTCCTGAAGCTAAGAGGCTGTTTAAATTCAGGTATCAGGATCTCTTCTCCAGAGGAGACTATCTCCAGATCTTCTTTTACCTTTAAGTTAAGCCCTATGCCCTTTACATGATACTCAGGGTCTTCTTTCTGAGAAGGTTGCCATAAAAACTCACCCTTTGATAAATCAATAAACCTGATTATTAACTGCCTTTCCCCTGCGGTCCCTGTAAGGTGACCTTTGATATTTTCTTTAATAAATTCAATTCGGTCTTTATTCATTAAAAAAAATGGTTCTTTTATTGAGAGCCTCCTTATAACAGGTCTGCCAAATATAAATGAAGAAATCTCTGGATAGACCTTTATTAAACCTATCCTTGCTACCACCTCACCCTTTTCATCAATAAATTTTAAATCCTTTACACCTGCATAAAGAGGGAATATATGAAGGTATATCTTTTCCGCAGTTGCTGGATAGCCTGTGGCAGACTGAAGCTCAGGAAGGATAAGTTTTTTCAGATAATTTGATAGATAGGGGTTCTCTGGAATAAATAAAAAGATAAGGATAAATATCAGGGATAAGACCCCGATAGCAAGGTATCTTAATATACTCTTTGCCTTTTTCATTCCTGAAATTATAACATGGAAACATACCTCTTAATAGTCCGACAGTGCGACAGGCAATAACAGAGCAGTAGAGCAACAGAGCAGCAGCACAGCAGTTAAATAATAATATAAAAAATTCCTTAATAAAAACTACTGCTCTACTGCTCTGCTGGTCTGCTGCTCTATCTGTCGCACTGTAGCACTACTTTTGTAAGCCACAGACAAGAATGTCTATGCTACTTTTGTAAGCCACAGACAAGAATGTCTGTGCTACTGGCTCTGCTGCTCTATCAATAAAAAATCAGCAGGTTCAGGGGACTTACTATTACTTTCGTCAGCTATATGCTATAGTATTAAAAAGGCAGGTTACCGAGATGTCAGTAAAGGAACGCTGGAAAGGGACAAAGGAGATCAAATATACCATAAATGAGGCAATAGACTTAATTGTCTCTGTCTTAAAGGAGGATATCCGCATACTGATTGCATATCTTTTTGGATCAAGAACTACAGAAAAAGCAAGGCCTTCCCCTTAAAAAGAACATTGAGATAATAGATGATATAATAGAGAGATTTGAGAAGATGGTCTAAGGAAAATTTCACCCCCAAGAGTGTTCCTTCATTAAGAAACAAGGCTTATCATCGTCATGTTTGACAGGAAATGAAAAAGGATGCAAGGAAGGAGGTTCCCTGTCTTCATATAAATGACTCCCATCACAACAGAAGGAAAGAAGGTAAAGAGGGCTAAAAGGTCTTTATTAAATAAAAGTGCTGGTAGATGGCTAATAGCAAAAAGAAGGCTAACCACTATTACAGCCCTCATATTATTGCCAAGACGTTCCTGAAGAAATCCCCGGAAAAATACCTCCTCAGGAAAGGCAATGCCGAAGAGTTGATAAATAAGGATCTCTAAGGTGATATTAAAAGAAAACCCTTTTATAAAGATTAAGGCAAAGGGGACCAGTATTACTATTGAAAGGAGAAGTCCAGAAACAAGGTCAAAGAAGGAGAATCGGATATTTATTCTGCTTTTTAATAAAGAAGGTACAACCAATAGATAAAGAGGCAGGAGATAATATTTGAGAGGGTGAAGATATAAAATAAAATTAAGAAGCAATAAGCAGAGATAGGCTATTAATATTACCATAAAAATTGCGTGCCGCAGTAAACCTGCGGCACGCGCTAAATTCTATCTCTTTAAAAACCTCCTTATTCCTAATATCCAGAGAGGCAGTAAGAGTACAAAGAGGTTAGCCATAGCCGAGGCACCATTTACAGGTCCGCCAATAGAACAACCTCCTCCCCGTGATTTTATTTCTTCACCACCGCCGCCACCAGTCTGCTGGGTTGTTCCCTCACCTGTTATGGGGATCAAGATCTGAGGATTGGATGTGTCATTAGACTGAATACTTAAATTAGCTGCAAAAGGAACTGCTGTCTGGGGTGAAAATCTTATTGTTATATTAGTTGCCTCACCAGCATTGATCTGAGAAGGTATCTGACCTACAATGGTAAAGGCAGAGCTACCCTGTATGGATATGTTAGAGATATTAAGGACTTTTGAACCTGTATTCTTTATAAGAACAGTCTTATCAACAGTGTTTCCGATGGTTACCTTTCCGAAATCAAGACTCATAGGACTTACCTCTATCTTCGGAGCACTTATTCCTCTTCCTTTCAACTCAACTGAAAGGGTCTGAGAATCAGGGTCATTACTGGAGATTTTAAGCTCTCCGGTGTAGTTCTGCTCATTAAGCGGTATAAATATAATCTCCAGTGTAATAGCTGCGCCTGGTTCAATGGTGATAGGATAAGAAGGCTGGCTCTTTAATGAAAACCCTTGAGGAATCTGAATTGATGAAATAATAAGCTTATCTCCTCCTCTGTTTTCAATGCTAAGCGTAAGGGTCTTACTCTGATTAATTAAAACATTTCCGAAATCAAGTTTATCAGGAATAACATATATATCAGGTGGAACTGTCCCTCTACCTTTTAACTGGACAGTAAAATTCCCCTCATCAGGGTCATTTGAGGTAATGGTCATTGTCCCTGTAAATTCACCCGAGGTAGGCGGGGTAAACCTCACCGTTATATTAGTGGTTGAGCCTGCTGGAATTGTTACTGGATAGGCTGGTGGAGCTGGAAGTGTGAAACCAGTGCCTGTAGTGGTAATATTACTTATCACAAGATCTGCTCCACTGGATATATTATTTTTTATTGTTATTGTTATATCCTTTGAGTTCCCAGCTGTAACAGAACCAAAATCTACACTGGAAGGCAAGACATCAATATCTGGTGGATTAACTCCAGTACCTCTAAGGGTTAAAGTAAGGCTTCCTTCATCAGGATCATTACTCTCAACAGTCAGAACACCTGAATAGGAGGTTGTCGCAGCTGGAGTAAACCTTACATTGAATACTGCCTGAGCATCTTGATTAAGGTCAAAGGGTGTTTGAGGAGCTCCTACAAGGCTGAATCCTGTTCCAGTTATTGAAAGCTTAGAGACAGTAAGTTTAGATTGACCGATATTTTTAATTGTCACAGGGATATCCTTGCTCAGGCCAATTCCTACAGTTCCAAAATCAAGACTGGTAGGTGAAATATCTATATCAGCAGGAGTATAAATTGTCACGGTATATTGCTTTGAACTTGTGGCACCTGCTGCATCAGTTATCCTTATTGTAAAGCTGTAACTGCCTGCTGTTATGGGTGTGCCGCTTATTACCCCTGTTGCACTGTCAAGATTAAGCCCAGCTGGTAATGCCCCAGTGCTTATGCTCCATGCATATGGTGCTGTCCCTCCACTGTAGCTTATGGCTGTAGTATACCATGCACCAACTATACCGCTCGGCAGCGATGTAGTGGTTATCTGAAGTGCAGGGTTTATCACTATCGTAAAGTCCTTTGTCGCAGTGGCACCTGTCCCATCACTTACCCTCACTGTAAAATTGTAACTACCTGCAAGTGTTGGTGTTCCACTTATTAGTCCTGTATTGTTAAGACTA
>CALJEL010000052.1 GCA_938074335.1 uncultured bacterium | reverse complement strand
TTCACCCAAAAGGTGAAGTTAGTTATGTATAGTAAGCTTATTAATAGTATTACACTAAGGTGTCGCAGGTAAAGCCTTTTTCGGCAGACTGCCAGTTTTATTAAAGGCTTTTTATAAATTTCTAATGGCAGATTACGGTATGCCTGAATTTGCTGTCAGTGAAGAAAAAAACAGATGGCTAAAAGAAAAGATGGAGTCCCTTAATATTAAGGAAGAGGATATTATTGAGAAATTTGTCCGTTCCTCTGGAAGGGGAGGTCAGAATGTCAACAAGGCAGCCACCTGTGTTTATCTAAAACATATCCCCACAGGCATAGAGGTAAAA
The DNA here is from genome assembly GCA_938074335.1 of uncultured bacterium. Lineage (GTDB taxonomy): Bacteria > Nitrospirota > Thermodesulfovibrionia > Thermodesulfovibrionales > CALJEL01 > CALJEL01. Next base: position 2,729 of record CALJEL010000052.1, on the reverse strand, counting down.
TGCATGGAGACCAGAAGCCAGTCCATCAATAGATTCCTTGCAAGAAGAGAGCTTGTCTGGAGGATTGAAGAGCTTTATGGCCTGAGGTCATCAAGGCAGGATAAACTGGAGAAGATCAGAAAACAGAGGGCAAAGAAAAAGAAAAGGGCACATGAAAAATACGGAGGCACGGATTAAACATGGAACAGGATGCCTTAGGACTTCTTGAATTCCAGAGGATACTTGAGGAGATTGCCCTTTATGCAAAAAGTCCTGCCTCAAGAAGGCTGGTCCTTTCCATCATGCCTTTTAAGGAAAGGAATGATATAGAAAAGAGATTCCGCCTCATTGATGAATTAAGAAAACTTCTTTCTGAATGGAAGGAGGCACCTGTTGATGAATTTGATGATATATCTGAGCTTTTGCTTAAATTAAGACCAGAGGGAGCTTTACTTGATGGGAAGGAACTTTATTCTTTGAGAAGGGTCTTTGTGAATATTAAAAGGATCAGGGACTGGGTTAATAAAGGAAAGGATATCCACCATCTTTCTGAATTTATATCAAGGATGGGAGATTTTACAGAGTTGATTGATCTTATTGATAGGTCTGTGGATGATGAGGGCAATATCCTTGATTCAGCCTCCGTTGAATTAAAAGAGATAAGAAATAAAAGGAGGAATATGGAGGGAAGGATCAGAAAGAGGCTTGATGAAATAATCCATGACAGGCAGTTAGCACAGGCCATTCAGGATGAATATATAACCCTGAGGGGTGGCAGGTGGGTTATTCCTCTTAAGACGGATTTTAAGGGAAGGATTCCAGGTGTGATCCATGATGTCTCAAGGACAGGTGAGACCCTTTATGTGGAGCCCCTTGAGATTATAGGCCTTGCCAATGAGCATGAAAATATAATTGCAGAGGAGAAGGCAGAGGAGATAAGGATATTGAAGACAATATCTTCTCATCTAAGAAGAGAGCTTCGCACCATAGAGGATTCTTATGAGTTTTTCCTTGAGTTTGACCTCTTAAGATGCATAGCCTTATTTTCTGAGAGATTAAGTCTTACTGAACCTGAAATAAATAATGAGATGAGGCTTAAGTTATTTAAGGCAAGACATCCTGTGCTAATGTTATTAAAAGAAAAAAATCTTATAGATGAGGTTGTTCCTCTTGACCTTGAACTGGGAGATTCCGAAAGAATACTCATCATAACAGGTCCTAATGCTGGTGGAAAGACCATTGCATTAAAGACAGCAGGACTCCTTACAGTAATGGCCCTATCTGGGATACCTGTGCCAGCTCAGGCAGCAAACCTTCCGCTTGTAAGAGATGTGCTAATTGATATGGGTGATGAGCAATCTATTGAGGAGAATCTCTCTACCTTTTCTGGCCACATAAGGAATATATCAGAGATAATCAAAGGAGCAGATGAGGGGACCCTTGTTCTTCTCGATGAGCTTGGAAGGGCAACAGATCCATTGGAAGGTGCTGCCTTATCCTGTGCGGTCTTAGAGGAGTTGAATAAAAAGGGTAGTATGGTGATAGCAACAACCCATCTACTTGAGGTTGCTGCCTTTGCTTATGGGGCAGAAGGCATGGTGAATGCCTGCATGGAGTTTGATAAAAGACTTATGAAACCGCTTTATAAATTAAGAAAGGGTGAGCCAGGTCAATCTTACGGGATCTATATAGCTGAGAGGTTTGGACTTCGGAGTAACATTATTGAAAGGGTAAAAGGGCTTATTGGCAAGGGCAAATTAGAGTTTCAGCTTCTGCTTGAGGATCTCAAAGAAAAAAGGAGATTCTATGAGCAGGAGATAGAAAGGTTAAGACTCCTTGAAAGGGAGATTAAAGAAAAGGAGAGGTCTATTTATGAGAAGGAATCAGAGATTGAAAAAAAGAGAGAGGATATCCTCAGAAAGGCCTTTGAAGAGGCAAAAGGATTATTGAATGAGACAAAGGTCTTTATTAATAAATTGCTCATGGAGGCAAAGAAAAGACCAAAGGAGGCCTTGAAAAGTCTCAGAGAGAAAGAGGCAGAGATTGAAGGTGCTTTAAAGGAATTTAAAAGAGCTGAAGGGATCTTTATGCCTGAGATTGGTTCACAGGTTTATATTAAAAGCCTTGGCTATGATGGGATTGTCATGAGGATTGAATCTGACAGGGTCAGGGTCAGGACCGGTTCCTTTGAGGCAGAGGTTTCCCTTAATGATATAGAGGCTCCAAAGGGTATATCAATAAAGACCCCTGGAGAGAGGTTCACAGAGGTATCTGTAGAGGAGTCAATAAACCTTACAGGCATGACAGTGGAGGAGGCTATCTCAAGACTTGAGCCCTATCTCAATTATGCAGCCCTTGCAGATTTGAATGAAGTAAAAATAATCCATGGTCACGGCACTGGAAGGCTCAAGAAGGCAATAAGAGAATACCTTAAAGACCATCCCCTTGTAGAGGCCTTCAGACCTGGAGGGGATGAGGAAGGAGGAGATGGGGTAACAATTGTTAAGATGAGATAAAGAGGCCCGGGGCCATCCGCCCCGGGCCGGGATGGGAGGTAAGGCCGGGCAGAGACTGCCCGGTTAAATTTTTACTGAGCCTGTATAGTCACAGACTGGTCAGGGCCAACGGTAACCTGTGTATCAGGGAATGTATAACCTGATTTAGTGGTATTTATTATATATGTACCTGGTTTGAGGTAAGTGAAGGAGAACGAACCAGATGAAGAAGAGGAGGTAGATTTAAGGAGTGTA
>CALJEL010000051.1 GCA_938074335.1 uncultured bacterium | reverse complement strand
GAGATGAGGATATTCAGGGAAGAGTCTGAAAAGGATAGAAAGGCACTACATAACGAAATGAAAGAATTCAAAGAGGAGATGAAGGCATTCAGAGAAGAGATGAGAGAAGAAAACAGGAAGATGAATAAGAAATGGGGAGAGATTTCCAATAAACTGGGCACCATCGTAGAGGACATAATCTATCCAGCCCTGAGGCCTGTGATAAAGCAATATTTTAAATGTGAACCCATTGATATGATGATGAACAGGAAAAGGCGGAGGGGTGAGCTCAAGGATGAGTATGATGCTATTGTGGAATGTGAGAACTCAGTCTTCCTCGTTGAAGTAAAGGCAACTCCAAAGAGGGAATATATAGATGATTTCATTGAAAATAAGGTGGATAGGTTCAAGGCACTGTTTCCTGAATATAAAGATAAAAAACTCATACTTATATTCGCCTCCTTAAGGCTTGAAGATGATACAGTTAAGTACCTCACAGAAAAGCGCATCTATGCCATGGCTTACAGGGAATGGGAGTATATGGATATCCTTAATTTTGATGCCCTTTCTATTTCATAAAGGGCATAACTTTCTCTTTGCACAGTGATGACTTAATTTCATAAATGATGCGCCAATCGCTTACTTTTAACTTATAAAATACCGAAGGCTACCTGTGAGGGGTAAAGGCTTTATATCTTCATATCACTTACTTTCTTGTCCTCTGTAACTGTCGGCATCTTTAGAAGAGGTAGCCGCAGGCTTCAGCCTGCGATAAATGGTGGAAATACAAAAAAACGCATTGAACAGGCTGGAAGCCTGTTCTACCAGCTTGCGGCTACCAGCTTATATTATTCCTCGCATGCCTTGATAGTTTCACAAACAATTATACCACATTAAAATGAAGGCGATTCGTTCTCTATTCTCCAGCTCGGACCGTTTAGAATTTGTTTCAAAGGAGGCTGAACTTAAAAACTGATATTTCAAGACCTAAACCATGTTGAAAATTTAACCTATTTTAAAAATCTCATCTCTTAAATGCTACTATAAACTTAAGGCTATGTATGATATAATAATTTCACTATGTTAAAGATTAAATATGTAAACATACTGGTTCTGTTATTGTGGTTTTCTATATTAGGTATTCTTCTTCACAGAGAATACATAAGCGGAGAGATTAAAAGATTTACAGTATCAGAAGATATTTTTAAAAAAACAACAATATGGTATGAGATATATAAAGGAATTAATAAAATCGGTTTTGCCTCAAGCATAATGGAGAGGATTGGAGACGATTTTATCTTTAAAAATGAAAGATATTTAAAAATGGAAAAACACGATGATTCTACAATTAAAGAATTGATAAGAACTATTGTTGACAGCTCCTATACTCCAAAATCCTTTGAATATTCCCTCATGACTCAAAAGGAAAGGATAAATATCAAGGGTGATATAAAAGATGAAGACATAATATTCTTTGTTGAACTACCTGATAAGAGATTTACAAAAAAATTGGCACTGGAGGGAAAAAAATTCTATTTCCCTACTGTACTTATACCTCTAATTCATCAAAATATCACACAATCAAAGGACTCATCCACCTTTAGTAAGGTCTTTACTGTTACCACCATTGATATAAAAGGACTCAAACTCATAGACACAAAAGCAAGCCTTGAAGAGATCATACCTGTAAAGGCCGGGATAAATGTTCTAAGTGTTTTTAAATACAGAATAGGAAATTCTTTATTCTTTGTAAATGAACACGGTTTAATCATAAAAGAGGTACATCCTGATATGGTCTATTATATATCTGATGAAAAAAGGGCAAAGGACTTTGATACACCACGCTTAATATTTGACTATACCCTTTTAAAACCATTAAGGTCTGAAATACTGATATCATATCCTGAAAATTTAAATCTCCTTGAGATTCAAATAAAAGGTTTCAGTCCTGATCCAGGGATGTACAAAGACAGTATGGTTAGCATTGATAAAAATATATTGGTAATTAAAAAGGCAGAATTAAAAAAAGACAATCATTATACCTATACACTTCCTTACAATGACATAGCCCTCGAGATGCACTTAATGCCTGATGCCTGGGTAAGAAGTGATTATGAAGACCTGAAAAGAACAGGACAGATATATGCATCTTCTGAAAATAACGATGCCATGGCTTTTGCAAAATACCTTACCTCCTATTTATTCAAGCTTGTTTCCACTCAGCCAGAATTTATTATACCTGATTCAAAAAAGATTCTTGATTACAGGCGTGGCGATAGTATTGAAAGATCTTTACTCTTTGCGTCCTACAGTCGTGGAGCCGGGCTACCAACGAGACTTATAGGTGGCATTGTTTATAGAAATGGCTACTTCTTTTTCCATGTCTGGCCTGAAATATGGCTTAATGCATGGATACCTGTTGATCCTTCAATGTATCAATTCCCGGCTGATGTTACCCATATCCCTCTTGTTACAGGGAGTCTTGATGAAATTTTATCGATAACAGGTCTTCTGAATAAGATCGAGATAAAAATACTGAATGCCATATAAAAGCGGAGGGTAAATGCTTGAAATCAGAAATTGTATTAAGAAATTCGGGAACCTTATTGCAGTAAATAATCTCTCTTTTAAAGTAGAGAAAGGTGAGATAGCAGGACTTCTGGGACCAAATGGTGCAGGTAAGACCACCACCATAAAGATGATGGTAGGCCTTCTGAAACCCGATGAAGGAAATATCTTAATTGGTGGTCATGACATTTCCCTAGACCCTGAGGGTGCTAAAAAACTGCTTGCCTATATACCTGAAAAACCGTATCTATATGAAAGACTCACTGCCTGGGAATATCTAAGATTTATTCAGGGTCTTTACAGGATGGAAGACAGTAGATTTAATGAAAATGCTGTTAAATATCTTAAGTTGTTTGGGCTCTATGAGTGGAGGGATGAATTAATCAGGAATTTTTCAATGGGCATGAAGCAGAGGCTTATCCTCGCCTCTGTCTTTATGAGGGAACCTGAACTCATTATCCTTGATGAACCTCATAACGGCCTTGACCCCAAAGGGATAAGGTTATTAAAAGAGATATTATTCGACCTTAAAAGATCTAACAGTGCTATATTGCTTTCTACACATATTATCGCCATTGCTGAAGAAATATGTGACAGGATTGCTATAATGGATAAAGGGAATATAATTGCTGAGGGTTCTGCCCAGGAATTACGAAGGTATGCATCATCTGATGATAAAACACTTGAAGATGTCTTCATACGGCTCACAACCCATTATGAGGTGACACGGTGAAAGACCTCAAGATCCTGATACTTCCTTTCTTCTGGTCACTGAAGAATGAAGCCCTTCATTTCAGTAAGACCTTCTACCGAAGGCTCTTTTTATATCTAATAGTCGGGACAATCTTTATGATTTTATTTACATATCTTCTTAACACTGGCATGACAAAACTTAAATCCCTTTCACCGGAATTATTTAATATACTCCTCATAAAGACCTATTCACTCGTGTTTCTCATCATCTTTTTTATCCAGATAATAAATGGATTTCTAATAAGTCTGAATAGCTTTTACAATGCAAGAGAGCTTGAGACCTTACTCATCTCACCTGTGGACTGGAGAAGCCTCTTTGTATCCAGATTAATGGAGACCTATCTCAGAGCATCATGGATGCTCCTTGTATTTGGTATGCCCCTTTTGCTTTCAACAGGTATGCTCAAAAAGGCAGGTTTATTATTTTATCTACTCTCCTTTTTTTCTTTAGCCTTTTTCTTATTCATCCCTTTAGGTATAAGCATAGCAGGGGTAATATTTATAACAAGATATGTCCATGCCAGAAGATTGAAAAATATATCTGTGGCAATACTTATTATCTCAGCTGTATTATTTATAACTGTATTGAGGCTTCTGAGGCCAGAATATCTGGTAAATCCTGAATTATTTGCAAATCTCACGATATTTCTTACAGAATTAAAAACACCTTCCTTTGTTCTTCTTCCAAGCAGGTGGCTCAGTGAGATAATATCTATTACCTCAGATGGAAGGTTTGATATAAACACCGTGCTTTTCCTTGTTGCAATTATCTCTACAGGCTATGTTACATTTTTAGTCGCTATCGAAACCTTCAGGAAATACTTTTATACTGGATGGGAAAGATTACAGGAAGGAGTCATAAAAAGTAAAAAACTCTCTTTCTCAAGGCTCCAGACCTTAATGGAACGGATTACTTCATGGATAGCACCGGAGAGCCGAGAATTAATAAAAAAGGACATACTCCTCTATATAAGGGATTCAAGAAATCTACAGGAATTATTTATCCTCTTTGCCCTGATTATTATATATGCCTTCAGCATATCTGCCCTTCCCTTGAACTGGGAAGGATATGCTGAGCGATTAAGATATATGGCATCCCTTTTTACTGCAGCTATCACCATGATAGTAATAGCAGCCATCTCGTCAAGGATAATATATCCGATGCTCTCAGAAGGTCTCTCTACATGGTTGATAAAGACAGTGCCTGTTTCAACCTATAGGTATGTGTCTACAAGATATCTTCTTTTTCTCATTCCTTTGTTACTGATAGGTGAAGGGCTTATAATACTATCTATATACTTCATCCCTGTGCATCGGTCTTATCAGCTCATGCACCTGTTGACAACAGCCCTTACCACAATGTCTGTGCTTGGCATAACATTTTTATCAAGCCTTTCAGAAAGGACTATCAAAAAAAGCCTTCTGGATAATAAAAAACCAGAGGCAACAGTTAGCTATATGATGCTATCGCTTTCTATTATCATCCTGAATCTCCTGATAATGTCAATACCTGTATCAGACCTGCTAATGTCAAATACTGAAAATCCCGATATTAAGTCCCTGTATGTTGGTTGTGGAATAATAGTTCTTATAAACCTCTTAATCACATTATTGTCCCTCAGACAATCTATCAAAGGATATTCCTCTCTGGAGATTTAAATCCTGAAAGATGCTGAAGTCCTTGTCTTCTTTTCCATTGACCATATCAATTATGCACAACCATGATCCCTGACCAGCTTTTGCCTTGACTTGAGGACAGATATATTGCTAACATAAGTTATGAATTATTATTTAATAACAAAAGGTTTTAGCTGCGAAA
>CALJEL010000050.1 GCA_938074335.1 uncultured bacterium | reverse complement strand
ACCTCATATCCCTCATCCTCAAGCTCCTCTTTATAAAGCCTGAGGATACTCTCATCATCGTCAACTATAAGGACCTTCATACCATCCTCCTTTCATCAATAGTGCGACAGAGCTAAAGTAGTGAGTTAGTATGCAAGTGAGTTAGTGAGTTAGTTTTCTTAATTTTCTAATTCACTAATTCACTAATTCACTAATTCACTAATCCCTAACTCACTTCACCGTCAGGTGTGCTGTCGCACTATCGCACTACTTTGTAAGCCACAGACAAGAATGTCTGTGCTACTATCGCACTGTCGCACTAAAAGTTTATGTTATTACCGGAATCTTTTTCAATGGAAGTAATATTATAAAGCTCGAACCCTTACCCAGGGCAGTTTCAACCTCTATCCTTCCGCCATGTTCATCGATAATCTTCTTTGTTATAGCAAGACCCAAACCTGTCCCCCCAGCCTTTGTTGTAAAAAATGGATTAAATATGTTGGCCAGGTCTTTTCCATTAATCCCTGGCCCCGTATCTTTAATAATTATAACACCCTCTGAATCTTTTTTATCAGTAATAATTGTTATTATACCATCTCTATCTATTGCCTGTATGGCATTTGTAAATATATTAATGATTGCCTCCTTCAACCTCCCTGTATCCACATATAGTCTCAAATCTTCTTTGTAGTCCTTTCTAATCTCTATGTTTCTATTTTTTAACTCATCCCTGTAAAGACTTATCACATCATCAAGTAAGGAATTTATATCGGTCTCTTCAAGGGTAAGCCCCATCCCCCTCACAAAGCTCAATATATCTTTAAGGATATTTTCAAGCCTCTCCACCTCCTTTGTTATTATGGATGCATATTCTTTTAATTTTCCATCAAGCCTTGCCTCAAGCCGCCTTGCAAAACCACCAACAGAGACAAGGGGATTCCTTATCTCATGGGCAACCTTTGCAGCGACCTCTCCAAGTGCAGCCATCTTTTCAGAGGCCTGAAGCCTCTCCCTGAGCCTCACTAATTCTGTTATGTCTCTCACTACATGGACTGTCCCAAGAAAATTACCTGATGAATCAAATACTGGAGAGGTGGAAGAAAAACTCGTTATCCTAAGATAAGGATCCTCAAATTCTTCCATATAAGCTTTTTTATCAATTACTGTCTTATGATGGGGACATTTTTCATAAGGCCTGTCCATACCATGAAAGACCTCGTAACACTTTCTCCCTATTACAGCCTCCTTTGTCCATGTCCTTTCAATACCTTCATCTTTACATCTTTTATTCAGCCTTTCAAGAACTGCCCTGTTTATATTCTTTATTGTATAATCAGCAGAGGTAATATATATCATGTCAGATATGGATTCAAAGATATTCTCAAGCTCTGCCTCTGCAAGCCTCACCCGCTCAAAAAGCCTTGCGTTTTCAATAGCTGCTGCCACCTGATTGGAAAATCCTGTAAGAAATCTTATATCATCCTCTGTGATTGGTCTTCTATTAAAGAGATTATCAACCCAGAGAAGACCTATGACCCTGTCCCTGGATATAAGGGGCACCACAGCATAGGCCTCTGTTGCAAGCTGCTCAATAAGAACAGGATCTGAAAGTGGCTCAGCCTTTACATCAGGTATATTGAATATCCTTTTTTCCTTAACAGATCTGGTAAGAACAGTGTCTGCTGTAAGAGGTATCTCAATATTGAGTGAAAGTCTATCAAGAAGAGAGTCCTTTCTCAATGGCCCTGACTCTATCTCCTTCATGAGGTCTTCAAGGGTCTTTCTTTCCATTGAAAGACTTGACCAGACCCTCCAGGCCTCCTCAGGGCTTGATGGACCAACTCCCATAGCACCTTTTAATACCTGTTTGCCTTCATCTACAAGGAACAGGATCGCCCTGTTAAATCCAAGTCCATCACTCATGGTAACTGCTGTCAGAATCATCCTCAGAAGTCTGTCAAGCTCAAGGGTACTGCGCATGGCAGAACTGATAAAGAAGAGCCTGGAGAGTTCCTGATTTCTCTTTGCCAGCTCTCTTTCATAGCGCTTCTTTTCTGTGATATCCCTTGATATACCACTTATGCCGATTGTATTTCCATAGGCATCCTTTATGGGTGAAAGGGTAAGACTCACCTCTATCACAGAGCCATCCTTTTTTATCCTGTAGGTCTCTATATCCTTAAGGACCTCACCACGCTTTATCCTTTCTGAATATTCCCTCTCAATGTCATAAAGCCCCTGAGGGATAAAGGGTAGATATTTCCCTATTACCTCCTCCTCTTTAAAACCATAGATCCTCTCAGCACCTTTATTCCAGGATGTAACGATACCATTGAGGTCAGAGGTTACAATGGCATCAGCTGTATTATCTATAACACTCTCAAGATATTCCTTTGTCTGCATTACCTCCCTGTAAAGGCCCATGAGCTCTTCCTGGTAAAGTACCCTTTCAGAGACATCCTGGACAAAAACTATCACCTCTTTTACTGAACCATCTCTATCTTTTATTGGATATGAACTTAGCTCACTGTAAAAAAGAACATCCTTTACCTTTGCCTTCTGGGACATGAAATTAATCTCTCCTGTCTCAAAGGTCCCAATCGCAACACAGTGAGGACATACTGGTGAATTCTCATGAAAGAGCTCTCTTGCATCTCTGCCAGCAAGGCTTTCAGGATACTCAATCCAGTGTTCCATGTACTTATTTATGGATACAATTTTGAAATCCCTATCAAGAGTAACTATACCGCCCCGGACACTATCAAATAATATCTCGATCCTCTTCTTGGACTCTTCTGTTTCTTTCTCTCTCAGGATAGCCTGCTCAAAGGCCCTTGCCTTTTCAATATCTATAATGAGAAAAGGGATAATACCGTGAGCAAGCTGGATATCTCTCTCTGTAAAGCTCCTTGTCTGCTTCAGGATCATCTGTCCTCTGTAGTCCTTACCTGAAATATCAAAGATAAGATAAGGAGCCTCATGATCAAGAACACCTTCCTTTATTAAGGCAATTTCCCTATCCGAAAAGTATTCTTCAGGATAAAAATAAAATTCCTTCCCCCTTACAGTCTCAATCCAGATAAGGTCAGGGACATTAAATAAAGTCCATATCTCATAGCAGGCCTTCTTTAAAAGCTCTTCTGTATTGACCTCTTTTGATATGGTCATGCCAAATTCATAGAGGCTCCTGAATCTTTCATATCCAGCCTGAAGTTCTAAATAGAGTTCTGTATTTCTTATAATTGCACTTAAGATATGAGAAAGGACCTCAGCACTGTAGATGTCATCCTTTATAAAAGAATCCATATTTTTTCTTCTTAGAACTAACAGCCCTCTTAATTCTTCCTGAGAAAAGAGGGGCGATATAATAACTGATTCATGGACTCCATCATAAATAAACTGCAGTTCTTCAGAGGATTGTAGTTTATTGGACCAGACAATGCCAGAATCTTTTATAAATTCTATCTGATAATAAAGGATCTCTTTTATACGGGATAACTCCTGATCACTTGTAGAGAAAAGTTTAAATCTATATTCCTCAGGTTCAAAAAGGTAAATCTCTGTAAGTGTATCAAGTCCCTTTGATATCTTTGAAACGAGTTGCTCGAGTAGCCCTTTCAGATCAGCACCCCCTGCAGGCCTTGATACCTCGAGAAAGAGTTCAGCTGTTTTTAGTTTGAGTCTTAGTTTATCAACTATCTCATAAAATCTCTCCGCAATTATCCCGAATTCATCCTTACCAAGTTCTATCCTGTAGGATAACTCCCCAGCTGATATCCTCTCAGTAGCATCCAGAAGTTTTCTGAAAGGCCTGTCTATAGACCTCCTGAGCATTACAAGGAGAAAACCCGCCACCATCAGGCTTGCTATAAAAAGTGCAATTATGTTCAAAAAGATATTTTTCTGAAGTCTTATACCCCTTTCTATAGCGCTATCAATGAGCCTTATGGATTCCATATGTAATCTATCAAGATCCTCCTGGATAGACCTGTAAGAAGCCATAATCTTCTGATAGGTGACCTTAGAGGATTCATCAATAATATCCTTCTGTAATAAAAGTGAGATATCTGAAGATATGATTAAAAAATTTCTTTCTATCCTCTGAATAGTTTGTTGAGATCTGCCAGACTTTTCTATCTCCTTAAGGAGTGCCTTTACATTTTCTTCCCTATTTAAAATTACAACCTTGAGACTGGAGGAACCTGTATTTATATATCGGGAAATAGCTGATATATAGGCAGTAAAGGCATCCTTGAGCTCCTCATCCTGTTTATGGAAGGCATTTAGAGCATGGAGGATGACTATCTCCTCTTTTAAGGTAAAAGAAAGGGATATAAAGCCCAGACCTGTAATAAAGGCAAGGCCAAGGAAGGCAAAAAGAAAAAGTAATAATCTTGTCCTCAATTTCATATTATTATTGAAATGGCACCGTCTCTTTAATTAACAGATTGAAAAGTCTAATATACTTTTCAGCAGCGTTTTTCCATGAAAAATCCTTTTTCATTGCATGTTTTACGAGACTCAACCACTCTTTTTTTCTCTGGAAAAGACATAAGGCCCTTTTTAATGCCTCTACCATAGCAGAGGCATTGTAATCCCTGAATAAAAAGCCGCTACCCTTTTTATTAATATGGTCATAGTCTTCAACGGTATCAATGAGACCACCTGTAGCCCTTGCAACAGGTACAGTCCCGTATCTCATTGCAATGAGCTGGCCAAGGCCACAGGGCTCATATCTTGATGGCATAAGAAAGATATCAGAGCCCGCATAAACCTTTCGTGCAAGCTTATCATCATAGCCACACTTTACATATAAATTTTTCCTGAACTCTTCCTGTCTCTTACTCAAAGCCTCTTCAAATATCCTGTCTCCCTGACCGATCATAATAAGACCGAAGCCCGCATTCACCATATGGGGTATTGAACTTTCTATAAGTTCAATACCCTTCTGAGAAACAAACCTTCCAACAAATCCAATAAGTGGCTGAGATTCTTTTAGCTCCAGGCCAAGTTCCTTTATCAGGACCTTTCTGCATTGACCTTTCCCTTCAAGATTTTTAATACTGTATCTTTTCGGGATATCCCTGTCGGTTTCTGGATTCCATATAGAATAGTCTATTCCATTAAGTATTCCATAAAGCCTTGATGCCCTTTTTTTAAGAAGACCCTGAAGTCCGTGGCCATACTCTTCTGTAAGTATCTCCCTTGCATAATTCTCACTAACAGTGGTAATTGCATCAGCAGAGATAATACCTCCCTTAAGGAAATTTACCTTTCCATAAAACTCGATCCCCTCTGGATTGAAATACTCAAGACCTATGCCAGTATAAGGTAGCTCTGAAGGGTGAAAGAGACCTTGATAACCAAGATTGTGGATAGTAAGAACCGTTTTTGTGTTATTAAAAAACAAATCATCTTTATAGAAATTCCTTAGATAAAAGGCAACAAGTGCTGTCTGCCAGTCATGAAGATGAATAATATCAGGCTTTATCTTAAGGGCCTTTAAAAGCTCCACAGCAACCCTTGAGAAAAAACTGAACCTCAGGCTGTTGTCAGGATAATCTCCAGCAGGGCTTCCATAAAGCCCCTCTCTCATAAAGAGCCTGTCACACCTGATAAAATAGGCAGGATGCTCTTTATCAGCGGACTCAAGGATGGAAGCCTCCAGCTTTTCAGAAAAAACTCTTATGGATATCCGTATGCCTGTATCAGTAAACCTTCCAGAACCTGCCACCTGAGAATAAAAAGGTAAAACAAGCCATGCATCCATTGCAGCCTTTTTGAATTCCTTTATAAGCGAACCTGTCACATCCGCAAGACCTCCTGTCTTTGCATAGGGCACTGACTCAGGTGTCACAATAAATATTCTTTTCACCTCATCACCCATCCACCTTTGCCTCTCTCATAAATCTTGCAGCCTCCTCAGGTGGAACTGAATTGATAAAAAATCCTGAGCCCCACTCAAAACCTGCTATCTTTGTAAGCTTTGGAGTGATCTCTATGTGCCATCTGTAAAATTCATTCTCTTCTTCATTGAAGGGAGATGTATGGATTATAAAATTATAAGGTGGCACATCAAGGACTGCATCAAGCTGTTTGAGAGTCCTCTGAAGTATCTCAGCAAGACCTGTAAAATCATTATTCCTCGGTTGAAAGAAAGATTGATGCTCCTTTGGCAGTATCCATGTCTCAAAGGGTGCCCTTGGAGCAAAGGGAGCTATGGCAATATAGCCCTCATTCTGATAGATAACCCGCCTTCCGTCCTCAAGCTCCTGAGTTATAATGTCGCAGAATATGCATCTTTCCTTCAGGTCATAGTATTTCTTTGCTGATTCAAACTCCTCCTTGACAAGTGCTGGCACAATTGGCAGGGCTATAAGCTGGGTATGAGAATGCTCAAGGGTTGCACCTGCAGCCTCACCTTCATTTTTAAAGATAAGGACATATTTAAATCTCTTATCCCTCTTCAGGTCTTGAAGTCTGAGATAATAGGCCCAGAGTACATCATTAATCCTTTTAAGTGACATAGTAGAAAGTGATTCAGTATGTACTGGTGTTTCAATTATAACCTCATGGGCTCCTATGCCATTCATCCTGTCATACATACCTTCAGCGGTCTTTCCAAGGTCACCATGAATCTGAAGCGCCGGGAATTTATTTGGTACCACCCTTAATGTCCATCCTGTAAATCCTGCCCCAGGAGGTCTGAAGGCCATTATCTCATTGGGCGTGGTATATTCATTACCGGGGCAGAAAGGACAGAACCCTCCAGCCTTTCTCTTTATGGACGGTGAACTGAAATCAGCAGGTCTTTTTCCCCTCTCCACCGAGATTATCACCCATCTTCCAACTATAGGATCCTTTCTTAACTCTGGCATCTTTCCTCCTGAAATTGTCAGCTTCCCGTAATTTTCCTTCATTAAATTTTAACATAAGCTGGTAGCCGCAAGCTGGTTAATAACAGAGCAGTAGAGCAGCAGAGCAGCAGTTAAATAATAATATAAAAAATTCCTTAATAAAAACTACTGCTCTACTGCTCTGCTGGGTGCTACTTTTGTAAGCCACAGACAAGAATGTCTGTGCTACTTGCTCTACTGCTCTGCTGGTCTAAGAAGACCTTGAGGCAGACTGCCAGTTTTCCAATCGTGAGCTTGTCGAACCGATGGCAAAATAGAGTACAGGCTTTGTTTACCCATTTATCCAAATTTTCTGTTAATATTTTTTATGAAGTCCTATTTCAGACACAGGCCTGTAAATGAGTCCTTTGAAGACCCCTGCCTTTTTGTGGCTATTGCAAGGCAGAAGAGAGCACTTCTCTTTGATGCCGGTGATCTCCACAGGCTTGCTCAGACAGAGCTTTATAAGGTCTCTGACCTCTTTGTCACTCACATGCATATTGACCATTTTATTGGATTTGATACCCTTCTCAGGGCAATCCTTAGAAGACCAGCTCCATTAAGGATATACGGACCTCAGGGAATTATTGAGGCGATTAATGGAAAGCTCAGAGGTTATACATGGAACCTTATAAGGTCCTATCCACTGAAGATGGAGGTCTTTGAGATCACAGCCTTTAAGAAAAATATGACGAATGGTCAGATAAGGCATTGCAGCTTTCATGCTGAGAATGGGTTAAAACCAGTTGATAGAGGATGCAATGACTTTGATGGGTATGTCCTTAAAGAGCCTTTTTTCTCTGTAAAGGCCTTAAATATTTCTCACGGGATACCTGTCCTCGCCTACAGGATAGATGAGGAGGTTCATATAAATATTGATAAGGCAAAACTGGTAGAGCGTGATATAGAGACAGGTCCATGGCTCAGTGAGTTCAAGGAGGCTATACTGAAAAATGATAGGGAAAGGACCTTCAGGGCAGGTAATAAAATAGTCTCCTTTGAGGAGGTGGAGGACATAGCAATGCTTACAGAAGGACAGAGGATATCCTATGTAATGGATGTATCGCTTGAAAGAGAAAACATAGAAAGTATAGTGGATTTTGTGAAGGGTTCAGACTATCTTTACATTGAGGCATTTTTTCTTGAGAAGGACATGGAACTTGCCGGTGAAAGGAATCATCTTACAGCAAGGCTTGCTGGTGAGATTGCAAGAAGGGCCGGTGTGAAAAACCTTATTCCACTGCATTTTTCTCTGAGGTATAAAGAACAGCCAGAACTTATTATAGAGGAGGCAATGAAGGCCTTTTCAGGAAAAGATTAAAAACAATAGACCTGTAATGGCAGTCCCCAGGGCTGCACCAGCTATTACCTCCTTTGGTGTATGGGCATGCACTGCCACCCTGCTCTGCGATATAGCCACTGCAAGCACAAATGTCAATAATGAGGCAAGAAGATTCTTTACTGTTAATGTTATGGAAAGCCATATGCTGAAGGCAACTGCAGCATGCCCCGATGGGAACCCACCTCTTAAGGGTGTTCCCTTTCCTGTATAGGCCTTGAGGATTATTACAAGTATAAGGACAATTACAATAGAGATAACAGCTATCTCTTCTTTTGAATGTCGCGGGATAAATAATTCCTCTGAAAAAAGTCTCTTCAGATAAGGGAACAATATCACATAACCCACAAGCACGGCTCCGGCGGCACTTATAAGTACAGCTCCAGCAGCCATGTCCTTAACTATCCTTGCAAAGTCAGATCTCTCTGGAGAGAGCCTGTCAACAATGTTTTCCACCACAGTGTTAAAGAGCTCAGCAAGGATCACAAGCATGGCACATATGGAAAGGCTGATAAATTCAAGTCTCGTAACACCAAGGCTATAACTGAAAATCAAGACCAGGGCTGCTGAGAAAAAGTGATACCTTACATGACGCTGTGTCTTTACTGCATGAAGTATCCCCTCTATTGCATTATTTGCACTTTCTATCCAGTTCCTTAAGGGCATTGAGGAGTTTACGCTCCTTGTTTCTCATTTTTTTAGCAGATTCCCGATCCCTCTCATGGTCATATCCCAGGAGATGTAAAAGCCCATGGACAAGCATGAATCTCAATTCATCTTTAAAAGGGACATGATTGTCAATTGCCTGTTTTTTTATCTGGTCTAAATTCAGGACTATGTCACCTAAGATAGAAGGCTGAACCGAAGGCTGAGGGTCTTCTATCTGTGCAAAGGACAGGACATCAGTAGTTTTATCAATACCCCTGTAAAGTCTGTTAAGATACCTGCTCCTTCTCTGCCCCACAAGATAGAGACTTATCTCCACATCGTCCAGTCCAAGCAGGTCAAGCAGGCTCAAGAGATCTCTTTTCAATGATCGGAGAGGGGCCTTTTTCCTGGAGGTCTTTCTTATCAATATCCTTTTCATCAAATCTAAAACCTGGATAGTTTATCCTTTTATGGAATATGCCTGTCAATGTATGGATAAAACTATTCTTTATCTCCCTGATCTCCTTGAAGGTAAGCTCACATTCATCAAGCTGGCCTTCCATTATAATCCTGCCTATTATCCTTTCAACGAGTGAAGAGATTCTCGCAGGTGATGGATCTGTAAGAACCCTTGACGATGCCTCAACAGCATCAGCCATCATTATCAGAGCTGCCTCCTTTGTCTTTGGTTTTGGTCCAGGATATTTATAATCTTCCTCCTTCACCTTCTCACCTGAGGCCTTTGCCTTTTCATAAAAGTATGTTATCAGGGAATCTCCATGATGCTGCCTGATCACATCTATAACTGTCTGCGGAAGCTTGTACTGCCGTGCAAGTTCTGCACCTTCCTTTGCATGGGCTATCAATACGAGACTGCTCATATGCGGGGTAATATTCTCGTGCCTGTTTTCACCAATCTGGTTTTCCACAAAATAATGGGGCATCTTGAGTTTGCCGATGTCATGATAATAGGCACCCACCCTTGCAAGAAGCTTATTGATCCTGAGGTTCTCCGAGGCTGCCTCTACGAGATTTGCAACTATAACGCTATGATGATATGTCCCGGGTGCATTTGTCATGAGTGCCTTCATAAGTGGATGGTCCACATCAAGAAGCTCAATAAGTGATATATCTGATGTGATATTAAAAAGATACTCAAAAATTGGAAGCATCAAGAATACAAAGGCAACCACAACAAATCCTGACAGGAAGGCAAAGCCCAGGATATAAACAGAAGCTGCATTAAATATCGCTGCCTTTGAAAATAAAAATGAGGCAGCAATGATCAGGTTCACGGCACTGACTATAAAGCCTGCCTTCAGTATGGAAGATCTCTTCTTTGAATTAAGGATGCCAAAAGAGGCAACAAGACTCCCTATAAAAAAGTATATTGAAAAAGCTGGATCTTCAAGCCAGAGACCTGAAAAAAGACTTATGATGAAGGAAAACACCATGGCAGTATGAAAATCAAAAAGCAGTGTGGCAAGCATCGCACCTGCTGGGATGGGAAGAAGATATGTATGTGCATCCTTATAAGTAACAGCGAGACCTTTTGCCATAGCCATAAAAAGGTATCCAGAGAATCTTGAGATAAGCAGTGTGATGATTAAAAGGCATGCAAGGGCAAGCAAAATTCTCGTGTTTTCAATATAGGAGGGTTTATATCTCAATATATCCCTGTAAAAGATGTAAAGGAGAAAGATGCTTACAAGGATATGACCTCCAAATAAGAAAACCCCTTTGCCGGTGTAAATGGAAAGGCTTATAAGGATAGCAGTTCCTATAAGAGAAATAAGGTTTTTTCTGCTTATAAGAAGGGGGTTTTTTTCAGGAGGTCTGGAATTTTTCAGTCCGTTCGTATCTTTCATAAGCCCTTATAATTTCTTGAACAAGTCTGTGTCTGACCACATCCCTTTCAGTAAAATATACAAACCTTATTCCTTCAATGCCCTTAAGGATTCTTTCAGCCTCAACAAGTCCTGATACCTTTCCTGCTGGAAGGTCTATCTGCGTAATGTCACCTGTGATCACTGTCTTTGAATTAAAGCCAAGCCTTGTAAGATACATCTTCATCTGCTCTGAGGTTGTGTTTTGTGCCTCATCAAGAATTATAAAGGAATCATTCAGGGTCCTTCCTCTCATGAAGGCAAGAGGTGCGATCTCTATAACCCCTCTTTCAAGATACTTTGCCACCTTTTCAGGCTCCATCATATCAAAGAGTGCATCATAAAGTGGCCTTAGATAAGGGCTCACCTTTTCCTCAATATCACCCGGTAGAAATCCTAATTTCTCACCTGCCTCCACAGCAGGTCTTGCAAGCACTATCCTTGTAACCTGTTTTTTCAAAAGGGCATTCACTGCCATTGCCATTGCAAGATAGGTCTTCCCTGTTCCAGCAGGACCTATGCCAATCACAATATCATAGTTCTTTATGGCCTCAATATATTCCCTCTGGGTCTCAGTCTTGGGCACAATAAATCTCTTCTTGGAGGAGACAGGAACATTGCTCATAAAGAGGTTTTTAAGGGATGGCTCTCCTTCAGAGGTCTCTATGGCATAGCGGATATCTTCAGGTTTTATGGAATAACCTTCTGAACTTATCTCTTTAAGCTCTTCTATGATCTTTCTTGCCTTACGACAGGAATCCTCTTCTCCCTTGATTATTATCTTATTGCCCCTTGCACTGATAATTACATCAAGGGTATCCTCTATTGCCTGTATGTTTTTTCCGAAGACTGAATGAAGATATTCGTAATCTTCATCAGTCTTCAATTCAAATTCTAAGGTAACCGTCTTACTGCCCTCACTTTTTAATAATTATAGAATCAACCCCGTAGAGTTTCTTGATCCTCATCTGTGCAACAAGTGCCTCTTTCCTTGTCTTAAAGGCTCCCACATAGACCCTGTAAATAGAAGAACCATCTTTTTTTATTATAACATCATAAGGTGAGCTGTTAACAGCAGTCTCCTTCTTAAGATTATCCCTGAGTTTTATAGCCCTTGATTCATCCTTGAAGGCCCCTACCTGTAGATAATAGGCATCTTTTTTAAAAGATACCTCTTTTTGTGACTGCAAACTCTGCTGTTCCTTCTTTTCAGGCTGCAGAGCCTGTGGAGCAGATTTTTCTGAGGCAGGGCTTGAAGGAACTTTCTCCTCAATAGAGGCCCTTTCCTTTTCTCCGTTACCAGGCTGTTTTTCTTCTACAGCAGACAAAGCAACCGTTGATTGCGGACCGGATTGAGACTCTGAAATCTCCTGCCGGGTCTCCACAGACTTTCCCTCACCTCGAGCTGAATAACGACCCACAAAATAACCAAAGGTAAAACTTATGGTGGTCACAAGGACAATTATGCCTATAACCACTGACCTGTTGAGGACTATGAGTGAACCTTCTCTTTCTTTCATATTATTAACATAGCATCACCATAGGAAAAAAATCTATATCCCATGGCAATTGCCTCCTTATAAGCCCTTCTTAAATTCTCGGTACCTGCAAAGGCTGAACTGAGGAGAAGCGGTGTTGATCGTGGAAGATGAAAATTGGTAATAAGGCCATCTATTACTTTAAATTCATAGCCTGGATAAATAAATATATCTGTAGAGCCCTTTAAGACCCCATTACATGAAAGCTCTCTATATCTTCCTGAGGCATAACCTTCAAGTGCCCTGGTGGTTGTTGTGCCAGTGGATATGACTCTTCTACCTCTTGCCTTGACCTCCCTGATCTCTTCAAAAAGTAAGGATGGTATCTCAAATATCTCCTCTTCCATTTTATGCTCCTCTATGCTTTCTGTCCTTACAGGCCTGAATGTGCCAGGACCCACATGGAGCGTGACCTTCCTTATAAGGATACCATTGCTTAAAAGGCCTTCAAGTATATCCTCTGTAAAATGCAATCCTGCTGTAGGTGCTGCTATGGATCCCGGAACCTCTGCATATGTGGTCTGATACCATTCTTTATCCTCAGGCAGGGGTCTTCTTTTAATATAAGGTGGAAGTGGCATCTGACCTATCTTCCAGAGTATTTCCTTTAAGTCACCACTGTATATAAGCCTTGCCCTGTCACTGCCAGAAAGCTCTATCTTGAGCTCCTCTGAAACAGTAATGATACCCTTATAGGTATCTCTTGAAAGTATAAGCCAGTATCCATCCTCAAGGGGTCTCACAAGCAAGAGCTCTACCCTTCCGCCAGTGGGTTTTCTTCCCTCAAGCCTGACAGGAAGGACCTTTGTATTATTGAGGACAAGCATGTCACCAGGATTAAGAAATTCTCCAATCTCAGAAAATTTCCTGTGAAGTATTGTGCCGTCCTTTTTTAGAACAAGAAGCCTGGACAGGCCTCTTTTTTCAGGTCTCTGGGCTATAAGGCTTGAAGGAAGTTCAAAGTCAAAGTCCTTAAGGGTCATCTTAACCTTCCAATCTTCACGCCAGGATAAAAGTAATAAAGGATCTCTCTGTAATCCTTTCCTTCCATAACCATGTCAAGACTGCTCCACTGTGACAGACCCACTCCATGGCCATAACCATTTCCCCTGAATATTATATAATCCCCTTCCCTTTTAAGCTCAAATCCTGTGCTCGGCAGTACCTGCCATCCAAGAAGCCTCCTCAGGTCCGTTGCCTTTATTTTTTTTAATCCTGTAGATGTCCTGAGCCCCAATTCCTTAGCCCTTCCTGTAGAGGTCCTGCTTAAGATAATTATATCAGTTATGCCATAAATACCTGTTGCCCTTTCTATATCCTTTATTAAGATACTCCTCTGCCAGGACTCATAGGGTGAAAGTCTTGCAGTGACCTTAACAGGTCTGATATAAGGATATTTTTTGCCAAAGACCTCTTCTGGTTCTTCTGTAAATTGAGAAGAGGTAGAATGGTAAAGCGCCTCTATTGGTTCTCCATCAAATATCAATATCTCGCCCTTAGTTTCCTCCACTGCACGAACTATCCTGTCATCATAAGACCCGCTTTTAAATACCTGATGCAAAACGGAATTTGTGAGATGAAAGGGTAACCCTGCTCTTTTTTTCATATGATAAACTGCATAAGTCCTGGCAATTACTGCCTGGACCTTATAGGCCTCAATGGGCCAATCTTTACCCGATTCAGCAGCAACAACCCCCTTCACATATTCCTCAAGGGTGATCTCATTAATAAGATATATCTCGTCCTTCTCTTTCCATACCTCCACAGTACCTCTAATTTCTGCTCCATTTATAAGCAGGGAACCCTCAAGTCTTCCAATATACTGAAGATTACGAGGTGTTTCCCTCGCATCTTCAAGAAGAAGAACCCTTATTGAAGGCCCTTCAATAGAATGAACAGAGGCACAGGAAAGAAAAAGGAAGAGCAGGATGCAGATAAAGATTGAGGATATATGGCTAAGTATCAAATCCCTCACTTTAACCTTCCTATTATATAAAGTATCAGACTCAAAATAAGGCTGAGTATGAGGCCTGTCATAAGGGGAAAGTAAAAGGTAAAATTCTTTTTTCTTATAATAATATCTCCTGGAAGTCTTCCTATGTAAGGAAGCTTCTCAGAAAGCAGTAGCAATAAGCCTAATCCCACAAGCATTAGGCCTGCCAGAATGATAAACTTACCGATATCACCAAGACCATTCATGATTAAGCAGATAAGTGCAACGACTCAGAAGTCTGTCCTTTTTTATCCTTCTTCCGTGCCTCTCTTTCAAGTTTTGAAAACATACATCCACAGTATTTCTGTCTGTAAAATCCCATTTCTCTTGAGACATTCAGGGCCTCTCTATAGCCTTGTCTGAAGTCCTCAAAAAAGAATTCCATATTATACTTATCAGCCAGTTCTTTCCCTGTCTTGACAATGAGGTCAAACCCCTGATAGGGACTCACAAGAAGGGTGGTGCTGAAGGCATCAAACCCATTGTCCTTTGCGGTCTTTGCAGTCTCTTCAAGTCTCAGTCTGTAACAGTACCCACACCTCTTTCCATAAGGAGCCATCTCTAAAACAGAAAGGGTTACAGAAGATAAGCTCTCAGGCCTGAGGAGTTCAGAGATATCCTGTACCGGCGTATTATCTTCCATGCAATGAGCAAGTATCTTCTTTAAGAAAGCTCCTTCCTCCCATATATCATTATACATAACAGGGAATCTCCATTCTTCAGAGAGTCTTTTCAGCGAACCGAGTCTCAGGTTATATTCCTCAAAGGGATGTATGTTAGGATTAAACCACAACCCTGTAAGGTCTATCCCGCGGCTCCTCAATCTCTGAACCGGGTATATTGAACAATTGGCACAGCATGTATGTATAAGTAGCCTCATATGCCAAAAAGGCCTCCTGTCTTTGTAAGACCAAGATGCTCATAGGCCTGTCTTGTGGCAAGCCTTCCTCTCGGCGTCCTCTCAATAAGACCTTCTTGCATAAGAAAGGGCTCATAGACATCCTCTATGGTATCCTTTTCTTCCCTTAAAGAGGCAGAGAGACTTTCTATACCAACAGGACCTCCACCGAATTTTTCTATTATTACCCTCAGCAGTTTTCTATCCATCTCATCAAGTCCTTTCTCATCCACATCAAGGGCATTAAGTCCATATCTTGCAATTTCAAGATCAATAGTGCCATCGCCTTTAACCTCTGCAAAGTCCCTTATTCTTCTGAGTAATCTATTTGCAATCCTGGGAGTGCCTCTTGAGCGCCTTGCTATCTCAAGGGCTGCCTCCTCTTTTATGGAGATATTCAGTATCCTTGCAGACCTGAGCACTATGGAGGCAAGGTCCTCTGGTTTATAAAATTCAAGCCTCATCAGGATACCGAATCTATCCCTTAAAGGAGAGGTGAGGAGACCTGTCCTCGTGGTGGCACCAATAAGTGTAAATCTCGGAAGATTCAATTTCAGAGTCCTCGCACTGGGACCCTGACCTATTATAATATCAAGCTGAAAGTCCTCCATTGCTGGATAAAGGATCTCTTCCACAATCCTTGGAAGCCTGTGTATCTCATCAATAAAGAGTACATCTCTGTCTGAAAGATTGGTGAGTATCGCTGCAAGATCTCCTGGTCTTTCAAGAACAGGACCTGAGGTGGTCTTTATGTTCACACCGAGCTCACTGGCAATGATGTTTGCAAGTGTGGTCTTGCCTAAACCAGGTGGTCCTGAAAAAAGTATATGATCAAGGGCCTCCTGTCTCTGAGTAGCTGCCTTGATAAATATGGAGAGATTCTCCTTAAGCCTTTCCTGGCCAATAAACTCACTGAGTGTCCTTGGCCTGAGGGTCATCTCAAACTGGGCATCTCCCTCTTTCTTTAAAGGTGTTATCTCCCGCTCCATATCCTTTGTCTTCATTTATTAATCCTGACCAGTAAGGAATTTCAGGGACTCTTTTATTATATCTTCAAAGTTAGTAATCCCTTTTTTCTGAACCTTCTCAATTGCCTCTTTTGCCTGGGACTTCTGATAACCAAGGTTTATCAATGCCGAGATGGCATCATCATAAAGGTTATCCTCCTTTTTTATTTTATCAGGTAGCTTATCTCTGAGTTCAAGGATCAGTCTCTGGGCAGTCTTTTTACCAAGGCCCGGTATTCTGGTAAGGCTTCGTATGTCTTCATCTTCTATTGCCTTTCTTAATGCCTCTGGCTCAAGGTATGAGATAATATTGAGCGCAGTCTTTGGGCCTATACCATTTACATTCAGAAGTGTGGAAAAGATATCCTTTTCTTCCTCTGTAAGGAAACCATAAAGTTGAAGGCTATCTTCCTTCAAGACTGTATGGGTATAAAGAAAGATCTCCTGGTCTATTGTCCTTAGTTTCTCAAAGGTACTTAGCGGGATATGAACATTGTAGCCCACACCTGCCACATCCACAATTATAACATCAGGTGACCTTTTCAGCAGTCTGCCCCTGAGTGTCCCTATCATCTTTTCCTCAAAGAAAAGTTAATCCCTGATCCCTGATTTTCAATCTCTCTCTGAATCCTTAGCTCTGAATTCTGTCGATGGGCATGGCATATGCATAATGCAAGTGCATCAGAACTGTCATGAGGTGGTCTTCTATTAAGGGATAGCAAGAACTTTACCATCTCTGCCACCTGATTTTTTTCTGCCCTTCCATAACCAACTACAGCCTTCTTTACCTCAAGCGTTGAGTATTCATAAAGAGGAATATCATGATTTGCAATAACAAGAAGAGCAATCCCTCTTGAATAACCAAGACCAAGTGTTGCCTTTATGCCCTTTGCAAAAAATATTTTTTCTATTACTGCCACATCTGGCTTATATTGTCTGATTATCTCTTCAAGACCATTATATATGAACCTCAGACGATCCTTAAGGGGTTTTGAATTAGAAACCTTTAAGACACCTGAGCTAATATATTCATAATCTCCATTTTTCTCTCTTATGATTCCATATCCAAAATTAACTGTCCCAGGATCAATCCCGAGGATTGTCAGAGACTCTTTCACAGAACTATCTCTTTCTCGGTGTCTCAAAGAGTATCTCCTCCACCATCTGGCAGAGGACATGACCAAGGGTTATATGGGTTTCCTGAATCCTTGGGGTATCATCAGAAGGGACCACGAAGGCATAATTGACCTTTGAGGCGAGCTTTACACCCTTTATACCTGTAAAGGCTACTGTCTTGAGTTTTCTTTTTTTAGCCACATCCACTGCCTTAAGCACATTTGGTGAATTACCGCTTGTGCTTATAGCAATTACAATATCACCTTCATCTGAAAGGGATTTAAGCTGCCTTGCAAAGATCTCACTGTAGTCATAATCATTGGCAATGGATGTAATAATAGCCATATCAGTATTCAATGCTATGGCAGGAAGTCCGGGTCTTTCACGCTTGAACCTGTTAACAAACTCGGCAGCTATATGGGAGGCATCAGTGGCACTGCCACCATTTCCAAAGAGGATAAGTTTCTTCCCCTCATCAAAGGCATTTGCGATAACCTTTGAGACCTCAATGATCTTATCAATATTGTCCCTGAAGAAGCCCTCTTTGATCGCAATACTATCCTGATAGGCCTTTATTATCTTGTCTCTCATTAAAAAAATGATACTCAATGAGACAGGAATATGTCAACTTTATCAGAATCTTGCTGTTAGAAAAAAGGTAGGTAATGACTTTTCGATTGCATCCAATTTTATATAAGTTTCTATCTGAGGATTGCAGGGCAATCTTTTGCTGATAGAAAACTGGCAGGCTGTCTTAAAGTAGTGCGACAGCACACCTGACGGTGAAGTGAGTTAGGGATTAGTGAATTAGGGATTAGTGAATTAGGGATTAGTGAGTTAGTGACTTAGTGAATTAGTGAATTAGTATTTTCTAACTCACTAACTCACTTGCATACTAATTCACTCCTTTAGCTCACTTGCATACTAACTCACTACTTTAGCTCTGTCGCACTATTGATGAAAGGAGGATGGTATGAAGGTCCTTATAGTTGACGATGATGAGAGTATCCTCAGGCTTTATAAAGAGGAGCTTGAGGATGAGGGATATGAGGT
>CALJEL010000049.1 GCA_938074335.1 uncultured bacterium | reverse complement strand
TGTCAACAACAGTGAGTTTAAGGTTATAGTCGCCTGGAGCAGAGTAAGAATGGGTGGCAGTGAGACCTGAGGCAATGGAGCCATCACCGAATGACCAGTTATAGGAGCAGTCAGAGCTTGAGCAGGCAGCGGAGGAGGTTTTAACAGAGACGGTGAGACCGCTAATGGAGTAAGTGAATTGAGCTATTGGTTTTGGGATACCCGCTGTTGATGGATCTATAAGCATGGCTATTTCAGAAGGGCTGTATCCAAGAACTTCTGCCTGATTAATAATATTCGGAATGCGCTCACCATGACCAGCCCTTGCACCAAGGTCTATGTTGTTTGCACTTCCATCTGATTTCTTATAATTCAGCACATGTCTTACCCTTCTTTTTCCTGAGGTGCAGGTATCATCTATGTTACCTGCATTATCCGTGCATGTCTGTGTAAGACTTGCAGAGTTAAGATAGAGGGTGTAATCCATATCAAAGAACCCCATTGATTTTGGACTGTAATTCTTTGAATCTGGATTTGTGGTTGAATGGCATTCTATACATCCATTAATTCCAAGTGGTCCGGTATTTCTGCTGAATGTGCCATCAGTCCCATCAGGTTTTTTATAAGTATAGGTCTTAAGAGGTCCCGGGATGGGCTTCCCAGTCTCATCTCTGTTGATAGGCTGGATATTGTGGCTTATGCTGAATACTGTATTGTAGAGATTCAGTACAGGATCAGTTATGGGTGGAACTCCTGAGATTCCAAAACCTGTTGGATTATTCAGCCTTGCCACAAAACCTGAAATCTCCTGAGGGTCATTGACTATATGTGCTATCCTTGTGCCACCATCGTGCGGTCTATTAAGTGGCCAGTCATATACTCCATCTGCATTTGTATCTCCTATAGATGCCCTGTAATTAGTTGCAACTGCCCTTGCAAATCTCTGAAAGGTTGGGTATAAAGGAGAGCCATCAACCCATACACTTACTACCATTGTGCCATGGGGCACAAGTTTTACACCATCTTCTCTTTTCTGCCAGGCCTTTAAGGGTTTTAGACCTATTCCAGTGACTGGCATCTCTATTGCCTGAACCCTTGCAAATCCCCTGAATGGACCTGCTGAGAAGTCTGCTAATAGTTGTTTTACCGGGCCATTTACTACAGGAATATGACAGGTCTTACAGTGAATCTTCACAAAATGGATTGAAGGGAATCCCTCATGGGTGGGTGTAGGAGCTGAACCTGAATTCGGATGTGTCTTTGTGATATGACAGCTCTCACAGGTAACAGTATAATCAATCTGGTCCATCCCTTTTGTATCCTGAAAAGCATCACCCTTTGCAAACTGGTGATCAATCTTTTTGATATTTACCTGTGGAGCAATTATGTTTCCTGATGGGTCTGTCTTTGGTCCATAAAGTTTTCCATCTTCATCACCAAGGGTGTAATGACAGGTAGCGCAGACAAATCCCTTATCCATGTGGGCATCAGGATTATTGGGGTCATTTATGGATTCACCCCTTTTACCACCCTCAACCCTTCCATTCACAATGTCCCAGGCACTGTCATTTTTTCCATCCTTACCGCCGACACCTGCTATCTCATCATCATCTGTAACTGTTCCTGCAGGTATTCTCTTCTGATAACTTGTAAAACCAAGGGGCTTGTCAGAGGGGCCTCTTTGTGCAGAACCTGGCGGACCAAACCAGCTTCTATCAGGAAAGTGGCATTGAGCACAGTTTTCCTTTGGAGGTGTCCTGGTTATCCAGTTAGCTGGTATGATGTTACTCTGCCATGACCAGTTGCTGAGATTAGGATTTACATTTGGAGAGCCACGAGTTATTCCAGTGATCAGATCTGTTCTTGCAAGCCCGATTGTGGCTGAATATTTAAGCCCTTTAAGGGTCTTTGGATCATCAGGTACTGCTGGAGGTTCAGCAACTGTATAGTTTCTTTCAAGATTTGCAAATCTTCCTGACTGCTGATAATTAAGATGGCACATAAGGCAGTCTGCCTCTGCCACACCCTGATTAATCCAGGCATCCACCTTAGATACAATACCTGTTCCAGGCACAAAGGTATAATAATCACCTTTGTGGTTATCTTTCTGGGGATTTGATGTCCCACCTGGTATAAGACCACTTGGTCTGTTGTCATATCTGAATCCTGCTCTATCATACTCAAGGCTTCCTCCACCTGGATGACACCACCCACAGCTTCCATTGGCGAAGTCAAAGCTGCTCATATCAAACTTAGCTGGGGTGCTTTCTGTAAGATCCGCCAACTGGCGGTTTGAGGGAGGTCAATACTTACCATACATGCCGGGTGAACTTGTGAAAGAGGCAAGACCATAATAGTTCCTCTGGATATCACCCCATGGGCTGGTTCTTCCCTGCTGGAAGTGGAATCCTGCTGTTACCCCATGCTCTGGATAGGGTACATTATAGGGATTTGTGTAGGAGGGTGAGCCTGTGCCATGGTCTTTGGTTGCATAGAGGGTACGGTGTTCATAGATATTGTTAAGACCGTATCTCGCTGCAATGGTGTCATGACATTGAGCTGTGCCGCAGGTCTGCTTTGGAGAATAGGGTATATTTGAACCTGCTGAAATGAGATTTCCATCTGCATCCCTTAAGACTACATTAAAGGGATGGGCAGAGAAAACCTCTGATGCTGATACGAGCAAAAACATTACAATCAATAGAATTAACCATTTACCTTTCATATAATCCTCCTCCTTCAAGATTTTTAAATCAAATTGAACTTTAAATTTTCTCACCTCCTTGCCTGTCAGAAGTAGGTTTTCATAATTAATTAGCAATAAATATGCCATTAGAAAATTTCTTGTTTTTTCTGGATGATTATTAAAGTGCAGGATGTTATTTAACCCAGATGGGTGATTTCACCCCCATGGATTTATCAAGAAGTATTTCTATGGAGGCACCTTTCCTTAATCTCTTATCTATTTCTTTTAAAATCTTTTCTCCCTTTTCAGCCTTTATCATCTTCACAATAACAGGCCTCGCCTTAGTAAGATTTTCAGGAATTCTAATATCATGTTCATTCTTTAATCTTTCGAACCTTTCCTTTATTTCTTCCTCCTTTACCTCTATCTTTTCATATATAAATTTTGCAGTGAATAATTCATAGAGATGACTTCTCTCTATCTCCTTTTTTAATTCATCTTCTGTCAGGCCTTTTTCTTTGAGATAGTCTTTATAAGCCTTTTCTGAACCATACAGTTTTTTGATATTTCCTATCACCTGGTTTATCCTGGCTTCAGGGATATTTATACCCCTTTTCCTTGCCTCCTGTATAAAGAGCTCTTTTGTTATAAGCCTCTGCAGTGCTATTCCTTTTATCTTTTCTGTAATTTCAGGAGATGGCTTTTTATCTCCAATAATGTTCGGTGCTATGAGATTCATCTCTCTTACAAGGTTATGCATCTTGATTTCTGCACCATTTACCCTTGCCACAACTATCTTTTTTGATTCCTCTATGCCTTCCTTTATCTGTTCTGTAGATAAGGTCTGGCCTATATTTTTTTCTTTACAGCCAAGAAATAGGATTGTTACAAGACCTAATGCAATTATAAAGATAATTTTTTTCATAAAGCTCCTTTTAAAAAAATCAGGCCCTGGCCATAAGCCAGGGCCTCTTTGTTTTTACTGAGCCTGTATAGTCACGGACTGGTCAGGGCCAACGGTAACCTGTGTATCAGGGAATGTATAACCTGATTTAGTGGTATTTATTATATATGTACCTGGTTTGAGGTAAGTGAAGGAGAACGAACCAGATGAAGAAGAGGAGGTAGATTTAAGGAGTGTA
>CALJEL010000048.1 GCA_938074335.1 uncultured bacterium | reverse complement strand
GGGGCGAAAAATTTTTCGCCCCTACTGTGGCACTGTAGCACTGTGGCACTACTTTGTAAGCCACAGACAAGAATGTCTGTGCTACTGCTCTGCTGGTCTGCTGCCCTATCTATCGCACTGTCGCACTATCAGTAATCGTCTTAATTGATATCGATTTACCATATAATTTTACATCCACCTCAGGTTCCGTTAATGGTGAGCCTGTCGAACCATGTCATGGTGAGCCTGTCGAACCATTGCTCCTATTTCTCCTTTGCCTCAAAAACCCCATCCCACTCATGAGGGGGAGGGCTTTCTATGTAGCCAAGACATCTCTGAGCAAAGAGTATTGATGCCCTGTCATTAAATCTACTTCCAAGTTCTCTGAATATCTCCACTGCCTCCTTGAATCTTCTTTCCCTGTAAAAGAAAAGTGCCCTCTCAAAATCTTCAATTGCAGGGATAAATGGTGAGTCCTTTCCCATCACCTCATATATCCTTACAGGTTCCTGCTTCCCCTTTACCTTTATGAGATCCAGTTCTCTTGTATTGAATTCTTCTTTATTCAGGGCATCAAAAGTTGATGAACTTATGATGATATTTGTCCCGTATATTTTATTCAGTCCCTCAAGCCTTGAGGCAAGGTTTACTGTATCTCCAATGGCAGTATAGTCAAATCTCATATCCGTCCCCATATTTCCTATAATTGCCTCTCCAGTATTTATGCCTATGCCAATCTTTAGCTCAGGATATCCTGAGGCCACAAGCCTCTCATTCAGTTTTCTAAGCTCCTCCACCATCTCAAGGGCTGTTATTACAGCCCTTCTACTATGGTCAGGAAGCTGAAGTGGTGCATTGAATATTGCCATAATGGCATCACCGATATATTTATCAAGCATTCCCCTGTGTTTAAGCACAATCCTTGTCATGGGATCAAGATAAATATTCAGGAGGCTTACAAGCCTTTCAGGCTCAAGCCTCTCCGAGATGGATGTAAAATCCCTTATATCAGAGAAAAGCACAGTGATGATCCTTTTTTCTCCACCGAGCCTCATGGCATCAGGATTTTTGATTATGATATTTACAAGTTCATGAGATACATAGCTTGAGAATGCCCTTTTAAGAAAACGGCTCCTCCTCTCTATTACGAGATTCCTGTAGGACTCTGATGAAAGATAGAAGATAAAGATTGATATAAAGGGATAGAGTACACTGAGATTAAGAAGATACCTTTTAAAAAGCCATATGTTAATGCCCGAGAGGACACCAAGTGTAAGGAGCAGTATACCAAGTGATATATAGGTCTTCGGTGTCCTTGCCATGAGCGGAAGAAGAATCAGTATTGGAATAGAGATCAAAAGTATATCAAGACCTGCTACCCAGGCATTGTAAATAAGATAATGACCCGAGAGGATGTTTGAGGCAACTGTTGCATGGATCTCCACCCCTGGCATTACAGGATCAAAGGGTGTGTTTCTGATATCAGCAATGCCTGTCTCAGTGGCTCCGATAAAGACAATGCGGTCTTTGAATTCCTCCTTCTTTATCTTCGACCTTATTACATCAACTGCTGAGACCGTCCTGAAAGAACCTCCCTTTCCATAGTAATTAATAATGAGGTTTCCTGATTCATCAGAAGGTATCAGATCGCCTCCAAGAAGAAGCCTTTTGATCCCGAATGGTTCTATCTCCACCATTAATGGCACTCCTTTATAAAGCCTTACCGCCTGAAGTGGAAGGGATGGATAGAGCTCGCCATTATATAGAAGCAGTAGATTTGCCTTTCTATAAAGACCGTCCTCATCAGGTATGATATTGAAAAAACCTGTATCTGCCCTGATAGAGGGGATATTCAGTTCTGCATAGGGAAATTCCCTGATGGGTATGGAGGTTACCTCTCCAGCTGACTTTATCAGTTTTATCCGTGAGTCTCCAAGAACTGAAAGGCCCTCATTAGATACAGATGTCTCCTCATCCCTGAAATAATATCCTGTGATTACATTCTTGCTGGTGTTAATTACTATAGAAAGGACCCTGTCAGACTCAGGGCTAGATGGTTCTGAAAATACTATATCAAGGGCTACAGCCCTTGCCTCTTTGAGATTGTTGATTAATTCTGCCATAACCTTTCTGTCCCAGGGCCATCTGCCAAGTTCATCTATACTTTTTGCATCTATTGCAACAATCATGACCCTGCTGTCTGGCTCAATCTGACCCCGTAACCTGAACCTCACATCCCTGAGCTTAAGGTCAATGGAATTAAGGAGGTCTAACCTGGAGAAATAAAGGAAGGTGCTTATGAATATTGAACCAAGGGCTATTAATATATAGATAATGTTTTTACCCCTCATATGAGACCCGCCTTTTTATGCTGACACAGATCATAATAATGTCCCATTGCCTTTTAAGTATAATTAATAATGATGAATTATAACAGAAACTACATAAGAAAACTCCGTTATCTGATTCAATGGTCTATCCTTTGCCTTGTTGTATATGGAGGCTACAGATTTTTTCTTTTTGTCAAGAGTCTTGAAAGGGGTCTGATACCTTCCTTTGAGAGGCCCCAGCTTATTGATGGCTTCATGCCCATAGGAGGCCTTATGGCACTGAAGCTATGGCTGCTGGAGGGAATAATAGATCCTGTGCACCCTGCTGCATTTGTAATACTTTCTGGTGCGATAATCCTTGGCTTTTTCCTCAGAAAATCTTTTTGTGGATGGATATGTCCTGTTGGGACAGTATCAGAGTCAGTGTACAAGCTCGGAGAAAGGATATCTGGAAGAAACTTCAGATTACCTCTTTATGTGGACTATCCTCTGAGGTCTGTCAAGTATATCCTGATGGCTTTTTTTATCTATGTAATAATCTTAAAAATGGATTCACAGGCCATAAGGATTTTTTTATATACCCCTTACTGGAAGATCGCTGATGTGAAGCTACTTAAATTTTTTGTGGAGATGTCAAAGACAACTGCAATAGTGTTAGCAGCACTTTTAATCCTTTCAGTTTTTTATAGAAATTTCTGGTGCAGATATCTCTGTCCTTATGGAGCATTGCTCGGGCTTCTTGCCTTTACAGGACCATCAAGGATAAAAAGGCAGGAGGATAGATGCATTAATTGCAGGCTCTGCTCAAAAAACTGTCCTTCCCATTTGCCTGTGGATAGAAAAAGATATATCCATTCACCTGAATGCAGTGGCTGTCTTAACTGTGTTAGTTACTGTCCCTCAAAGGATTGTCTGGAGATGACCGTTATTACAAGGATAATAAATCCAGCTTTATTTGCAGGTGCTGTTATTCTGCTATTTTTTGGCCTCATACTCTTTGCAAAGGCAACTGGTAACTGGAAATCAACTGTGACTCCTGAGGACCTCTTAGGGCTTCTGCCTCTGATTGATCAACTAAGACATCCCTGAAATTACTTTGCTGCCTTTTTATTCTGTAAGCCTGAGGAGTGTCTCCACATTCGTAATATGCCTGCCCTCTGGATATTGCCTCTTATACTGCAATAACCTTTCTTTTGCCTGTTTCTTAAATCCCAGTTCATAAAGGGTCATACCTGTAAGGTAAAGGGCTGTTTCCCTCTGTGGCACCTCTGGATATTCCTCAAGGATGAGCAGATATTCAGCAAGGGCTGCCTCAGGATTTTTAAGGAATCTTGAATAGACCGCACCTCTTTCAAGCCTTGCATCAGACCTTATCTCAGGGTTGTCAGAAAGGTCTAAGGCGATCTGGAATATATAAAGTGCCTCATCATACCTGCCACTGTCTGCAAGGTAATGGCCATAATTTATATCCCATCTTGCTATTATGTGTGGTAGGTTTCCTGATATCTCCCAGTCCTTTGGTGGTTTTGGGCCTGTAATATCAGAAAGTCCTTTCTTTGCCTTCTCAAGGGCTGTGCCTGGCTCAACCTTTACAGGGTCTGCAGGGATATAACCGCGGGTATTCTGAACCATTGTATCAGGACTCAGGGGTTTTTCACCTCTTTCGTAACCTGAAATAGATGCCACATCCTCATTACCGAAGAATACATTTGCCTCGCCCTGTGTGAGCATCATGAACTCTGTGCCCTTGATTCCAGCAACAGCAGTGGGGCTTTTAACCTTATAATTCACGGTCTGGCCTGTAAATCTCGTAATGGTTGCCCTGAGTTTTCCCTGTGTTATGGAGAAGAGACCGTCCTTTCTTCCATCACCGATTATATATTCATTGATCTCAAATTCTGTGTTTTCAGAAAGTGTGAAGGTGCTTCCATCACTGAGTTTAATCACAGCCCAGCCCTTTTGTTCTGTCTTTATCCAGAAGCCCTTTTCAAGAGCAAGCCCTTTTTTTGCCTTTTTATAAGGTATCCCTGCCTTTTCCCTGTAAAAGACAGGACCATCAATCCTTTCAATCTCACCTATGGATGCAAAGGCTATATTATTAAATGCCATAAACAAAAAGACTATTAGTATAAAAATCAAGCAATCTCTATTCTTCTTCATACCCATAGGGCACCTCCTCTGAAGTGAAAATTACCTTGACTGGTGATATTATATATAATATAAAAAGGTAAGGAAAGGTAAATTTCACATCCAGGGGGTGAAAGATATGAGGAAGAGGTTTCTTGGCCTTGTGGGAATAGTCTTTTTAATAATGCCCTTCCTGAAGGCAGATGCACAGATAAAAGGATTTAGTAAGGATGTAGAGGTGGAGATAATAAAAAAGGATGGGACAAGGCTGACAGGGATATTAAAGGAGTTTCCTGAAGGTATTGGTATATACACAGAATTGGATTTTTCATCAGGATTTAAAATTTACGAATTATGGAAGATAGACTGGACAGGTGAATGGCATGAATTTTACACTGTTGATGGGAAAAGGATAAAAGGCAGACTCAATACTTATTATGGATTTAAGGTAGATTTTGGACCTTACGGTCTTCAATATTTTGAGCTTCATGGTCCAGAAGATAAAGTTAGGACTATTCAGGTAAAAGCCTATGAACCTCCTCAAAAAGAGATATCTAAACCTGAGGTTAAAGAAGAGCTTAGACCTGCGGCTCAAAAGATGCCAGAGCCATCAAAGCCCCTTCCATCCAGGCCTTCAAAACCAGTCTCTAAAGGTGTTCAATGCATTGATACAGAAGGAGAGGCTGTAATTATAAATAATGATATACCCTCTGCAAAGGCAGAGGCAATTGCAAGGGCAAAATGGAATGCCATTGAGCAGGTAGCAGGTGTTCACGTAAAGGCACAAACAGTTGTACAGAATATGGCACTTGTGGATGATATGGTCAGCAAGCAGATAAAAGGTGTAGTAACAGGACATACATTAAAAAAATCGTGGCAGGAAGGAGATATCTATAAGGTTATTGCCAGTGTTTGTGTGGAGGCCTCAAAGGCTGATGATGCTGTAGAGATGCTCAGCCTGAATAATTCTGTTGCTGTCTTTATACCTGCAAGAAAACCAAGGCTTGTCAGTGAGACAGAAGAAAGACATGCAGGCAGATTAGGCAAGAAAGAGAGCTATGGATTCAGGACGGAGGATGAATATGAGGAATCCAATATCCTCAGCGAGACCCTAATAGGAAGGCTTGCAGAAAGGGGTGTCACTGTAGTTGATATAGCGCCATTTAATATATCAGAGGCAAGGCAGGTAGAAGAGGCCATAAAGAGTGGTAATTATCTAAGCCTCAGGACTTACATGTATCAATCCCTTTCTAATGTACTTTTAATTGGTAAGGTGGACTATACTATTTCTACAAAGAAGGGACAGGATATAGGCTATGGCATCTCCATGCCCTTTAATAATGTTACAACAAGGCTTACCTACAGGATCGTTGCAAGGAATCCTGAGACCTCTCAGGTCATAGTCCTTGCAGCAGGAACAGAGGAAGGAAAAGGCATGGCCCCTAATGTGGAGGATGCAGCAGCAAGGAGCATGAAGGACCTTGTAGAGAAGTTTACACCTGTTGTCTTTGACAAACTGGGTAAATACATCCAGGGCTTAACAAAAAGGGTCAGGATAAGGGTTCTTGAGGTAAGGGATACGAGCACAGGATTTGCTGTTAAAGACCTTATCCAGAATACTGCTTGGGTTACAGATGTGGAGGAAAAGGGCTTAGGAGAATTCATTGTGGGTTATCCTGAAAACACGGTTTATCTTGCAAACAGCCTGAGCCAGAAGGGGTTTGATGTAGTGGATTTTTCCACTTATTCATTAACATTAAGATACAGGGGATTTTGATTGCATTTTAAGATAAATAAACTAAAAGAATATCTTTTAAATCTGCCAGTTGGTAGATATATTGGGAAGATGGTTCTCTTTGGAAGCCACGCAAAGGGTTATGCCTCTTCTCAATCTGACATTGATTTATTGCTTATTACCATAAATGGTAAAGAGGTTACAAAGGATATATTAGATAGTGTTTATGATTTTATGGTAGAAGAGGGAGTCCCTCTTGAGGTAGTACTGGCTCATGTGAATGATATCTATTTTTCTAAGGATTATTTTTTATCAAATGTTCTCAGATATGGCTGGGAGGTTTATTCAATGGAAGATTCAGAGCTAAAGAGGGCAGTGGTAGAAGGTCTTTTAGAACTTGCAGAAGAATATCTTAAAGGAGCAGAGGAGATCCTTGAGATGGGTCAAGTGAGGATTGCAATTGATACAGGGTATAATGCAGCAGAACTTTCTGTAAAGGCCTTTATCCTTTTAAAACAGGATGACCTACCGGGAAGCCATGGTGGTATTGCAAGCCTCTTTGGCCAGTTGTATATTAAGGGTGGTGAGATAAATAGAGAAGTTGGCAGGGCTTTAAACAGGGCACTTGAGCTTAGAAACAGGGCAAGGTACAGGATTGATGCATCCTTTACTAAGCAAGAGGCTCATTCAGTGCTTGAAGTAGCAAAGGAAATAATTTCTCTGGCAAGATTTAAGAAAGAGTCTCTCCATGGGAGAGGGGAATAAAAATGAGGAGGTATTTTATGTTAAAGTGGCATAGTAAAAATAAATTTTTTTTAATCTTTCTACTTCTCTTTGCCCTTGGTTGTGCACCAGCAGTTGTTAAGATTGACCCCACCAGTTTTACACCTGATACAGGTCCAAAGGAAAATATTCCTCCTGTGTGCAGGGCTGCCTATGAATCTGTAACTCCCAAGGTGGCTGTGACGAATTTTACCAACAACACCACCTTTGAATATGCACGGGTAGTTCAGGAAAATGTGAGGGGTTCATCCCAGAGGACTGCTGTGGGTGGTGCAGCAGTTGGGGTAGTGCCAGGTGCAGCTGGTGTAGTATGGGGATCAAAAGAGAAGGCTGAGTTTGAAAAAGAGTCCCAAAGGACAGAGAGGGAGTTTAATGCAAAGCTTGCAGAGAGTGTTGAAGATGGTATAACTGATGAGATAGTTAATATGGGTGGTGCAAAGGTATATACAAGGAGTGAGATGAAGAAGGTCCTTGAGGAGCATAAGTTTCAGGCCTCTGGACTGGTTGATGAATCCACGCTCATTCAGATAGGAAAGATGGCGGGTGTAAGATATATTGTAACGGGTTCTGTTAATAATGTAGAGCTCAAGTGGGTAACTCTTGAGGCAGCAAAGAGTGGAGCGCAAAAATACCTTGGACTGATAGGCTCTGTCATGGCAGCTGGTATGGAGGCTCAGGAAGGCTGGAATCTAAATACAGAAATAGCCATAAGGATAATAGATGTAGAGACAGGAGAGGTTCTTTTTTCAAAGGTTGTTCAGGGTAAACATATAATTGGAAAGGTCCCGTATCCTAATTTTGATGCCATGATAGGTGGCATTAAAAAGGCGGCATCAAAGGCGATTGCTGATGCAAGGCCTGAGCTGTCAAGATGGTTTACTGTAAAGGGCTATATACTTCAGACAAGGACCTCTCCTGATGGAAAACAGAGGGCAGCCCTTATAAGTATCGGTGAGAAGATGGGATTAAAACCAAATTCTGAACTCATCGTCTATACCTTCCAGGAGATTCAGGATCCCTTTTCAGGAAAGGTTAGCTGTGACATGGTGAAGCTACCTGTAAAACTTGTAGTAACAGAACAGGTTCAGGCAGATAAGGCATGGGTAGTGATAGAGGGTGATCCTCAGCAGGTAAAGCGAGT
>CALJEL010000047.1 GCA_938074335.1 uncultured bacterium | reverse complement strand
CCCCGAGATAAGGTCTCCCTGAAGGGTCCTGGAAGACTACCAGGTTGATAGGCTGGAGGTGTAAGCACCGCAAGGTGTTGAGCCGACCAGTACTAATAACCCGTTCGACTTGACCATTTACCATGTTGTCAATTTGATTTTAAAGATTTTTATAATCTAAATAAAGGGAATAAGATATTCCCTTTTTATCTATTTTTCAAGGAGTAGACACTAAGATGAGAGAAAAAGATATATTTGAGGAGATAATAGAAAGAAGCAAAAGACGTGGGGTTATTACCTACGATGAGATAAATGATGCCCTGCCTTCTGAGTACTTTTCTCCTGATGAGATAGAAGACCTTATGGATCTTCTGCATGATATGGGTGTGAAGGTTGTTGATTATGAAACAGCACCTGTAATAAGAGAAGAGGCTGAGGAGATTGAAGAGTATGAGAGGGCTGAAGACCTTGTTCAGGCCTATTTTCATTCCATGGGTGACATAACCATACTCACAAAGGATGAGGAAACCGAGCTTGCAAAAAAATATGAAGAAGGCAGAGAGATAATAAAAGAGATAATCACAGGTCTTCCACTCTATAAAAAAATCCTTTCAGAACTTGAAAGAGAGGCAGAAGAGGGCGATGATGATATCATAGCTCCTGAGGATCGGCCGGATGAGGCACTTCACAGGGCAAGGCTAAAATTTGAAGACCTCATGGAGAAACTTTCTGACATAGACAGAAGGCTCAATAAATATGGTTCCCTCAAGGAACTTAAAAAGACCATAAATGAAAAGAAAAAGACCGGAGCAAATGTCTCAAAGCTTGAACAGCTTTCAAAGGAAATTCAGACAGAATACAGGGCAATTGAACAAGAACTGGGAGTGAAGATTGAAGACCTTAAGAATATGTGGGATAGATATGTAAAGGCAAAGGAGCTTGCTGAGACTGCAAAGAACGAGCTTATCACGAGGAACCTGAGGCTTGTGGTCAATATTGCAAAGAACTATGTTGGAAGGGGCTTACCACTTCTTGACCTTATACAGGAAGGAAATATAGGTCTTATGAAGGCTGTTGATAAGTTTAAATATGAAAAGGGTTTCAAGTTCAGTACCTATGCTACATGGTGGATAAGGCAGGCAATTACAAGGGCACTCATTGACCAGACAAAGACCATTCGTGTACCAGTTCATATGATGGAGTTTTACAACCGTGTTACCAAGGCATCAAGGGAGCTGACCCAGGAGCTTGGAAGAGAACCAACCAATGATGAGATCGCAAAGAAGCTCGGTGTACCAGTGAGAAAGGTGGAGGAGGTATTCAGGGCAATTCAGGACCCTATCGGTCTTCAGACTCCTGTTGGTGATGAGGATACAGAACTTGAGGACTTTATTGGTGATAAAAACAGCCCCTCTCCTTATAATGATGCTGAAAAAAGTGAGTTTTCTGAATATATTCAGAGGGTATTGAGGACACTCTCTCCAAAGGAAGAAAAGGTAATAAGGATGAGATTTGGGATAGGCGTGGACAGGGATCATACT
Source organism: uncultured bacterium (assembly GCA_938074335.1). GTDB lineage: Bacteria > Nitrospirota > Thermodesulfovibrionia > Thermodesulfovibrionales > CALJEL01 > CALJEL01. Next base: position 50,110 of record CALJEL010000047.1, on the reverse strand, counting down.
CTTGAAGAGGTGGGAAGGTACCTTGCAATAACAAGGGAAAGGGTAAGGCAGATTGAGGCAAAGGCATTAAGGAAACTCAAACATCCAAGCCGTTTAAGGGTTTTGAAGAACATTACCACTTAATATTCAGGAGGCGAAAAATATTCGCCTCCTTTTAATCAAGTTCATAACCATAAAGGGCTTTTTTAAGTGCAGTTGTCAGGGTGATGTAGGTATAAGGTTTTTCCAGAAAGGCTGCTATCTGATCACTTCCAAGAAGGTCTTCTATATGTTCCTTCAGACCATAACCAGTTGATATGATAATCTTCTGGTGAGGATTCATCTCCTTGATCTTTTTAAATACATCAATCCCGTTTAATTTTGGAAGTATCAGGTCAAGTATGATGAGGTCCAGTGTTCCCTTTTCTCTTCTGTAAATCTCAATTGCCTCAATACCATCAACAGCCTCAATTACCTCATAGCCAATCTCTTCAAGTGTTTTTCTTGTAAAGGACCTTATGGATTTTTCATCCTCGATAATCAGAATCCTTCCCTTAGACATTGCTGTCTGAATGAATTCCCCCATTTCTTTCACTCCCTCCTTTAAGGCACCCTCCAAAAGAGGTAAATATATTATAAACCTTGAGCCCTTTTTCAGGCTACTCTCCACTGTAATAAATCCTCCATGATTCTGGACAACTCCATATGCCATGGCAAGCCCCATGCCAGTTCCCTTGCCAACCTCCTTTGTAGTAAAAAAGGGCTCAAAGATGTGTTTCATGGTCTCCTCATCCATGCCTGTTCCTGTATCTGTTACGCTTACCGCTGCATATCTTATAGGTCTTGCATCAGGATGGAGAAGCTCTTCAGGTCTTACGGTCTTTTCAAAGGTCTCTATTGTCAGCAGGCCTCCTTCTGGCATGGCATCCCTTGAATTAAGACATAGATTCAGTAATACACTTGTAAGCTGACTTCTGTCACCCTCCACGAGAAGTTCCTTGCTATCAAGATTAAGCTTTATCTCTATGCTCCTGTCAAAGGTCCTGGAGATGATCTTATAGACATCCTGTACAAGGTCATTGATATTCATGGTCTCAATTACATATTTTCCCTTTCTTGCAAATCCGAGCAATTGCTTTGTAAGCTCAGCAGCCCTTATGGATGTTTTTTCTATTACATCAAGGGCATTGTAAGATGGATGGTCTTTTGGTGTATTGAGTTTCAGAAGTGAGGCATATCCAAGTATTGCCTGAAGCATGTTGTTGAAGTCATGGGCAATTCCTCCTGCCAGTGTTCCTATTGCTTCCATCTTCTGTGCCTGGAAGAGCTGTTCCCTGATCTTTTCCTTTTCCTTTTCTTCCTCTATCCTTTCAAATTCTATTGCCACAATCTGGCCTATTGTCTGGAATCCCTTTATATCTCCCTCTGAGAAATCCCTCTCCTTTCCAAAGGCATTCATTATTCCGACTATATCACCTCTTCTGTTAAATATAGCAAGACCAATAAAAGACTCTGCCAGAGTTGAAGTGAGTAGCCATGCCTGAGGATATTGCCTGTGGGCATCCCGCTCCATAACACACATATGCTTTTTCCTTATCACATCCTCGCAAGGTGTGCCTGTGAGATTTATTCTTATACCCTTTTTGAGTTCATTATTAATTAAAAGTGATACAACATCAGCATATTCACCCTCAGGACCGAGCCTTGCAATAAGGGAATTAAGACCGAAGAGCCTGCGAATTGTAAGAACAACCTCATCAAAAAATTCTTCTCCTCTTCTTGTTATTGCTACATGATAGATATTGTCAAGAAGGCGTGTTTCCTGTTTGAGAGATTCAAGGGTTGTTTTAATTGTATTACTGAGAAACTCGATCTCCTCTGTACCTTCATAATCAGGTAGCTCACCTGCTCTCAACCTGTTTACAATTATCCGTATGGGCTTATGGACATTCAGATAAAGCAGGCAGAATAAAAATATAATTGCTCCAGCAATAATAAGGGCCGTTATCCCGTAGGATAAATATACCTTTTTATAGAGATAGTCATAATGTCTTTTTTCTTTAAATAGAAATATCTCCCAGTTCCACGGTTGAAAGGATAAGGTAGATATATAATATCCTTTATCACCAAAAGTTTTAACAAATAATTTTTCTGAAGGCTCTATCATCAGGATGCCCCTTTCTTTTAAACTCCCACTAATAAAGATCAGTCGGTCTTTTTCCTTTATGAAACCTTCAAGGTTATGATCCTCCATGAATCTTTCTATCCTTTCCACCACCTCTGCCTTTGCTATCAGGATCCTCTGTAGATTATATTGTCCTTCTTTTATAAGATTGTTTAGAGACTCATCACAGATCGCATATATATCCTGTTTTACCTCTTCCATTTGAGCATCTATGGTTTCAAGGACAAATTTTGAGATATTTTCAAAGACAAGGATGTAGAGAAAGGCATAGGCAAGGAGTAATATTGTAATTACAGGAAAGACTATCCTGAAGGTAAGAGTCTTTGTGATATTTCTTCTTTTCAATCCTTCCTCTTGAAAACAGGTTTTACCTTTGCCATGTCTTCAGGCCAGACAATCCTTTTTTGTCCATCCTGCCACTGTATTATTAGATTGAAATGTTTTATTTGCCTTCCTGAACTGTCAACCTTGTACCTGCCAATAAGTGTGAAGGTATCCATCATGGAGAGCACTTCACTGATATTTTTTATTAATCGAACCTGACCTTTTTATGGCTTCTTCAAGAAGCATCCCTGCTGCATAGGCTGTTGCCGCATGATAGGATGGTTCTGTCTTGAATCTTTTTTTAAAAGAGTTATAAAACTCAAGACTGCCTGGCATGCCATTGTCAGGCTCCCATTGAGAGGCTGAGAATACCCCCTCTGCATCACTTTTTGCCACCTTGTAGAATTTTTCAAGTACCGGACCAACTGAGGCAAAGTATGCCTTTGGATACCAGTTATACTTTTTAAATTTCTTCAGCATGTTAATGGCTTCCTCAAAATGACCTGCCATGATAACTGCCTCTGGCTTCAGGGATTTTAGTTTATTTATTATCTCTTCTGGTATATCTCTCCCTTTATGAAATACCCTGTCAAGGACTATTTCAAGACCCAATCTCTCTGCCCATTTCCTTGTCCCTGAGGCCACTTCAAGTGAAAAGGCATCATCAGCGTGGATAAGAGCAATACTTTTTATATTATTCAATAAAAAGAGTTCAAGGAATCCAGAGGTATAATTACTTCCAAGGCTATAAAGACCAAAGATGTTTTTATAGCCCTTTTTCCATAGTCTGTCTGATGATGCACCGGAGGCAATAACTGGATAACCATATTTTTCAATAATCGGTGCTACTGCCTCTGTAATCTCACTGGAATAGGGTGCAAGGAGCAGGTCAACCTCTTCCTTTTTTATTAGTGTTTCATAAATCCTTTTTGCCTCTTCAGGCTCTGACCTGTCATCATATACCAGGAGTTTTATCTTTCTGCCAAGGATGCCACCTTTTTTGTTTACCTCATCCTGCCAGAGAAGGAACCCCTTATGCTGCATGTCAGCCATTTCACTGTATTTACCTGTAAGACCGAGGCTCAGTCCAATCTTTATTTCATCAGATGAAAAGACAGGAGAAACCAGGAGTATCACTGTGAAGGTCAGAAGCCAGGGCAGTTTTTTCATAATGTCCTTCCTGACGATATGGATTCCTTTATAAATATATTCTATTGTTTGACAATATTGGTTCACAGGTCATTCTTCAGCTCTTGCCCCGGCCCTTACATGTTAAATTATATCACATTAAATTATCCGTAATCTGCCATTAGAAATTTCCCTAAACTGCCGATAGGAATGGCGGGGGATGCCGATATTTTGGGGTTCACGGGGTGAAGCTTGTCTTCAGTTCGTGCTCTAAAGGCAATACTAAACCCCAGAAAATCTAACGATCTTCTGGGAACCCCGCTTGCGACACCTTAAAAGTGCGAGAGAGCGACAGGCAATAATAGAGCAGCAGAGCAACAGGAAATAACAGAGCAGTAGAGCAGCAGCGCAGCAATTAAATGATTAAAAAAAATTCCTTAATAAAAACTGCTGGTCTACTGCTCTACTGGTCTGCTGCTCTATTAAAAAAACTACTGCTCTACTGCTCTGCTGGTCTACTGCTCTATCTGTCGCACTGTCGCACTGTAGCACTATCGCACCGTAGCACTACCTTGAGGCAGACTGCCAGTTCTCTAATGGCAAAATAGGGATTATATCACAGGTGTGAGGTTTTATAACCTTTGTGTTAAAATATTACACTGAGGGAGAAGGCATGGTTCATGCTGGCATTGATATTGGTTCTGTAAGCATAAAATTTATAATCCTTGATGGGTCTTTAAGACCTTTAAGGACCCTTTATCTGAGGCATCGTGGAAATCCTCTGAGCCTTTCTATCTCCCTGTTAAGGGATACCCTTAATGAATATGGAAATTTTTCCTTGTCTCTTACGGGAAGTGGTTCAAGATTTATATCTGAGCTTCTTAATTTAAAACCTGTCAATGAGGTTATAGCCCAGGCAGTCTCCACGAAGAGCCTTTATCCCTTTATAAAGACAATAATTGAGATCGGTGGAGAGGACTCAAAACTTATATTTCTTGATGACAATGGTATAAGAGACTTTTCAATGAATTCCCTCTGTGCTGCGGGCACGGGCTCCTTTCTTGAACAGCAGGCAGAGAGACTGAGGCTTTCAATTGAGGAATTCAGTGAGATAGCCAGCAGGTCCAGAAGACCGGCAAAGATAGCAGGTCGCTGCAGTGTCTTTGCAAAGTCTGATATGATTCACCTGCAGCAGATTGCCACACCTCTTGAAGACATAGTTGCAGGTCTCTGTTTTGCCGTTGCAAGGAATTTTAAGGGAACCATTGCAAGGGGTTCAGACCTCATACCACCTGTTGCCTTTCATGGAGGGGTTTCTCTCAACAGGGGTGTTATAAGGGCATTCAAGGAGGTATTCAGCCTTTCCGAGATATTTATTCCTGAAGAGGTCCTCTACATGGGTGCTATTGGAGCGGTGTTGAAGGACAGGGACGAAGGTGTCCTTTTTCCATTTAATGAATCTATGCTTTCAATTCTTGAGAAGAGAAGATCCCTTAAACATGTCTTTAATCATCATAAGCCTCTTGGAGCTTTCAGCAAAAAAACCGACCCCTCTGCCCATGATACTTACAAATCCTCAGGGCAAAAAATAGATGGCTATCTCGGAATAGATATTGGCTCTATAAGCACAAACCTCGCTGTAATTGATGAGCAGGGAAGGCTTATTACAAAGAGATACCTCATGACAGCAGGAAGACCAATTGAGGCAGTGAGAGAGGGTCTTCGTGAGATATATGAGGAGATGGGTGATAGGCTCAATATAAAGGCAGTAGGAACAACTGGTTCAGGCAGGTACATGATTGCTGATTATGTGGGTGCAGATATAGTGAAGAATGAGATAACAGCTCAGGCAACTGCTGCTATATTTATTGATCCCGAGGTTGACACTATCTTTGAGATAGGTGGGCAGGATTCAAAATACATATCCATTCGTGATGGTATCGTTGTTGACTTTGAGATGAATAAGGCCTGTGCAGCAGGTACAGGTTCATTTCTTGAGGAACAGGCAGAGAAGCTCGGCATCTCCATAAAGGATGAGTTTGCAGGGCTTGCCTTTTCTTCTGAAAGGCCCTGCTGCCTTGGTGAGAGGTGTACTGTCTTTATGGAGAATTCCCTTACAGCGAATCTTGCAGCAGGTGTGGATAAGAAAGACCTCATTGGAGGTCTTGCCTATTCTATTGTAGAAAACTATATAAACAGGGTAGTTGCCGGGAAACCCATTGGTAACAGGATATTCTTTCAAGGAGGAGTTGCCTTCAACAGGGCGGTTGTTGCTGCCTTTGAGAGTTATCTTGGTAAAAAGATCATTGTACCTCCCCATCATGATGTTACCGGTGCTATAGGTATGGCATTGATAGCAAAAGAACATGCAAAAAAATCTCCTGATTTCAGGACAGGATTTAAGGGTTTTGATCTTACCAAAAGGTCTTATGATATAAGCTCCTTTCAGTGTAATGGCTGCCCTAATATCTGTGAGATAAACAGGGTAAAGATAGAGGCAGAAGAGGGTTATCTCTTTTACGGTGGCAGGTGTGAAAAATATGATGTGAGAAAGGATGAAACAGAGATTGTTGAGGATTATCTATCCTGGAGGTTTGACCTTGTATATAAAAATAATATCTCTGAAAAAAGGGGCTCTCCAGAAAATCATCAGAAAGGTAGTAGTGAAGTTACCTTAAGACCGGTTATAGGCATACCCTTTATATTCTTTTTCCATGAACAATTACCCTTATGGATCAGCTTTTTCAGAAACCTTGATCTTAATGTAAAGGTATCTCCACCTACGAACCGTTCCATAATAAACCTCGGTGTCGAGGCTGTTAATGCAGATACCTGTTTTCCTGTAAAGGCTGCCCATGGCCATTGCCTGCAGCTTTCTGAGGATGGAGTTGATTACCTCTTTATACCATCCTTTAAAAATATAAATCTTCCTTCTGATGAATATGAAAGGGGACTTGCCTGCCCTTATACCCAGACCATACCCTATCTGGTAACGACATCCCTGAGGGACAGGATACCCGAAGTCTTAAGCCCTGTTATAGACATGCAGAGAGAAGATTATCTTATCTCTGAACTCTACAGGGTTCTTAAGAGATTTAAGGTCTCGAGGTCTGATATAAGAGAAAGTCTCCGGAAGGCTATTAAAAAGCAGTATGAATTTTATAATATCCTGAAGTCAAAGGGTCAGGAGATTTTACAGAATAGAACGGATGATGAAATCATAATTGTAATTCTTGGAAGGGCCTATAATGCCTTTGACAGGGGTATGAACCTTGATATTCCAAGAAAGCTTTCAAGGCTCGGTATCAAGACCATATCGATGGATATGCTTCCACTGGATGAGCTATCTATAAGAGAGAGCTGGCCCAATATGTACTGGAGATCGGGTCAGAGGATATTGAGGGCAGCACGATTCATAAGGGAAACCCCAGGCCTTTATCCCTTATTTATTGGGAACTTTTCCTGTGGCCCTGATTCCTTTATACTGAAGTATTTTCAGGAAGAGCTTTCTGGAAGGCCCTATCTACATTTAGAGATTGATGAGCACAGTGCAGATGCTGGTGCCATCACAAGATGTGAGGCCTTTATAGACAGTATAATGAGCCAGAATAGAGGGCAATCTCTTCAGGGAAAGACATTTCATACATTTCATATTTATGCTCCTCTGGTGCCCGGGAGTCTCAGGAGGACTGTATTTATTCCAAGGATGTCTGACCATGCCTTTGGCCTGAAGGCAGCCTTTGAGTCATGCGGGGTGGATGCCGAGGTCTTGCCTGAGTCTGATCAGGAATCACTTAACCTCGGCAGGAGATATGTATCAGGCAAGGAATGTTTTCCCTGCTATGTAACTACAGGTGATATGCTTAAAAAGGCCCTTTCTCATGATTTTATTCCAGAGAGGAGTGCCTTTTTCATGCCCTCTGGCACAGGTCCATGCCGGTTCGGACAGTATAATGTATTTCACAGGATGGTCCTCCATAAGATCGGGCTTCAGGATGTACCTGTTTTTTCTCCAACACAGGATACCAGATTTTACAGGGAGCTTAATATCGTTGGAAAAGATTTTACTGAGAGGGCCTGGACAGGTGTGGTTGCCTATGAGATACTTCTTAAGCTCCTTCATGAGACAAGACCTTTTGAAAAAAATGATGGAGAGACAGATGAGATTTATAGAATATACCTTGATAGACTCTACAGAACTCTAAGGGTAGGAAATTCTGGTATAGAGACTATCCTTAATGAAATGAAAAGAGATTTTGAAAATATACCAAGAATAAAAGAAAAAAAACCCCTTGTGGGAATAATAGGTGAGATATTTGTGAGGTCTCACAGATTCTCCAATGAAGACCTTGTAAGAAAGATAGAAGGCCTTGGTGGATATGTCTGGCTTGCACCAGTTGAGGAGTGGATTTATTATGTAAATTACATAGCCCTTAAGAAGGCATGGATAAAGAAGGAAAGGTCTGCAATAATACAGCTCTTTTTAAAGAGGTTCTTTCAAAAGAGGATAGAGCATAGATTACAGAAACCCTTCAGAAACCTGAGAACCCTCAGGGAACCTGATACAAAGGAGATTCTTAAAAATGCAGAGCCCTATATCCCTGAGACCTTTGAAGGAGAGGCAATCCTTTCCATAGGTAAGGCAATAGACCTGATAAAAAATGGTGCATCTGGTATAATAAATGCGATGCCCTTTGGCTGTATGCCAGGTACGATTGTTACATCAATAATGAAGTCAGTGAGCAGGGATTTCGGTATACCCTTTATAAGCATCTCCTATGACGGGACAGAGTCAGCAACGAACAATCTTTTACTTGAGGCCTTCATGGAGCAGGTGAAGGAAAGGTCAGTTAAGGATTAAAGTGGAGGATAATCTAATTTTGAATGATAAACTTAGTCGGTAAAAGGAGGTGATTCTGTGGGAAGCGTTGTTAAATGGAGAAAGAAAAAGATGTCTAAGCACAAGCACAGGAAACTTAGAAAAAAGATGAGGGCACAAAGGAGAAAATAAGTGAAAGAGGAAATAATATTAAAGGAAAACATAAAGCTCCTTGAAAAGGAGATAGATACCATAACAGACAGGCTTCAGAAACTTGAACGGGCCTTGAGCTATCTTAAAGACCTTGACACAGAGATCAGGGCAATAAAACTTTATCTTACAAAAAAATACCCTGACTTCAAGGAGCAATATCCCGAGATTGTAAAAAAGGTTAAGGGTCTTTAAACCTTGTAACCTTTATCCCGGCGAAATCCATATCTTTGATATAATCAAGAAAGGGAACCTTCACTGTGGTTCCCTTTCCATTTTTTCTTCCACTGGCATGTATGAGATAGATATTGTCCTTTTCAACCTTTATAACTCCTATATGACCGACAATCTCTCCCAGGAGCCTCTTTTGAGGTTTTTTTACAAAAAAGACAATATCACCACTTTTTAATTTATTTATTATATTTTTTATTTCAGGGGCAGGAATAATTTTTATCTCCATTCTTCCTCTCGAACCCTGTATGGAGATCGTCCTTCCAAGGTCAGAGGTTATCTCCTCTCCAAATTTTTTACTATCAATCATATCCTCGCCGTATTGATACCTTTCATCATAATTAAGAACCTTTCCATCTGACCCCAGTATACCCTTTGTAAAAAACCTCTTTTCCAGTGCAATCTCTATAGCCTCTTCAGGGCTCTTTGAGAGGGCAAGTTCAACTGCCCTGAATGTTAGATACATACAGTCTACCTCCTCATCATGGACTATCACCTTTTCTCTTACATAGGTACCAAGGGGATCAGGGTCATAAGGAGTGCCGATGAATCTCTCAGCCATCAGGGCAATACGCTCACCGATCTCTCCGGCCGAAGTGGTTGAAGTGAGGATTAAAGTTGAGGTCAAGATTAAGATAAGATTTCTGATATACATAGGAGATTTTACTCTATTTTGCCATTAGAAAACTGGCAGTCTGCCTCAAAGTCTTTACAATGCGACAAATTTTATTTATTATGTAGCAAAAAGTCTTCACCCAAAAGGTGAAGTTAGTTATGTATAGTAAGCTTATTAATAGTATTACACTAAGGTGTCGCAGGTAAAGCTTTTTTTCGGCAGACTGCCAGTTTTATTAAAGGCTTTTTATAAATTTCTAATGGCAGATTATGGGAGTATGGAAATAATTATCATCCTTTCTATCCTTGGGTTATTATTTATATTTTTGGCCAATTATAACTTGGTGAAGGAAGCTAAAAATTATCTTTCAGACCTTGGAGCTATAAACCTTAAGTTATTGTTTTTCCCCTATCTTTCAGCGGAACTAATCAGGAATGGCTTGAGGGTAAAGATTTGGGTATCAGGACTAAGGCGAAATTTTAAGCTTTATATCAGTCTTCCTGCGAAAACAGAAGGTTATTTAAGATTATGGGTTCCTGATTGGTTTGATAAAATCTTGGCGAGTAAATTAGAGAATGGCTTGGCTCAAGAGTTTGAAGATCCTCTCTGGGTAAAAAAAGTGCTAAATAAAATTACCTTAAACTCCCTGGAAAAATTTTTCAAAGATACCGGCATTCAATCTTTTGAAATAAGAAAGGGCGAATTAAGATGTAGTTGGCAAATCAGAAATAAAATTTCCCATATCCATAAAGTTAATATTTATAACGCCTTAGATCAACTAAGGGAATATAGTTACCTTTTAACGGAAACTCCCAAATCAACTGATAAAGAAGCTTTAAGAAGCTGGTTAAGTTTTAAGCTACCCATTTTGCTGACTGTTTTATTTTTCCTTTTGGCATTAATAGGAAATTTTTGGAAATTTATACCGCTCTGTATGTTAGACCTTTTATATCTTGGTTTAAAAATTTTTACTTTTCTCTATTTCCTTTATTTGAGCTTAGTGCTCTTTTTTGTAGGTAACAAAAGTTTTTTTTCAAGAATCTTTTTGAATTCTTTTCTTTCCTTTATGATCCTCTACTTGTTCACCTCCTTATTTTTTCTTACCTTCATAAATGGAAAGTTTGATACCTCAAAACCAGAAATAAAGAGAGATATTATTGTTTCAAAACATATTAGTCTCAAAAGAGGCAAAGGGATCATCTTAAAAGAACTACATAGTCAGAAAAAATATTGTGAACCTTTGACAGTATCAGATAGCTTCTATGAAAGGGCAAAGGTAGGGGACAGGGTAGAATATGAGACTAAAGCCGGATTTTTAGGTGTAGAATGGAGATACTCGAGCTTTAGACTTCTTAATCCTTAAAGACATAGCCCTTTATTTATGGCTCTTCACGGAATATGGTGCAAGCAAGTAGGGGCAGGGCTTGCCCCTGCCCTTTTGAGGGCAATCGCAAGTAGGTAGCCGCAAACTGGTAGAACAGGCTTCCAGCCTGTTGAAGGCGTTTTTTGTATTTCCACCATTTATCGCAGGCTGGAAGCCTGCGCCACATAGGCTGAAGCCTGCGGCTACCTCCTTAATAGAGTGACAGTGCTAAAGTAGTGAGTTAGTATGCAAGTGAGTTAGTGAATTAGAAAATACTAACTCACTAATCACTAACTCACTAATTCACTAATCCCTAACTTACTTCACCGTCAGGTGTGCTATCGCACTACTTTAATGAGCCATATTCAATAAATCCTTGATCTTTTTCTTTAAAACAGGATGTTCAAGCTGAGGGGCTATCTCTGTAAGGGGCTTGAGGACAAAAAGCCTTTCTTGAATACGGGGATGGGGAATCTTGAGCTCAGGTGTATCAAGAATCAGGTTATTATAAAAAAGTATATCAAGATCAATGAGTCTCGGCCCCCATCTTTTTGTTTCAGTCCTTCCCATAGACCTTTCAATTGACTTGAGAACTCCGAGTAACTCTGATGGGGTATATTCAGTCTCAGCCTCAACCACCATATTTATAAACATGGGCTGTTCCTTCACTCCCCATGGTTCTGTTTCATAAAGGGATGACCTTTTAAGAACCTTTATGCCCCTTTCCTCAAGGAGTCTTATAGCCTTAAGACAATTTTCCTCCCTGTTGCCAAGATTGGAACCAATCCCTATGTAAACAGTCACGTACATGGTGGATGTATTATAATAACAGATGACAATCTATCTCATAGATGGAAGCTCCTATATCTACAGGGCATACTTTGCAATAAAGGACCTTTCCACTTCAAAGGGTCTTCCCACCAATGCAATCTATGGATTTACAAACATGCTCCTTAAGATACTCAATGAAAAAAAGCCGGATGGGATTGCTGTTGTCTTTGACCGTCCTGAGCCAACAAGGAGACACAGGACCTTTGAAGAATACAAGGCACAGAGGCCAAAGGCACCAGATGACCTGACTGTTCAGATCCCCTATATCAGAAGGATTGTTGAGGCCTTTGGAATAAAGGTTATAGAAATCCCTGGATATGAGGCTGATGATATCCTTGCCACAGTGGCAGAACAGCTCAGGTCCAGGGGCCACGAGATATTCATTGTAAGTGGTGATAAAGACATCCTTCAGGTGGTTAATGAAAGGATAAAGATGTTTGACCCAATGAAAAATATAGTTTATGACAGTTCGGCGGTTGAGGAAAGATATGGATTGCCACCAGGGAGGATACCTGAACTTATAGCACTGGCTGGAGATACAATTGATAATATACCGGGCATAAAGGGCATTGGTGAGAAGATCGGCCTTGAGGTCCTGAATTATGGAAGGCTTGAGGAAATAATAGCAAACCCTTCATTAATTAAAAAAGAGAGATTGAGAAAACTTATTGAAGAGAATCTGGAGATCTTAAAGCTCAGTTATGAGCTTGCAAAGATAGACAGAGATGTCCCCATCAGTATTAGCTCTGAAGAGCTTAAGAAAAAGGAGCCTCTGTGGAATGAGCTTCTCAATATATTTAAGGAGTGTGAATTTTCAAAACTTCTTAAACTCTTACCGGTAACCTTAGAGGTAAAGACAGTTATACTTGATGCTCCTCAGGAAGTGATGGAGATACCGGGTGTGGAGAGGGGTTTTGGCTTTGACCTTCTTTATGAAGGTGAGCCTTTATCACCTCTTTTTAAGGGGATAGCTGTTATACCGATTGATTCAGATGGTTCGAAGGTATACTATCTACCAATTAATGACATGAAGGACTTACAGGCACTCAAACCATTATTCATGTCAGAGGGCCAGAAGATAAGCCATGACATTAAAAAGGACATAATAGCACTTCTCAGTTGCGGCATTGAACTGGAAGGAAGGCTTGAAGATGTTCAGATAGCCTCCTATCTTGTTAATCCTCTGAGGCCCAATCATCTGCTTGATGACCTCTGTATAGAGTATCCAGGTATCAAAAAGCTTGGCATGGAAGATATATCTGCTGTTCCCTCACCACAGCAAAAGGGTCCCCACAAAATCTCTGGATTTTGTGGGGTACGAGAAGAGCTTTTAATTAAGTATTCTTCACAGAATAGCTTCTGCAAGTTGAGATTGTATGAAATCCTCATAAAAAAACTTGAAGACCTTGGTCTTGTAAATATTTATAACGAGATAGAAATGCCCCTTGTTAAGGTGCTTGCTGATATGGAAAGGACAGGCATAAAGATTGATATATCGATTCTTAAAGACCTTTCAAAGGAACTTGAAAATGTCCTTGATACTCTGAGAGCAAGGATATATTTCCTTGCGGGTGGAGAATTCAACATAAATTCACCAAAACAGCTTTCAGAGATACTCTTCAGTCGGCTGGGACTGAAACCAAAAAAGAGGACAAAGACAGGATATTCCACAGAACTCAGTGTCCTTGAGGAGCTTGCCAATGAGCATGAACTCCCCAGAGAGATACTTAATTACAGGACCCTCTTCAAACTCAAGACCACCTATGTGGATGCCCTGCCTGTGCTTGTCAGTCCTCTCACAGGAAGACTCCATACCTCCTTTAACCAGACGATCACGGCAACAGGAAGGCTATCAAGCAGTGAGCCAAATCTTCAAAATATACCTGTTCGTGGAGTCTGGGGAGAGAGGATAAGACAGGCCTTTGTAGCAGAAGAGGGTTTTATGATCCTTTCTGCAGACTATTCCCAGATAGAATTAAGGATACTTGCCCATATGAGCGGAGATGAAAGATTTATCAGGGCATTCAGGGAAGGTATTGATATCCATAATCTCACAGCCTCTGAACTTTTCGGTGTTGAACCAGACAGGGTGAGCCCCGAGCAAAGGAGGATCGCAAAGACCGTGAACTTTGGCATAATCTATGGAATGACTGCCTTTGGTCTTAGCGAGACCCTTGGAATTGAAAAGCAGGAGGCTCAGGATTATATAGATCAGTTTTTTATAAGACACCCTGCGATTAAGGAATGCTCCCTGTCCCTTATAAGGAAAGCTGAAGAAAAGGGTTATGCAGAGACACTCTTTGGAAGGAAAAGACCCATTCCTGAGCTTAGAAGCAGAAACAGTGCAACACGCAGTCTCGGTGAGAGGCTTGCAATAAATTCTCCAATACAGGGAACAGCCTCTGATATTATAAAACTTGCCATGATAAGGATATGGAATCTGCTTAGGAAGGGTGAGTTTAAGTCAAGGATGCTTCTTCAGATTCATGATGAGCTACTCTTTGAGATAAAGGAAGAGGAGCTTTCAGAGGTGAAGGAGCTTATTAAAAGGGAGATGGAATCTGTTATTGCCCTTGAGGTCCCCATTGTTGTCAAGATTGGGATAGGCAGAAACTGGGCAGAGGCAGTTTAGGGGGAGGCTATTTTTCTTGACTAAATAACACCTTCTGTGATAAGTTTTACCATAAAACATTTCTGAGGTTTGTGTGGGTAAAACTTGCTTTAACCCCACGCTGTAAGACCTTACGATTAGGCACCTTGAAAGGGGGTTATCATGACAAAAAAGGAACTCCTTAAGAAAAAGATCACAGAGCTCAGGTCAATGGCAAAGGAAATGGGGCTTTCTGTGCCGAGAACAGCAAAGAAGGAAGAGCTTGCCTCATTAATAAGTAAGTCAATGAGATTAAAGACCTTAAGAAAGATAAAAAAATCAGTAGTCAAGGAAAAGGTTGCGGTAAAACCAGTTTCTAAAACACGCTCAAAAAAGAGACCATCAGGTGCACCAGCAGCCCTACTCAAGCCTGTTTCTGTAAAAGAGGAGAGGCCTGTTTCTTTACCAGCACCTCCACCCACCGTGGCCATAACTAAGAATCTCCTTGGCCTTGTGCCTGTTAATCAGCAGACCTTTTATATTTACTGGGAGATAAACAAAGAAACAAGGGAGCTGTATGAAGGTGAAAGGTTTATCCTGAGGATTTATGATATAAGCGGAGGAAAGGTTATCGAGACAGCTCCTTATTTCGAACTCCAGATGCAGCAGGATGCTGGTGGTTTTCACATTGATATGGGAAGGTCTGGAGAATTCTGTGCCGAGATGGGTATCAAGAAACAGGGCAGGTTTGTTCCAATCCTACGGTCAAACACTATTAAACTTCCAGAGATGCCAGGCCTTAAGGAATTACCCGAGGCTGTCAGGATTTCATTTCCTTCAGGGATAGTCCATCCATCAAGCCCTTGATAAGGGTTCTGGGATTTTTCTTGCTCCTGAGGGCTTTAAGTATATCAGGAGATGTAAGAAGACGAATAAACCTGATTTTTTCTCTGAGCGGCAGTTTTATAATTTTTTTTCTTAACCTCTTGAGTTCATTTAGATAGAGGCCAAGCTCTTCAGGATATAAATCTTCAAGCTCTTTTCTTATTGTCTTTGCCATGGCTGGAGAGGCTCCAGATGTGGATACGGCAATGGTGAGAGGTCCTCTTTTAACCACTGAGGGTACTATAAAATTACATAATTCAGGTTCATCCACCACATTAAGAAGTCCTTTAAATTCTCCTGCAATCTTTTCATGAAGTTCTCTTGAGGATGTGGCTGCTACCACAAGAAAGGCCTTTTTAAGGTCTCCTTTCCTGTACTGTCTTTTGAGAAGCTTTATTTTATTTTTCTTAACAAGTCGTTTAATGTTTTCAGTAATCTGAGGACTTATCACAGTGACGGATGCACCTGCTTTGAGGAGTGACCTTATCTTTCTTTCAGCAACCCTCCCACCGCCAATAACAACACAGTCTTTTCCTTTAAGAGCCAAAAAGACAGGGTAATAATATTTTATGACCATGACAAATTTTATCCTCAGCAGTGAGGTAGCCGCAGGCTTCAGCCTGCGATAAATGGTGGAAATACAAAAAACGCAAGCTAAAGCTTGCGGCTACCAGCTGCTGCTCTATCTGTCGCACTGTAGCACTACTTAGTAAGCCACAGACAAGAATGTCTATGCTACTTTTTAAGCCACAGACAAGAATGTCTGTGCTACTGGCTCTGCTGCTCTGTTCTTGCCTTTGATGCCTCTTTTGAATTAGGAAATCGTGAAAGAAGTTCTTTATAGGTGTTTTCTGCCTTTTCCTTTTGATTAAGGCTTATATAGGTCTTCCATAGAAGATACAGGACCTCAGGCATATTCCTGTAATCAGGATAGGTCTTTATAAGACCTTCAAATCTTCCCTGTGCAGCCCTGAAGGACTCTTTTTTAAAGTAGAATTTGCCAACCATGAATTCATAGGCTGCCATCACCTCTCTGCATTTTTCTATTTTTATGTCAATAATATCCCTGTAGGGATTTCTCGGATACAATCTTTTTAATCTCTCAAATTCTTCAAGTGCCTTCTTTGCCTCACCAGCGCCCCTTTCAGGACCTTTTACACCCTGAAAATAAATACTGGCAATTTGATACTGGGCATAGGGTGCATAAGAATGATCAGGAAATTCCCTTAAGAATTTCCTGTATTCTTCAATGGCGAGTTCAGGCTCTTCTTCCTTTATATAGGACTCGGCAATCTTGAGTTGTGCCTTTGGAGCAAAGTTCATGGTTGTATCCCTGTTCTTGATCTCAAGGAGCAGATTTCTTGCCTCCTGATATTCACCCTGTTCTATCATTTTTTCAGCCTTCTTGAGCCATGCCTCGGGTTCAAAGGGTTCATCCTTTTTTTGTGCAGAGGCACAGGCACTGAGGAAGACAGCAGAGGCAAAAAAGACAAACATATAATGAATAAATTTTTTCATAGTTAATTATAACACAGACAGATTATTAGCCTGTAGGGGGCCTTTATTCACCTACGAGGTGAATGGTCTCTTTTTAAACCTGTTTGTAAGCCTTCAGCCTATCTTCAGCCCTGAAGATTAAACTGGTTTCAAGACCCTCATGCTGCCAGAGGGTTTTCAAACTTTTAAGTGGAAGAGAGTTTCTAACCTTATCGCAGAGAAAATTTATGCAGAATATGTCCCTTACAAAAAGAATACAGCCCTTTTCAGATAAGAAATAGCATGAATCAGGGAAGATTCTTTCTCCCGGGATATTTATACCAAAAAGCATATTAAGTGCAAGTAGTTCCACCGAATATCTCAATTCTATTCCCCTCGCACAACAGTCTTTTTTTTGAGAACCGCAGATTGAACATATCTTTGATAGACCTATTGAATTCCTGATGCCTTTGCTTGTCTGGATAGAGGTCTTTAATTTCTGCAGGAGTTCAGAAAGCTCTTTGTTCTTTAGAAGAATCCTATCCAGCCTTTCTTTTAGCATGAATGCCACTTTGATTTTTTTTGTGATTAGTTCCATATTGATCTGTATTTATTCAGGTATCCACACCCTGTCTTTTTCAATTATATGGATAACCCTCCAGCCCTTTTTTCTTAAGGCCCTGGCAATCCATCTCCTGTGACATTTCCACGGGAATTTCTCAGCACAGATTATTGCCGATAAGCAGGTCTCTATTATTTTAATAAGTTTATCTATCTCATTGCTGAACTCAGGGGTAAGGACATAGGAGGCATACCCACCCTTTCTATAACCACCGAGACCCTCTCCCATAAAGAAATATTTGATACCATCTGCTCTCAGGGAGGCCTCAAGGCTTTCCTTTTTAAAATGGCTGAGTTTGCTTGTGGGGAACCTTCTTATATCAATAACACATTCTATACCATGGGAATTAAGTATCTCAATAAAATCCTCCTCTGACCTTCTGTCAGTACCCAGGGTATAGACTGTCTTTTCTTTCATATATCATATTATGATACCAGAAATAGAGCATTAGAGCAGCAGGCAATAATAGAGCAGTAGAGCAACAGTGCAGCAGAGCAACAGCTTTTAGTGCGATAGAGCGACAGTGCGACAGAGCGACAGTGCGGCAGTAGGGGCACGGCATGCCGTGCCCCTACTTAGTAAGCCACAGACAAGAATGTCTGTGCTACTGGCTCTACTGCTCTGCTGCTCTATTTATGCTACATTATCCTTGCGAATCCCTGAAGTCGATTTGTGGTATACTTGATTAATGAAAAATAAGGGCCTGTTAAATGATGATCCTGTGATAAGGAGATTCCTCTCACATCTTAAACCATTAAGCAAAGAGATAAAGTCTGTCTATTTATTTGGTTCAAGGAGCCGTGATGACTGGAGGCCTGATTCTGACTATGATATCCTGATAGTTCTTGAGAGGAAGGATAGGGCTTTAATTGATAAGCTTTATGATATTGTTATGGATATATTACTTGAGACAGGTAGATTAGTTTCGCTAAAGATCTTTACAGAGACAGAATTCAATCGTCTTAGTTCTATACCTACACCATTTATGCAGAATGTTCTGAAGGAAGGAGTTAAACTTGGAACCAGCGATTAAGGAATTTATAAAAGGTTACATAGAAAAGGCTGACAAGAAGCTTGAGGTAGCAAAGAGGCTTTTCGAGACAGGAGATTATGAAGATGCTGTCTCAAGGGCCTATTATGCTGTGTATCATGCAGCACAGGCACTACTTTTGTCTGAAGGTGAAAAGGCCGAGACTCATAAAGGGGTTGTTACGCTCTTTGGCCTTCTCTTTGTAAAAACCGGAAAGTTTAAAAAGAATCTCGGGAAATATCTTGCAAATCTAAAGGATGATAGAGAAACTGGAGACTATGAGATCTTTTCTTATATAGACAGGGAGTCGGCCGAGACCGCCTTAAAGGAGGCAGCAGAATTTTTGACAGAAAGTAAGAAATATCTATTGAATATGGGAATTCTTTAACCATTTCCTCAGGTCCCCGGTAAATTGCTGATATAACGATGCGATATGAATGCCTTTTTAGTGACACCTTGATAGAGCGACAGAACGACAGCTTTTAGTGCGACAGAGCGACAGAGCTAAAGTAGTGAATTAGTATGCAAGTGAGCTAAAGTAGTGAGTTAGTATGCAAGTGAGTTAGTGAGTTAGAAAATACTAATTCACTAACTCACTAAGTCACTAACTCACTAACTCACTAATCCCTAACTCCCTAACTCCCTAATTCCCTAATTCACTAATTCACTAATTCCCTAATTCACTAATTCACTAATTCACTAATCCCTAACTCACTTCACCGTCAGGTGTGCTGTCGCACTGTAGCACTGTAGGGGCGAAAAATTTTTCGCCCCTACTCACAGACAAGAATGTCTGTGCTACTGTCGCACTGTCGCACTGTTGCACTATGGTGTCGCACTACTTTGGGGAACCTGCCAGTTTTCTGCCGGCATTTTGGCTGATTTGAGTTTTTTGTGCCTTATACTGTATTATTTTTATGTATGCAAAGCCACGCAGATTATGTCCCCCTTCATTTACATACAGAATACAGTCTTCTTGATGGAGCCATTAAAATAGGCGAGCTCGTCAAGACCGCAGAGCAATTCAGACTTCCTGCCCTGGCTATAACTGACCATGGGAACCTCTTTGGAGCAATAGAATTTTACAGAAAGGTTTCAAAGGCAGGGATTAAACCTATAATCGGCTGTGAGGTCTATGTTGCACCTGATAGCAGGTTTAGTAAGAAAAAGGTTGAAAATGAAGAGAACGCCTATCATCTAATACTCCTTGCCAGGGATATCTCGGGTTATAAAAATTTAATGAGGCTTGTAAGCCTTGCTCATATTGAAGGATTCTATTACAAACCGAGGATTGACAATGACCTGCTTGAGCAGTATTCAGGTGGTCTTATCGTACTTTCATCCTGCATGAAAGGCGAGATCCCATCACTTCTGCTTAAGGGAGATATAGACGGAGCAAGAAGGAGGGCCCTTTATTATAAGAATCTCTTTGGCCCTGATAATTTCTTTCTTGAGCTCCAGGCAAATGGCATTCCCGAGCAGGCAGAATTGAATAAGAAGCTCTATGAGCTTGCCGCTGAGGTTCATCTTAGAGTGGTGGCAACAAATGATTGTCATTATTTAAAAAGAGAAGATGCAAGGGCACATGAGGTACTGCTCTGTATTCAGACCAATAAGACACTTAAAGACCCGGACAGGATGAAGTTCCAGACAGATGAATTTTATTTTAAATCGCCTGAGGAGATGAAAAAAGAATTCAGCTCAGCTCCAGAGGCAATAAGGAATACGGTTCTTATCGCTGAAAGATGTAATCTTACACTTGAACTTGGTGGTGCACTCCTGCCAGAATTTAAGACACCAGATGGTCTTACTCCCGAAGGATATCTTGAGCGGCTGGCTGAAGATGGACTTAAAAGGAGATTTTCAAAAACAGCTGTGCCAGACAGTTACAGGTTGAGACTTAAAGAAGAACTCAGGATGATAAAAAAGATGGGTTATGCCTCTTATTTTTTAATAGTCTGGGATTTCATAAAGTTTGCTAAAGAAAAGGGTATCCCCGTTGGTCCAGGGAGAGGTTCTGCAGCTGGAAGCCTTGTTGCCTGGGCACTGGGTATAACAGAGATTGATCCCATTAAATACAATCTCCTTTTTGAGAGATTTCTTAATCCTGAGCGTGTAAGTATGCCTGATATAGATGTGGATTTCTGCAGGGACAGGCGTGAAGAAGTAATCAGGTATGTACAGGAAAAGTATGGTAAGGACCAGGTAGCCCAGATAATCACCTTCGGGACAATGGCATCAAGGGCAGCTGTGAGGGATGTGGGCAGGGTGTGTGGTATCCCTTATCAGGAGGTTGATAAGATTGCAAAGCTTATACCCCAGAGTGTAACAAAGGAGATAGACCTGAAGACTGCTATTGAGATAACCCCTCCGCTTAAGGATGCCTATGAAACAAATCCCCAGATAAGGGAGCTCCTTAATATAGCAATGAAGCTTGAAGGTCTTGCAAGGCATGCCTCTGTTCATGCAGCAGGTGTTGTGATTGCACCAGGTCCCCTTACAGAATATACGGCCCTTTACAGGGGTTCAAAAGGTGATGAGACCATTACAACCCAGTTTGACCTGGAGTCCATAGAAAAGGTCGGGCTTCTTAAGTTTGATTTCCTCGGACTTGATACCCTTACCATAATTGATAAAACTCAGAAGTACATAAAAGAGATGGTACCAGATTTTGACATTAACAATATTCCTCTTGATGATAAAGAGACTTATAAACTCCTTGCCTCGGGAAGGACTGCCGGTGTCTTTCAGCTTGAAAGTTCCGGGATGAGGGAATTGTTGATAAAACTCGAGCCTGACAGGTTTGATGACCTGATCGCCCTTGTGGCCCTCTACAGACCCGGGCCCCTTGGAAGTGGTATGGTAGAGGATTTTATAAAGAGAAAGAAAGGATTTGTCCCTGTTAAGTATGAATTACCTGAACTGAAGGACATACTTGAGGAGACTTATGGAGTGATACTCTATCAGGAACAGGTTATGAGGATCTCCAACAGGATAGCAGGCTTTACAATGGGTCAGGCAGATATACTGAGAAGGGCTATATCAAAGAAAGACCCCCTTTTGATGGAAGAATTAAAGACAAGATTCATTAAGGGAGCCATAGACCGGGGCTATCCAGAGGAAATAGCGAAAAGGCTTTTTGAACTGATTGAATATTTTGGTAATTATGGTTTTAATAAATCTCACTCAGCAGCCTATGCCCTTGTGGCCTATCAGACCGCCTATCTCAAGGCGCATTATCCTGTTCAGTTCATGGCTGCCTCTTTAACAGCCGAGTCTGATAAGACTGAAAAGGTTCTGAGACTTATTAATGAGTGCAGGGATATGGGGATAGAGGTTCTACCACCTGATATCAATAAAAGTGAGGAAGGATTTACTATTGATGGTAATGCCATAAGATTTGGCCTGAGGGCTGTTAAAGGGGTTGGTGATGCAGCAGTTGAGCTTATTAAGGCTGAGAGGTTCAAGAGACCTTTTGAGTCCTTTGAGGATTTTCTTGATAGAACAGCTGGGTCTGATACTAACGGAGATGCTTCAAGAAAGTTAAATAAAAAGGTTATAGAGGCACTTATAAAGGCAGGTGCCTTTGATTCACTCGGTATTTCAAGAAAAGATGCTATAACAAGGCTTGAAAGGGCTCAGTCTCCTGTATCCCGGAACGGTAGTGCTATACAGCCAAGTATGTTTGAGATAACAGAAGTCAAAGGTCAGAAATCAGAAACAGGGATTTCGACCACCGGGCATCGACCCACGACCTCAGGCCTGAAGGACTGGGATGAGGCGGTGAGGCTTGCCTATGAAAAAGAGGCCCTTGGATTTTATATCACGGGGCATCCTGTAAAGCCTTTCAGAGAGATATTAAAGACCTTTGGAATAAAAAGCACAGAAGAGTTAAAAACAGAAGTTAGAAATCAGACCTCTGACTCCAGACCGGTCACCTCTGTTATAGCAGGACTTATCCTTGAACTTAAGAGACATAAGACCAGGGGAAAGAATGAATTGATGTCCTTTATTACCCTGGAGGATGAGGAGGGCAGTATTGAGGTTATTGTATTTCCAGAACTGTATAAGAAATCAATGGCATTGCTTGAAAAGGGTTCAATGCTTGTTGTAAGGGGTAATGCTGATACTTCTGAAAAAGGCGTTAAGATAATAGCTGAGGATATACGGGACTTTGAAGGCTTTATAAGGGATTCACTGCTTGGTTGTTCCAGGATTCAACTGAGGCTCAGCTCATCACACCTTGAAAGAGACAGGCTCCTCCTGTTAAAGGATATGTTAAGTAAATATACCTTCACCCCTTCACCGATTCACCCCTTCACCAATTCACAGGCTCACCAAAAGGGTATTCCGCTGTATATTGACTTTATAATGCCTGATTGCACAGTCACGATTCAAAGCAGGTATTGCTTTGCACCTGATTATAGACTTCTAAGAAAGGCACAGGAGATAATTGGTAAGAATAAACTGGAGGTGGTCCTTTGAGCTATTATTTTGATTTTGAAAAACCAATTGAGGAGCTCGAACTGAAGATAGAAGAACTCAGGGTATTTTCTGATGGAAGGGATATTGATCTCAGCAGAGAACTTGCTGAGCTTGAAAAGAAGGCAGAAAAATTAAGAAAGGAAATCTATTCTAATCTCTCACCATGGCAGAAGACACTTATTGCAAGGCATCCCGAGAGACCCTATACCCTTGATTATATAAATCTCATTGCAAGGGACTTTATTGAACTGCATGGTGACAGGCTATTTGGAGATGACCCTGCGATAGTTGGAGGTCCCTGTTTTATAGGTAGTATCCCTGTGATGATTATAGGCCATCAAAAAGGAAGGGGCACCAAGGAGAGGATACAGAGGAACTTCGGTCAACCCCATCCTGAAGGCTACAGAAAGGCACTGAGGCTTATGAGGCTTGCTGAGAGATTTAAGATGCCTGTTGTAACATTTATTGATACACCTGGTGCCTATCCTGGTATAGGAGCTGAAGAAAGGGGTCAGGCAGAGGCAATAGCAATGAATCTTATGAGTATGTCAAGGCTGAGGGTCCCTATAGTGACAGTGGTTATAGGTGAGGGTGGAAGCGGGGGTGCCCTTGCCCTGAGTGTGGCTGACAGGATATATATGCTTGAAAATGCAGTATATTCTGTTATATCCCCTGAAGGCTGTGCTGCCATATTATGGAAGAAGGATGGAGAGCTTACACAGGAAGACTATGCGAGGGCTGCTCAGAGCCTGAAGCTGACTGCCCAGGACCTGTTGAATTACAAGATAATTGATGGAATTATTCCTGAACCCCTTGGCGGTGCTCACAGGGATATAAAGGCAGTAGCCTCTGAGATAGAAAAGGCAATAATATCCTCAATTCAGGAACTTTCCCCAAAACCGGTGAACAGACTCCTTGAGGAAAGGTATAAAAAATTTAGAAAAATCGGGTTGTTTCTGGAAAAAGGTGGTCAGGGATGAGGTCTGAGTAGGGGCAATTCATGAATTGCCCCTACAAATTAATAAGCACAATTTATTATTTGATTAAAAAAAAGAATTTGACTTAACTGAGCCAGAGTCTTATAGTAGATTGATTTTTAATCCTGCTTTTAATTTTAAAAATGGAGGAAATCATGAGGCTTGTCTTATTAGGTGCACCTGGTGCTGGCAAAGGAACACAGGCAAAAAAACTTATTGAAAGATATTCTATCCCTCAGATATCCACAGGAGATATCCTGAGAAAGGCTGTAGCAGATGGGACCCCTCTTGGGAAAGAAGCAAAATCTTATATGGACAAAGGAGAGCTCGTGCCTGATAGTGTTGTGATAGGTATCATTAGGGAAAGGCTTAAGGAGAATGACTGTAAAAAGGGATATATCCTTGATGGATTTCCAAGGAATGTAGCTCAGGCAAAGGCACTGGATGAGATGCTTAAGTCCCTTAATTCCCCCCTTGATTTTGCCATAAGTATAGATGTCTCTTTTGATGAACTCATGAAAAGGCTTACAGGTAGAAGGACCTGTAAGGGTTGTGGTCAGATGTATAATATCTATTTTTCACCTCCGAAGAAAGAGGGTGTCTGTGATAAATGTGGTGGAGAACTTTATCAGAGGGATGATGATAAAGAAGAAACTATCCGTAAAAGACTTGAGGTTTATGAGGCACAGACAGCACCTGTTATTGGTTATTACAAAGAAAAAGGGATACTTAAGTCTGTTCCTGGAACAGGCAGCATTGATGATATATTCAATAAAATAATCTCAATCTTAGAGAAAAGGGGGTAAAACCTATGGCTAAGAAGAAGGTAGCAAGAAAGGCTCCTGCTGCACGCACCAGGAAAAGGGCTGCAGCAAAAGTGGACAACTCCCTCTCTCCTCATGGTGGAAAATTAGTAAACAGGGTTATTGAGGACAGGGAAAAGGCAAAGAAGCTCGCCAGTAAGGCAAAGGTTGAGCTTCTGATCAGGGACCAGCATGCAAGGGAGATAGTTAGCATGGCTTATGGATTCTTTTCTCCCCTTGATGGATTCATGAAAGAGGCAGATGTGGCAAGCATCTGTAAGAAGATGACCCTTGCAAGCGGCTATGTGTGGAGTATACCAATTGTATTTGACCTTTCTGATGATGAGATAAGGTCTCTGGGTATTAAAGAAGGAGATACGATACTTCTGAAGTACCAGAATCAGCCCTTTGCCACCCTTGATGTGGAGGATATCTATTCCTTTGACAAAAAACTGATGGCGGTAAGTGTCTATGGAACAGATGACGAAAAGCATCCTGGTGTAAAGAGGACCTATCAGTACAAGGATAAATTCGTTGGTGGAAGGATTACCCTTATAAACCCTCCAAGGATAAATCCTCCTTTTGATAAATTCTGGTATCCACCTGCTAAGTCCAGAGAGAAATTCAAGGAATTCGGCTGGAAACGTGCTGTTGCCCATCAGACAAGGAATGTGCCCCATACAGGTCATGAATGGCTCATGAAGGGTGCCTGGTTTGAGGCACAGACTGATGTTAACCCAAATGAGTGCGGTGTCCTTGTTAATTGCGTTGTAGGAGAAAAGCGTAAGGGCGACTATATTGATGAGGCAATAGTGCTCAGTCATGCAGCCCTTGGTGAGCATGGCTATTTCAAACAGGGGACGCATATGGTATCAATTCTCCTCTGGGATATGAGATATGCAGGACCAAAAGAGGCAGTATTCCATGCAATAGTGAGAAAAAACATGGGATGCACCCATCATATGTTTGGACGTGACCATGCAGGTGTTGGCGATTACTATGACAAGTATGCAGCCCATGAGATATTCTCAAAGATACCAGACCTTGGAATCAAATCAGTGCTAACACTTGAATGGTGGTACTGTCCGACCTGTGCTGAGGTCACCTATGAGGGTCTTTGCGGACACAAGCCACAGAAGTTTAGTGGCAGTGTTTTAAGAAGCATACTTCTTGATGGTGTAAAACCAACAAGGCTTGTTATGAGGCCAGAGGTATTTGATGTGGTCATGATGGCTGCTGATAAATATGGTTTTGGAAATCCCTTTGTGGATGATAAATACCTTGCCCAGAGAAACGAAGTAATGACAGTACCCCCAATGGAGGTGTAAGATGGCAGAGACATTTCCAATTTATATCTGGATTAATGAAGAAAGGCTGGAAAAGCTTCAGCAGGCAGGTCTTGCTGATAAGGCGGTTGAGGCCTTTGCAGGACTCAAGAGGCTTGAGGTCCATGCAAATGAGGCACAGAAGGATGAGCTTCTCAAGAGATTCCCAGGTTCAAAATGTGACCTTTCAACAACAAGGAGTATAGAGCTTCTTCCAAGGGCATTCAAGGACAAACTCTTTGCAAAGGTTCTCGAGCTGAGAAGGCTTGATCCAGAGGTTGTGGATGCAGCATTAAAGAATGCGTCATAAAGACCTCATAGAGGTCTAAGAATTAATAAAAAGGAGGATAAGGGCAATGCCAAGTTATGTTATTACTGAAAAATGTGATGGCTGTAAGGCCCAGGATAAGACAGCATGCCAGTACATCTGTCCTCATGATCTGATGACCCTTGACAGGGAAAAGATGAAGGCATACAATCAGGAACCTGAGCAGTGCTGGGAATGCTACAACTGTGTGAAGATCTGCCCACAGCAGGCTATTGAGGTAAGGGGTTATGCAGACTATATCCCCCTTGGTGGAAGTGTTTATCCCATGAGAGGAACAGACTCCATTATGTGGACTATTAAGTTCAGAAATGGAGTTATCAAGAGGTTCAAATTTCCGATAAGGTTGACAGCAGAAGGTTCAGTTGATCCCTATGCAGGGCTTCCAGAGCCAGATTATTCAAAGCTAAAACAGCCTGGCTACTTTAATTATGAAGCCAAAAAAGAATAAGGAGGTGTGACGATGGAAAAAGAAACCTGTACATTTTCATACTGTCAGAAGCCACCTGTTGTTGAGGTGGAGACAGATTTTCTTATAATTGGTGGTGGTATGGCTGCCTGCGGTGCCGCCTTTGAGGCATGCAGATGGGCAAATCCAAAGAAGATAAGGGTAACCATGGTTGATAAGGCAGCCACTGACCGTAGTGGTGCAGTTGCAATGGGTCTCAGTGCAATCAATACCTATATGGGTGGAAACAAGGTTGCAGATTATGTCAAGTATGTAAGAAATGACCTTATGGGCATAATCAGGGAAGACCTCGTTTATGATCTCGGAAGGCATGTGGATGATTCAGTCCATCTCTTTGAAAAATGGGGACTCCCAATATGGAAGAAGGGTGATGATGGATTTTCCCTTGATGGATTCCAGGCAAGAGATGCAGGCAAACCCCTTCTCGCTGATTGCAAGAGTGATGAAGAGAGGGAAAAGCTTGTTGTCAGGTCAGGTAAATGGCAGATAATGATCAATGGTGAGTCCTACAAGGTTATAGTTGCAGAGGCAGCAAAGAAGGCACTTGAAACCAACAGGCAGGCCACAGGTGTAGCACAGAACCATTTTGAAAGGGTCTTTATAACAAAGCTCCTCATGGATAAAAATAAGCCAAATACAGTCTGTGGTGCTATTGGCTTCAGCACCCGTGAGAACAAGGCCTATGTATTCAAGGCAAAGGCAATACTCCTTGTGCCTGGTGGATGCGTGAATGTCTTCAGACCTCGTTCAGTTGGTGAGGGAATGGGAAGGACCTGGTTCCCGGTCTGGAACTCTGGCTCAGGATATGCAATGGGTGCACTTGTAGGTGCTGAGCTCGTTCAGATGGAAAACAGATTCGTCCCTGCCAGATTCAAAGATGGCTATGGTCCTGTTGGTGCCTGGTTCCTCTTCTTCAAGGCAAAGGCAACAGATTCAAACAGGGACGACTATTGTGCTAATCAGGAATATATTGCTGAGGCAAAGAAAAAGTATGGCAAATATGTTGATGCAATGGGAACTGCTATCAGAAACCACTTCATGATGGAGGCAATGATACGCGGTAAGGGTCCTATCTGGATGTGGACAAATGAAGCAATGGCCAATATCAGCAAACTCATGGTTGAAAAACTCGGTGAGAAGGAAGGAATGAAAAAGGTTAAACACCTTGAGGCAGAGGCATGGGAAGACTTCCTTGACATGACGATCGGTCAGGCAGGCATGTGGGCTGCTAACAATATTGAGCCTGATAAGGTTCCATCAGAGATCATCCCATCAGAGCCATACTTCCTTGGCTCCCATGCTGGTTGTGCAGGGTTCTGGGTAAGTGGTCCTGGTGATATACAGGGTGCTCCTTCCCACTGGTTCTGGGGTTATAACAGGATGTCAACAGTTAATGGTCTCTTTATGGCAGGTGACACCTGCGGTGCATCAGGTCATAAGTTTTCATCAGGCTCTCATGCAGAAGGAAGGATTGCTGGAAAGGCTGCCATAGCCTATATTCTTGACAATGCAGGATTCCAGCCTACACCAAGAGAGAATGTAGATGAGCTTATTGCTGAGATGTACCTGCCCTTTGAGGTCTACGAGAAATACAAGACCTATACAACATCACCACATCATATCAGCGTGAATCCTTACTTTATCAAACCCGATCAGTTCCAGAAGAGGCTCATGAAGATTGCTGATGAGTACTTTGGTGGTGTAAACACATGGTTCAAGACAAGTGCAACCATGATAGAGGAGGGCTTAAGAAGGCTCCAGCTCCTTAAGGAGGATGCAAACAGGCTTGCAGCATCAAACCTCCATGAGTTACTTAGGTGCTGGGAGAATTACCACAGGGTTATCACTGCAGAGGCTCATGCAAGGTCCATACTCTTCAGAGAGGAGTCAAGGTATCCTGGCTACTACTACAGGGCAGACAAGGACTTTATTGATGATGAGAACTGGAAGTGCTTCACCATAGCAAAATACGATGCAGAAAAGGATCAGTGGACCTTCAGAAAAGAGCCTTATGTCCAGATATTCCCTGATTAAAAATTAAAACAGGGAGGGATTTTTCAAGCCCTCCCTTCCCAGTGAGCCAGAAGGTGGAGGCTACGAAGGTAGCCTCCATTTTCAGACTCACTGACAGTAAGCCTAAGGTGAGCAGAAGAGAGTTATGAGTAATGGGGAAGCTTGCAATAAGCCCTGTTGATAGTTAATCAACATGTCGGATACCCATTACAAATAACGAAATAAAGGAGGTTTAGATGTCTGACAATAAGACGCTCCTGGTGATAGGTGGAGGATTCAGTGGCCTTACAGCAGGCATTGAGGCTGCTGAGGCTGGCTATAATGCAGTAATAGTAGAAAAGTCTCCCTATCTTGGTGGAAGGGTTGCTCAGCTTAATAAATACTTTCCAAAACTCTGTCCACCTCTCTGTGGTCTTGAAATAAACATGAGGAGGATAAAGACCAACCCCAATATTACTTTTTATACAATGGCAGAGGTTGAACGGGTTACAGGCTCTCCTGGAGCTTATGATGTAACAATAAAGTTAAGGCCGAGATATGTAAATGAAAGGTGTACGGGATGTAATGCCTGTGCAGAGGCCTGTCCAGAGGAAAGACCTGATGAATTTAATTTTGGTCTTTCAAAGACAAAGGCTGCCTATCTACCCTTTGACCAGGCCTTTCCTTTTCAGTATGTTATTGATGATAAATACTGTAAAGGTCCTTCCTGCGGTAAGTGCAAGGAGGCATGTAAATATGATGCTATAGATTTAAATATGAAACCAAAGACCATTAATCTTAAGGCAGGAGCAATAGTCCTTGCCACAGGCTGGAATCCCTATGATGCAAACAGGATTGACAACCTTGGTTTTGGAAGGGTTAAAAATGTAATTACCAATATGATGACGGAGAGGCTGGCAGCCCAGAATGGTCCAACAAAGGGAAAGATCTTGAGACCCTCTGATGGAAAACCTGTAGAGACAATAGGATTTGTTCAATGTGCTGGAAGCAGGGATGAGAATCATCTGCAGTTCTGTTCATATATATGCTGTATGGCATCAATGAAGCAGGCCTTATATCTCTGGGAGCAGAATCCAGATGCAAAGGTCTATATCTTTTATATTGACATAAGAACTCCTGGCAGATATGAGCAATTCTTCTGGAAGGTAAAGGATAATCCCAATGCCACACTTATCAAAGGAAAGGTGGCAAGGGTTGCACAGGCACCTGATAGTGATGATGTTATAGTTGAGGCAGAAGACATGCTTTCAGGTGAGCTTATAAGGCAGAGGGTTGATATGCTTGTACTTGCCACAGGTATGGAGCCATCAGCAAAGACAGCAAGACCGTCTGTACCGCTTACATTCAATGAGCACGGCTTTGCCGTTCCTGATGATAAAGGTATCCTTGCAGCAGGTTGTGCAAAGAATCCCTTTGATGTTGCAAAATCTGTGCAGGATGCGACAGGTGCGGCATTAAAGGCAATACAGCGTATAGTGGGAGGTAGATAATGGAAAAGAAGATAGGTATATATATATGTGATGGATGCGATATCAATGAGGCTATTAATACCGAGAAGCTTGAGAAGTCTGTAAGGAATCTTCCTGTAAAAAGGCACAATGCCCTCTGCAGCCCTGAGGGAGTGGAGCTCATAAAGAATGATATGAAGACTGATGGAATTAATACTATTGTTATTGCCGCATGCTCACCGAGGGTTAAGTATGATGTCTTTGATTTCCCGGGCTCTATTGTGGAAAGGGTAAATATAAGAGAGCTTGTTGCCTGGACACTTGATCCAAAGGATGAGCTTACACAGGCTGCTGCAGAGGATTATCTTAAGATGGGAATCACAAAGGTACAGAAATCAGATCTTCCAGAGCCATGGGTTCAGGAGACAGTAAAGACGATCCTTGTGATTGGTGGAGGTGTAACAGGTCTTACAGCAGCGCTGGAGGCAGCAAAGGCAGGTTATAAGGTCTATCTCGTAGAAAAGGAGTCAGAGCTTGGAGGATATGCAAGAAAACTTTATAAGCAGGTTACGAGGACCTATCCTTATAAACTTTCTGAGCCAGTTGTGGGTGACTTAATCAAAGAAGTTGAATCCCATCCAAATATTCAGGTATTCAAGCCTGCAAGGGTTGCAAAGACCGATGGACAGCCAGGTATGTGGGATGTAACAATAGAGATGAATGGAAAGAGTGAGGTTCTTCGCATCGGAGCTATTGTCCTTGCAGCAGGCTGGAAACCCTATGATGCCACAAAGCTCGGTCATCTTGGATACGGAAAATACAAGGATGTGGTTACAAATATAGAATTTGAGGAGATGGCTAAGAAGGGCAGGCTTTTAAGGCCCTCTGATGGGAAGGAAATAAAGAGCGTTGCCTTTATCCAGTGCGCAGGAAGCAGAGATCCCAATCATCTTCCCTATTGTTCTGCCTATTGCTGCTCAAGCTCATTAAAGCAGGCAAAGTATGTGAGGGAATTATCAGAGGATGGGATCGCCTTTATCATCTATAAAGATATAAGGACACCCGGTCAGTATGAATTCTTTTATAAGGAGATTCAGAATGACCCTGGCATAATGCTCACCAAAGGTGAAGTCACAGGTGTGATGGAAGAAAATGGGAAACTCTATGTAGAGGCAGATAGCACATTTTTTATGGGTGAGAAGATAAAGGTTGAGGCAGACCTTGTGGTGCTTGCGGTGGGAATGGTACCTGCCACAAAGGAACCACAGGAATATCTTGATGGTCTTACAAAGGCAGCAGCACAGGGAGATGAGGCAAAGAAGGCTTATTTAGAGTCAACTCCCAAGCCAGAGTTTATACTTAACCTCAATTACAGACAGGGTCCAGAGATACCTCCCTTTGCTGAGAAAAATACTTATGGTTTTGCAGACTCTAATTTTATATGTTTTCAGTATGAGACAAGGAGAACAGGCATTTATGCAGCAGGATGTATAAGACAGCCCATGACAATTGCTGAGGCACAGGATGATGCTGCAGGTGCAGCGCTCAAGGCAATCCAGGCAGCAGAACATGTGGCAAAAGGTATTGCAGTTCATCCAAGGGCATGGGATATGACCTATCCTGATCCGCTGCTGCTCAGGTGTACCGCCTGTAAAAGGTGTACCGAGGAATGTCCTTTCGGTGCAATTGATGAGGATGAAAAAGGTATTCCCTATTATAAACCAAACAGATGCAGGCGCTGCGCAACCTGTCTTGGTGCCTGTCCTGAGAGGATAGTTTCATTCAAGGATTACAGTGTTGACATGATATCAAGCATGATAAAGTCCATAGATGTACCTGAAGATGGGCTCATGCTTCTTGCCTTTGTTTGTGAGAATGATGCCTATCCAGCCCTCGATACAGCAGGTATTAATAGATTAAAACTTCCTCCTAATATAAGGATAATACCTCTAAGGTGTCTTGGTTCAATGAATCTGGTATGGGTCGCTGATGCCCTTTCAAGGGGAATAGATGGTGCCCTTCTTTTTGGGTGTAAGTTTGGAGAGGATTATCAGTGCCATTTTATTAAGGGAAGTGAGCTTGCCAATTACAGACTTGGAAAGGTTCAGGAGACCTTAAGCAGACTTCAGCTTGAGTCTGAAAGGGTAAAGATGGTTCAGCTTGCAATAAATGACTACCCAAGGCTTCCTGAGATAATAAATGAATTTGTTGAAAAGATTAATGAATTAGGACCAAACCCGTACAAAGGCTTTTAATGGATAGGGAACTTTAAAGGAGGTTTAGGATGGCTCAGATTATAAAACCGGACCTGAATTTTGTAAAAGAGGTTATAAAATCAGGTGGTCAAGACCTGAAAAA
The DNA here is from genome assembly GCA_938074335.1 of uncultured bacterium. Taxonomy (GTDB): domain Bacteria; phylum Nitrospirota; class Thermodesulfovibrionia; order Thermodesulfovibrionales; family CALJEL01; genus CALJEL01. The sequence goes on along the minus strand of CALJEL010000047.1, from coordinate 17,618 downwards.
ATGTTATCAGTGTTCCACCTGTACAGTAGTATGCAATGTCACACAGGACAAAAAACCCTTTCCAAGAAAGGAGATGCTCTATGCACAGTGGGGCCTGAAGGACAAGCTCTTTTCAAGTCCAGATATATGGCTCTGCCACCAGTGCAGTGACTGCACAGCCTATTGCCCGAGGGGTGCAAAGCCAGGTGAGGTCCTTGGAGCAATCAGAAGGCTTGCAATTAAAGAGCATTCCTGGCCTGGTTTTCTTGGAGGTCTTGTGAACAGTCCACTTTATCTGATCCTTTTATTGGCGGTACCGGTAATAATACTTCTGATTGGTGCGAATGGAAATCCTCTAAATCCAGATTCCATTCCCAGGGGAGAGGATGGAAGTATTGTTTATGCTAAATTTATGCCAGTTAATACGGTGATTGATCCTATTTTTATAGCAGCAGCAGCATTTGCTGTGATTTCCTTTGTGATAGGTATTAAAAAGTACTGGAACACTCTGAAATCCGGTGGTTACGAGCCAAAGTCTGCAAGTCTATCCAGTACATTTATCAGTACTTTAAAAGAGATATTACTGCACAAACAGTTTTCAAAGTGTAATGTGACAAAGACAAGGACCTATGCCCATCTTCTAACATTCTATGCCTTTGTGGGTCTTGCCATAACAACCACATGGGCAGTAATCTATCTTTATGGCTGGGAGTTACTTGGAATACAGCCCTTCAGTGTATTTCATTTTGGAGAGTCACCATATCCAATGACTGATCCACTGAAGATTTTCGCAAATATAAGCGCCCTTGCCCTGATTACAGGGATCACGCTCGTTGTACTCTTCAGGCTTATAAATTCACCAAAGGCAGGTATAGGAAGTTATTTTGACTGGCTCCTTATAACAGTCATCTACATCATCGCTGCAACAGGTATTTTGTCTGAAGTACTCAGATTGCTTAATGTGGCCAGCCTTGCCTATCCAGTGTACTTCATACATCTTACATTTGTTTTCTTCCTCTTCGCCTATGCACCATTTTCAAAGATGGCACATATGGTCTACCGGACGGTGGCAATGGTCTTTGCAAGGCATAATGGCATAGTGTCAAAGGAGCTTATTACAGAGAGGCAGGCAAGTTGACAATAAGAGAATTATTAAAAAATAAAGGTGCTGAACTCATAGGCGTTCATCCAGATACAACCATCAGCAAGGCTATTGAAAAGATGGTTGACAGGAATATTGGAGCATTGATTATTGTGGATGATGCCGGGAAACCTGTAGGCCTCTTTACAGAAAGGGATGCCCTTAAGGCACTGGTAAGGTCTGGTATGAATCCTGATATATTAAAGGTTAAGGACATCATGACTGTTGACCTTGTTGTTGTCAAACCAGAAGATGATCTTAATACTGCCATGTCAATAATGAATAAACTTAAGATAAGACATCTGCCAGTTGTAGAGGATGGAAGGGTTATAGGAATAATCTCTATCAGGGATGTGGTTAATAATCTCGTGGGAAAGCTTGAGGCAGAGGTCCACTATTTAAAGGAATATATTTCTGAGGGAGTATAGTTTAAATAAACTAAATTCTAAAAGGAGGTATTTCAGATGAGTACAATTATTATCATTGCTCTTCTGAGCGGTGTTCTTGGAGTTGCCTATGCCCTTCTTACTGCTCAGTGGGTCCTGAGGCAACCGAGCGGGACAGACAGGATGAGGGCTATATCCGATGCAGTTAAAGAGGGTGCACAGGCCTTCCTCAAGCGCGAATACACAACAGTTGCTATTGCAGGTGCAGTGATTTTTCTTCTTATCCTTATTGCTGGTCTTGGCACATGGACAGCAGTAGGATTCCTGATTGGTGCCACAGGCTCTGCACTTGCTGGCTATATCGGCATGATGGTCACGGTCAGGGCTAATGTGAGGACAGCAGAGGCAGCAAAGGGTGGACTTAACAATGCCCTCAGGCTTGCCTTCAGAGGCGGTTCTGTTACCGGTATGATGGTCGTTGGTCTTGGAATTATTGGTATTGCAGGATACTTTCTTGTCGTGAAGTCTGTTGAGCCTGATGTGGAAAAGGCATTCCATGCCCTTGTTGGTCTCGGGTTCGGTTGCTCCCTGATGAGTGTCTTTGCCCGTATTGCGGGTGGAATTTATACAAAGGCAGCTGATGTTGGCGCAGATCTTGTGGGAAAGGTGGAGGCAGGGATACCTGAGGATGACCCGAGAAATCCTGCTGTTATTGCTGACAATGTAGGTGACAATGTGGGTGATTGCGCTGGTATGGCAGCTGACCTTTATGAGACCTATACAGTTACAGTTGTTGCAGGAATGCTCCTTGCAAAGACAATCTTTGGTGCTGAGAGCGGATGGGTTGTATTTCCTCTTCTTATTGGTGCCATATCAATAGTTGCATCAATACTTGGTACATTCTTTGTAAAGCTTGGAAAGAGCCAGTATATAATGGGAGCCCTGTATAAGGGCCTTGCAGCTGCTGGAATCCTTGCTGCAATTGGTTTTTATTTTGCAGCTCAGTGGTTTCTTGGTCAGCCCGGTGTTGATGCAGGAGTCTTTACACCTCTGAAGATATTCACCTCAGCTCTAATAGGTCTTGTTCTGACATGGCTTATTGTTATGATAACAGAATACTTTACATCTAAAAGTTTTGGACCGGTTAAACATATTGCTGCAGCAAGCCAGACAGGTCATGCAACAAATATAATTGCAGGTCTTGCTGTAAGCATGAAATCAACAGGCTTACCGGTTCTTGCAATCTCTGGCGCCATACTCTGGGCCTATGCGCTTGGAGGTGGGTTCACCGGTAATCCGGGCTCAGGTCTTTTTGCCATTGCCCTTTCAGCTGTAAGCATGCTTTCAATGACAGGTATAGTGGTCTCCATTGACTCCTATGGACCCATTACTGATAATGCTGGTGGTATTGCTGAGATGGCAGAGCTTCCAAAAGAGGTGAGGGCTGTTACAGACCCACTTGATGCAGTTGGTAACACCACAAAGGCCGTTACAAAGGGTTATGCCATAGGTTCTGCAGGTCTTGCAGCGCTTGTTCTCTTCGCTGAGTACTCAAGGGCCTTTGGAGAAAGCCTGGTCTTTGAGCTATCAAATCCAAAGGTGTTGGTGGGACTTTTCATTGGAGGACTGCTTCCTTATTACTTTGGATCACTCCTTATGGAATCTGTCGGTAAGGCTGCAGGTGGTGTTGTTGAAGAGGTGAGAAGACAGTTCAGAGAGATAAAGGGCATAATGGAAGGAACAGCAAAGCCTGAATATGGAAAGTGTGTTGATATAGTCACAAAATCAGCAATAAAGGAGATGATGATACCAGCACTTCTTCCTGTTCTGGTTCCGATACTTGTTGGTTTTATAATCGGCAAGGAGGCACTTGGTGGAGTCCTTATAGGTAGCATAGTAACTGGACTCTTCCAGGCAATTGCAATGACCAGTGGCGGTGGTGCCTGGGATAATGCAAAGAAATATATTGAAGATGGTGCCTATGGCGGAAAGAAGTCAGAGGCCCATAAGGCTGCTGTCACAGGTGATACCGTTGGTGACCCCTATAAGGATACAGCAGGGCCAGCAATAAACCCGATGATCAAGGTTGTGAACATAGTGGCACTTTTGATAGTTCCATTGATTAAATAGTATAGTCTGTGATATGTTAAAGGGCTGGCTAATTAGCCAGCCCTTTTTATTTTGTTAACCATTAAGTAAAAATTTTTAAGGTCCGCTGTTAGTTGTATTTTAAATAAATGGAGGTTTAAAGTGAAATTGAATATGTCCGCAGTTGATCCTGTAAGATATACCCTTGAAACAAGATTTAAATTCAGATGCCATAAGGGTATCTCATGTTTTACAAGATGTTGCAGTAATATTGATATAATGCTTACGCCCTATGACATTATTGTGATGAAAGAAAGGCTCGGTCTCACATCCACTGAGTTTCTTGAGAGATATACCTATACAACTATTGATGAAAAGACCTCTCATCCCTTTGTTTTTTTAAGGATGCTTGATGATAAAGAAAGAAGATGCCCTTTTGTAACCGAGGAAGGTTGCTCTATTTATGATTCAAGGCCTGTAAATTGCAGGTATTATCCCGTTGGTCAGGGTGTGATAAAGAGTCTTAGAGGTGAAAAGATTGTTGCTGAGGATTTTTATTTTTTTCTCAGGGAAGGGCACTGCAAGGGATTTGAGGAAGATCAGGAATGGACCATTAAGGAATGGAGAACTGATCAGGGTATTGATATATATGATGAATTGAATATGCAATGGAGGGTGATACAGCTGAGGAAAAATCCACCTGGTCATGTCCTTGAATCCAAAAAACAGGCACTTTATTATATGGCTTGCTATGATATGGATAGATTCAGGAGATTTATATTTGAGAGTGGATTTCTTGAATATTTTGAGATTCCTGGAGATAGGGCAGGGAAAATAGAGAATGATGAGATAGAACTCATGAAATTTGGTTTTGACCTTGCCAAGTATATCCTGATGATAGAGGAGACCTTAAAACCAAGGACAGCTTAAGAATTCCCTCTCAGCTGTCAGCCCAAGATGAGGACAAAGTAAATCTTACATTAAGAGCCGCTGAAGTCTTTAGGGGCTCTTAGAAGGAGGTCAAGTACATTTTTAAAAAAATTAAATGACAGTTCATCTGGCATTTCTACAATGAATGCACCTGATATGAATTTATCCTCATTCCTATTACAATAGACAGTTTTTATCTTCAGAAAGAGGTCTTTCCCTGTTGAGCGTGTTGAAGAGAGTTTCAGATCGTATATCATCCCTGGCCTGAGAGGTTCTGTGGTCATAAACTGAAGGCCCTGCTGACTCAGGTTTGTGATTGTGCCTCCAAGCATCCGTCCTTCAACATCTATTGTAAGGTCAATGTATTTTTGAATAGCCTCTGGCAGAGGATATCTCATCTCTCTGCGTCTTTCATCTGGAGAGTATCTGAGCGGTTCAGGAGAAAATTTAAGGTCACGGGCGATCTGAAGATATTTTATCCAGTTTATAATCTCATAAGGTCCCCTTAGCGCCTCCCGTAACATCAGGCTCAGCCCTTCATCCTGACACCCTTTTATCAATTGCTCAAGTATTGTTGATGTCCCGAAGGCTTTATTTATCAGGATGTCCGAGATGCATTCAATCTGCTTTTTGTTATTGATAAAGCAGTCATCAAGACTGCCACAGATACGGGTGCATCTCTCAATCACTTAAGTTCAGTTCCTTCCTAAGCCAATTCTTTATTTCTTCTGTTATTCCATACATACCATGCACTGGTGGATGGACTGGATTTTCTATTGCCCTTTGTAACATCTCCTCGGGTATCTCTTCTATAATACCTACTGTGTCTGCTATATCGCTTTTATTTACCTTCATAAGCATGAGGGAGGGCTTCTCACAGGCTGTTTCGATATAGAAGATATAACCAATCATCTTCTGTAATTCTTCAAACTCCTCTTTTGACATCTGGAAGCGGGATTTCATAATAAGCGGGAGGGATGCATTAAGTTTAATATTAGAAAGGATATCAGGTCTTCTCTTGATGTCTTTTAGTTTTTGCATGCTGAAGATATTAATATCTTCATTGACCATAAAACTCACCCTCTCCATGGTCTTCTCTCAGGGACTACTGTATGAGGGATTTTACCCTCATTCCATTGCTTTGATACATAAAGATAGCAGTAACAGCTTCCGTATTCCTTAATATCATCATCCCTGTATTTGCAGGGACATATTATATCTTCATCTTTTTCCTTGATCCCTGTAGCCAACCTGCAGGGACAGGACCTGTAACCATATCGCTCTTCATTCTTCAGTAGACCTTTTATTATATCAAGGGTAAAATCTTTATCATTATTGAGCTCAATTCCCTGCTTCTCTGCATATCTTTTTAATATCTCATAAAGCTCTTCAGGAGTCATGATCGGCAAATTTTTTCTTGAGTTTTTCAGGGTCATAGCCAGTTATAACCTCTGAAATCACAAGTGTTGGATAACTGGCCTGGGGATTATATTTCTGAAGTTCCTTTGTCATTACCCATTGCTCACCGCTGTCAAGCAAATCGACCTCTACCAGTTCATAATTAATCTTATGCTCATCAAGAAATGTCTTAACTTTTTTACAAACAGGACAGGTACTTAAAGCAAAGAGGGTTACCTTTTTCATTGCTAATGGGTTGTTGATTCAGGGTCTATAGGAAAATCCCTGTAGATATGGTGCATATTATTCATCACATCTTCAAGCATCTCGTCATTTGCCTTAAGAAGTCTTTCCATAGATACCTGAAGTTTTCTGGATATTTCAATAAATGGTATATTTTTCCCGTAATGCATTTCAGCAATCTCAATCTTAAGGGTATGATCAATGATCATCCTTTTCAGGTCCTCATCTGCCACATTGATTGACTCACAGGCAAGATCAAAGGACTGACCATTCTCAATGTTTTTACGAATTATTTCAATAGATTCTTTATATATCTGGTCTTCTGACATAAATTATTATACCATAAAATATAGGGAACGGCTTCTTAGCCGTTCCCTAAGAATCATCATATCTTGAAAGGATTTGCAAAGAGGATTATCAGTACTACAACAAGGGCATAGATTGCGAGAGATTCAATCATGGCAAGGCCGATAATAAGTGTGGTCATTATCTTACCTGATACCCCTGGATTTCTTGCCACGCCCTCACAGGCCCTGCTGAGACCTATTCCCATGCCTATACCAGTACCAAGGGCAGCGAGGCCTATTCCAATGGCACATCCGAGGGCTGCCATTGCATAATATTTAAGCTTTGCCTCATTGGGAGCTGCTCCTTCTTCTGCAAAGGCCAGTGGAACCATGAGATAGAGAAACACAAGAGCAAGGATTGTTACTGCTGCGGTCTTTTTCATTGTTCAACCTCCTTTCCTTCAAGGATTTTATTGACACTAAAGCTTTTAAAGAAAGCCTCTCAGATTTTCTGCATCCTCAGATAATCTGAGAATTATCCATGTCATATTTTCAGTGAATATCAAAAATTCTTCTGTGATCTATTTATTAATGAGCCTCTTCCACAGCACCTGCAAGATAGAGGGTTGTTAAGAGAACGAAGACAAAGGCCTGTATTACACTGACAAGCACGCCAAGCCCCAGAATCGCTACAGGTACAATCCATGGTGTAAGTAAAGCAAGGATTATGAGTATCATGTGTTTTGCTATCATGTTTCCAAATAACCTGACAGAAAGTGTAACGGGCCTTGCAAGATGCCCGATTACCTCTATTACAAACATCATCAACATCAGAGGAAGGGCCCAGATACTCTTCATGGGCCCAAGAAAATGGTTTATGTATTTAAATCCGTGTACCTTGATGCCATAATAGTGGGTTGCAAGAAACACTGGTAACGCCATGGAGGCTGTTGTATTTATATTACTTGTCGGTGATTCAAACCCGGGTATAAGACCCATAAAATTGCAGACCAGTATATAGAGACCCAGTGTCCCTATTAAAGGAAAAAACTTTGGTGCCCAGTGATGACCAATATTTTCCTCAGCGAGTTTTTTTAGTTCCTCAACAAGTATCTCAATAAAATTCTGTATTCCACCTGGAACGAGCTTTAAGGAGCTCCTTATAATAAGGGCTACCACTATCAATATTACCATGGCAAGCCATGAGTAGGTTACATAGGCAGGTACACCGTGAATCTCAATAAACAATGGTGCTTCCACAGAAACCTCCTTGGTAAGGATTTCAAATTAAGGTATAATACCCATCTCAGGTATTAAAGTCAAGATTTAAGAGGCAAATTCTGGAATAAAAATTTTTATTGTTTTATAAAAGATTATAATTACAGAAATAACTAACTGCTGACTTTCTGGCAAGTAGATTTGGAGCAGCGAGCTACCAGCGCTAAAGTAGTGAGTAAGTATGTAACAGTTTAAACAGTTTGAACAGTTAATAATTCACTAATCCCTAACTCACTTCACTGTCAGGCGTGCTGTTGCACCGTAGCACTACTTTGAGGCAGACAGCCAATTCTCCAATCGTGAGCTTGTCGAGCCGATGGCAAAATAGAGTGGGTTGAAGCATATCTTGATATGTGGTATTATAGATTTGACCCTGGAAGATTCTTCAGCTTCTTCAGTTAAAGGGGTTGCGAGCCCATCATCTATAGGTTGCTATAGGACTAAAGGAGAGAATACAACATAAAAAATTTATTGCATTAAGATTATTATTGCTCATGGGAAATTCAATAAATTTACTTGGCGAGGGATAAATGGCTGATGTTAGACCATTTCATGCTGTGCTTTTTGAACCACATCATGTGAATATAGCTGATGTTGTTGCACCACCCTATGATGTAGTTTCTGAAGGAGAAAGGCAGAGGCTTTATGATAGGGATTCTCATAATATCCTTCATGTAGATTTCGGGAAAGACTTACCAGGTGATAATGACTCTTTCAATAAATATACAAGGGCAAGGTATCTCCTTAATGAGTGGTTATCCTCAGGGATTCTTATTAGCACTGATAGGCCTGCCTTTTATGCCTATCAGCTTGACTATCAGATAGGCGGAAAGGATAAGACCCTGCGGGGTATTATGGCTCTTGTGAAGATAGAAGAATTCGGGAGGGGTAATGTCCATCCGCACGAAGCAACTCATTCAAAACCAAAAACCGACAGGCTCAATCTAATAAAAACCTGTGGTGGTAATATCAGCCCCATTTTTGCACTTTATAAGAGTCCAGAGAAGAAGACAGGCCGGATACTCTGTGACCTGAAGAAGCAGCAACCATACTTTCAGTTTATAGATGATGATGGAATAAGGCACAGTCTATGGATAATAGACTCTGAGAGGGATATTGAGATCATACAGAATGAACTTTCTGATAAGGCGATATTCATAGCTGATGGTCATCACAGATATGAGACAGCCCTTGAATATAAAAGGGAGATGTCCCAAAAATATCCCCATGTTGATGGTAGCGAACCCTATGATTATGTAATGATGTTTCTTGCCAATATGGCTGATGGGGGGCTCACCATTCTTCCTACGCACAGGGTTATAAAAGCCCTTCCTGAGGGCTGGAGGGAAAGGCTGAAGGATTATTTTGAGATCTCAAGACTCAGGCTTAGAAGACCACTGGATATAGTAAAAAGAATCCATGGTAAGGAACACACCATAGGTCTATATACAGGCAGTGAGGTCTTTATGCTTAAATATCTTGGTAAGGACCTTTCAGACCTGCATCCAGCCCTCAGATACCTTGATGTGACTATACTTCACAGCCTTATATTTGATAAACTTTGTGGTATCAGGGATGTGCTTTATGAGATGAATCCTGAAAAGGTAATCCATATGGTTAACAGTGGGGAATATCAGGCAGGTTTTTTCCTTAATCCAACAAAGATAGAGGAAGTGGAGATAGTTGCCCTCTCATCGCTCAGAATGCCACCGAAGTCCACCTACTTTTATCCAAAATTGAAAACAGGTATTGTCATGAATCTTTTTGAATATTCCTTCGGGAAAAAGGTATCTGTACCGTGATACCAGAATAATAATCAGGAGGTGTGATTATGGCTGTTAAAGTAGGGATCAATGGTTTTGGTAGAATAGGAAGAAATTTTTTCAGGGCCTCTGCAGGTATTAAGGATTTTGAGATTGTGGCAATCAATGACCTTACCGACTCAAGGACCCTTGCCCACCTGCTGAAATATGATTCAGTGCATGGTATCTTTAAGGCTGACATTAATTATGCAGGTGATACAATTACAGTAAATGGTAAGACCATAAAGATTTTTGCCCAGACCGAGCCTGAAAAGATTCCCTGGCAGGACCTCGGCGTTGAGATAGTCTTGGAGTCAACAGGCAGGTTTACAGACAGGGCAGGTGCATCCAAGCACCTGAGAGATGGAGTTAGATATGTGATAATCTCTGCTCCAGCAAAAGAGCCTGATGTAACAGTATGTATGGGTGTGAATGAAGATATGCTTGACAAAAAGAACCATAAGATTATATCCAATGCCTCCTGTACAACAAACTGCCTTGCACCTGTTGCAAAGGTCCTTCATAAGGAGTTTGGGATAGTGAAGGGCTTTATGACAACGATTCATTCCTATACAAATGACCAGAGGATCCTTGATCTTCCTCATAAAGACTTAAGAAGGGCAAGGGCAGCCGCCATTAATATGATACCAACCACCACTGGAGCTGCAAAGGCTGTTGGCCTGGTTTTACCTGAACTTAAGGGTAAACTTGATGGCATAGCCATAAGGGTCCCCACTGCTAATGTCTCACTTGTTGACCTTGTTGCTGAAGTAAGCAGGGATGTCACAGTGGAGGAGGTCAATCAGGCCTTAAAAAGAGCAGCGGAAGGTTCCTTAAAGGGAATAATGGAATATTCTGAGGAGCCACTTGTATCAACAGACCTCAATGGGAACCCTCATTCAGCAATCGTGGATGCCACACTTACAGCAGTTATCGACAAAAGGATGGTTAAGGTCTTTGCCTGGTATGACAATGAATGGGGCTACAGTAACAGACTTAAAGACCTCATACTATACCTTATAAAATAAGGGGGAGTGATGGCAAGGAATGATATTGCACCAACAAATATATTTAACAAACTCTCTATTGAGGACCTTAATATAAAAGACAAGAGGGTCTTCATAAGGGCTGATTTTAATGTTCCACTTGATGATAATCAGAATATTACTGATGACAGAAGGATACGCTCAACACTTCCCACTATAAATTATGCTATAGATGAAGGGGCCAGGGTTATACTGGCCTCCCATCTTGGAAGGCCCAAGGGAAAGGTTGATCCAAAATATAGCCTCAGGCCTGTGGCAAAAAGACTGAGCAGGTTACTTAATAAGGAAGTTCTTTTTCTTGAAGACTGTATAGGTGCTGAGGTGGAGAGGGCTGTTAAGAACATGGCAAAAGGAGATGTGATTTTACTTGAAAATCTGAGATTCCATCCCGAAGAAGAAAAAAATGATGAAAATTTTTCCAGGGCACTTGCAAGCCTTGCTGATTATTATGTGAATGATGCCTTTGGAGCTGCTCACAGGGCCCATGCTTCAATAGTTGGGATTCCAAGATTCATACCAGGAGCTGCTGGATTTTTAATGAGAAAAGAGATTCAATATCTTAAGGGTGCTGTGGAATCACCTGTGAGACCCTTTGTTGCAATACTTGGAGGTGCGAAGGTCTCGGGTAAGATCGGAGTCCTTGAGAACCTTGCTCAGAAGGTTGATAAGGTCATTGTTGGTGGAGGAATGGCCTTTACATTCATTAAGGCAATGGGGTATGAGGCAGGGGATTCACTTGTGGAAGAGGAAATGCTTGACCTTGCCATAAGGATAATGAATAGACTGAGGGAGAGTAAGGTTAAATTTTATCTTCCTGTAGATTGTGTAATAGCTCAGTCTGTGGAAAAAGGTGCAGAGACAAAGATCGTGCCTGTACAGGAGATTCCAAAGGGATGGAAGGCCCTTGATATTGGGCCTGCCTCCACAAGGCTTTTTGCAGAGGTTATACAGGACGCAAAGACCATAATATGGAATGGACCAATGGGCGTCTTTGAGATAGATGCCTTCTCAAGGGGAACCTTTGCCATTGCAAGGGCTGTAGCTGATGCCTATGCCCTTACCATAGTGGGTGGAGGAGATACGGATCTCGCAGTTCACAGGGCAGGTGTTTCTGATAGCATATCCTTTATATCAACTGGTGGTGGTGCAGCCCTTCAGCTTCTTGAAGGTAAAGAATTACCAGGGATTGCGGTACTTAAGGATAAAACCTGAATTAGCTGAAGGCTATTGGCTTAAGGAACTTATTATCCTCAGCCCATTTAGCCAAAAAAGCCTTCAGCTTTTTTCAGACCTTTTGTACCAGGTTTAAGCCTGATGCAAAAAAAATCCTTTAAGGCGTGTGCCTTTTGTCTTTCTTAAGAGATACCAAAAATCAGGTTACGAGTTCAAGCTGCACATCTGTTACCTTATGAGGTAGCTTCCTGCCATCAACAGCGAGGATTCCTCTTTTCATCTCCACTATTGATGGATTTTTTGATTCAAATCTCTTTATAAGATATTCTGCTGCCACCTCAGGTTTAATGGTATCACCGCAGGTAAAGATGTCCACAGCTGCATAACCATATTCTGGCCAGGTGTGAATGGAGAGGTGAGATTCGGCAATAATCACCATACCGCTGATGCCGAATGGATTGAATTCATGAAAGGATACATCAATGATCGTGGCCTTTGCCCTCTTTGCAGCTGTTACAAGGGCATCCCGGACTTCTCCGAGATTCTTGAGGATATCTGGATTGCAATCCCTTAACTCAACTAATAAGTGAATACCTAAAGCATGCAATTCACTACCCCCCTTCAAGGTAATTAACAGAGCAAAATGCTCTTTCTAAGACAAAAAATATAAAGCAAAATAACATATTTTGTCAATAGTTTTTTTATTTGGGTAGTGTCAAGATCTCTGTGTAAATTCATCTAAGGGTTTAATCCTCCATTTATCATTTAAATGACTGATTACTGCATAGACAATCCTCTCTATAGAGGCTGTATTGTTAAAGCAGCTCAACTGTTACTTCGCCACCGCTCGGTCTTGTCCTTCTTCTTACTTCCCTGAATGACCTCTCTATTGCATTTGTGGTCCTCAGTTTTACCCGCATTTCTCTGGGAGTATCTGCCTTTGACGAGGCAGAATATATCCTCCTTGCTCCATTGATGCATTCCCTTAAATCCTTCTTCCTTAAATAGTTCGCTACATTCCTTAACTTGTGTGCCCAGCACCTCTGCCTTTTCACTAAAGGATATACAAAATCCACTGCATGCAAAAACTTGCACCTCGTAGATGCAGTTTTTTGTGATATAGTGCGATAGATATAAACTCTACAGCTTAACAGTGGTCATTGAAAATTTGTTTTCACTGATCCACCCTGAGACATGCGGGATAATACCTGAAGGATGAAGGTATCTAAATCAGAGCCTTGTTTTGAAGAAGTTAGGTAAACTTTCATCCAGGACCTTAATCTCCGACGCCTTAAGGCCTGATGCTTTTGGGTTAACAGCCCCAGAGGCGGAGTAATAGCAGATATGCTAAAATATTATCCATGCAAGGAATAGTTGAGGTTGATTATATTATTCGTGGTGACTTTGTTGTCACTGTAGATATGGACCTTCATGTCATCAAAGATGGTGCGGTGGCAGTTAAAGAGAGCACCATTATCGATACAGGTTCATATGAGGAATTATCAAAAAGATATAAGACTGGGTCGGTTCTTGGTGGCCCGCAGAGTCTTGTAATGCCAGGGTTGATTAATGCCCACACCCATGCACCAATGGTCTATTTCAGAGGTCTTGCCGATGACCTTCCATTGAAGGAATGGCTTGAAAATTACATATGGCCCGCTGAGGCAAGATGGCTCTCCCCTGAATTTGTAAGAGATGCCACCGAGCTTGCCTGTCTTGAGATGCTGAAGGCTGGAGTAATCTGCTTTAATGATATGTATTTCTTTTCAGACGACACTGCAGAGGTTGCAAGGCAGATGGGAATGAGGGCAGTAATAAGCCCTGGCATACTTGATTTTCCAACCCCGGGTGGTAGCGGGCCTCAGGAGTATTTAAAAAAGGCTGAGGATTTTATATTAAAATGGAAGGAGCATGAATACATAAGGCCTGCTGTTGCACCCCATGCCATCTATACCTGCAGTAAGGACACACTTCTTAAGGCAAAAGACCTTTCCATTAAATATCATGTTCCAGTACATATTCATCTATCAGAGACAGAGTGGGAGGTTAGGGAATCTTTAAAGAATTTCAATAAAAGACCTGTGGAATATCTTCATTCCATAGGATTTCTTGATAGCTCTGTAATTGCAGCTCATGCTGTATGGCTTGATGACAAAGAGATAGAACTCATGGCTGAAAAAGGTTCCTCTGTTGCCCATTGCATTGAAAGTAACCTCAAGCTCGCCTCAGGTATAGCACCTGTGCCATTGATGATTAAAAGGGGTGTAAAGGTCGGCTTTGGAACAGATGGTGCAGCAAGCAATAATGACCTTGATATACTCAGTGAGGTGTCCTTAGCAGCAAGGCTCCACAAGACCATGGCAGAAGACCCCACTGTGCTTGATGCACGGACTGCAGTCCTGATGGCAACAAGATGGGCTGCAGAGGCTATTGGTATTGGCAGTACCACAGGCAGTATTGAGAAGGGTAAAAAGGCAGACCTTATAATATGCAATCTTGATAAACCCCATCTTACCCCACTCTATGACATTTATTCTCATATTGTCTATGCAATGAAGTCCTCTGATGTGGAGACTGTCATGATCAATGGTAAGGTGATTCTCAATCAGAGGGAGCTCAAGACAGGTGATGAAAGGGAGATTCTTAAAAAGGCAAGGCTCTGGCAGGAAAGGATAAGGACCGCTTAGATCTCCCTTCTTCCCTCAAGTGCCTTTGCAAGTGTTACCTCATCAGCAAATTCAATATCACTTCCCATTGGTAATCCGTAGGCTATCCTTGTAACCTTCACTCCAGAGGACTTGAGGAGTTCTCTTATATATTGGGCTGTTAGCTCACCCCTTGTATTGGGATTGGTTGCGATTATAACCTCTTCCACACCACCTCTAACCCTCTCAAGAAGTTCCTTGAGCCTCACGTTATCTGTATTTCCTCCATCAAGGGGAGAGATATTTCCAAGAAGCACATGATAGAGCCCTCTGAAGACCCCTGTCCTTTCAATTACAGAGATATTGCTCGGTTCCTCAACAACACATATCCTTTTTCTATCCCTTGATGGATCACCGCATATCTCACAGAGTTCTGAATCAGTGATGTTAAAACACTGACTGCAGAACCTTGCCTTTTCCTTCACCTCTATGATAGCCCTTCCAATGGACTTTGCCTCCTCAGCAGGCATGGAAAGGATGTAAAAGGCAAGCCTCTGGGCGGTCTTTCTTCCAATACCCGGAAGCTTTGTAAGCTCCTCTATGAGATTCTCTATTATACCTCTGCTCATTTCCCGAAGAGATTTCCCAGTGCACCGAGATTCGGGATATTAAGTCCACCTGTAAGCTTTGCCATCTCCTCCTGAACCATCTCATGTGCCCGTCTTAAGGCCTCATTCACTGCTGCTACAATCATGTCCTGAAGCATCTCCACATCATCCGGGTTCACCACATCCTTTTCAATCTTTATAGAGACAATCTCTCCTGCTCCATTTGCCACAGCTACAACCATTCCCCCACCAGCAGATGCCTCCACTGTCTTTGTTTTAGCCTCTTCCTGAAGGCGAGCCATCTCTGACTGAATCCTCTGAACCTCTTTCATGAGGTCACCGATTATCCTTTTTGACATCCGATCCTCCTTTGAGGGTTCAACAGTTCAAACCCTTTTAAGTCTTATTTTTTCTTACATCAATTACAGAGCCGTCAAAGAGCTCTATTATCTCTCTTACCTCTGGCCTTGAAAGGACCTCTTTTTTAAAATTATTCAGGCTAACACCTCCTGAGCTTTCAGAGGCACCTATCTTTATCCTTACAGGTCCTCCGAGATAGTCTTCAAAAACCCTCTTCAGGGTGTCTTCCTCTTCCGAGAGCATACTTGCAAGGAAGGCATGGCCTCCATTGAATTTAATATAAATAACATCTCCGTTCATTTCAATCTGAGCATGCATGAGCTTTGATGCAAGAATATGATCTCTTTCATCAATAAATCTCAAAAAATCCTCTACCGAAAATTCTCTATCTGATTTTTTTGATTCAGGGTCCTTTAAGGTTTTTTCCTCAATATCTGTTTTTTTTTCTAAATTCCGGGATGATATTTCAGCAGGCTTCAACCCCTTCAATTTCTCAAGGAGCTCTCTCACAGAAGAAAATTCCTTTAAAAGACTCAGCCTGATAAGGTTTACCTCAAGGGCAATCCTTGGGAAGGTGGCATTCCTGATATCATATTCAGACCTGATAAGTTCATTGACCATCAGTGTGAGCTCTTCCTCTGATATCTTTGGTGAAAGTCTGAGCATATGTTCAATTTCTTCCTGAGAGAGCTCAAAGACGGTCCTGTCAATCTCCATGCCTGATCTTTCATAGGTCTTCAGGACAAGCATATCTCTTAAAAAGACCATAAGATCCTTATAGAGTGTCCTGAGGTCAAAACCCTTTTCTGAAGCCTCACTCACAAGAGAAAGTATCCTGTGCTGATCACCTTCAAAGATTGCTCCTGCCAGGCCTGAGACAAGAGCTGAATCACTCAATCCAAGAAGCTGGGCTACATCAGTAGCTGTAATCTCCTCAGCGAATGAGGAGACCTGGTCAAGTATTGTGAGCGAATCCCTCATACTTCCATCTGCAGCACGGGCAATAAGATTAAGGGCATCCTCACTTATACTTATCCCTTCAATATTACATATATATTTGAGTCTTTCCATTATCACATCCCTTGGTATCCTTCTGAAGGCAAGATGCTGACACCTGCTAAGGACCGTTGCCGGGATCTTTCTATAGGCAGTGGTGGCAAGAACAAATATAGTATGGGGCGGTGGCTCTTCAATGGTCTTCAGGAGGGCATTAAAGGCAGACTCTGTAAGCATATGGGCTTCATCTATAATATAGACCTTATATTTTCCAAGAACTGATGGTGCATATCTTACACGCTCCCTTATATCCCTTATATCATCCACACTGTTATTTGATGCACCATCTATCTCTATTACATCCATAGAAGAACCTTCAGCAATACCGGTACAGAAATCACATCTTCCACAGGGAGAAGGGGTGGGTCCCTCTACACAATTAAGGGATTTTGCAAGGATCCTCGCAGTGGTGGTCTTTCCCACACCCCTTGGTCCTGAAAAGACATAGGCATGGGAGACCTTTTTCTGAGAAATAGCATTCTTTAATATTTTTATAATATGGGGTTGACCAACAAGGTCCTCAAATACCTGTGGCCTCCATTTTCTTGCAAGGACAAGATAAGCCATAACTTTTTTCTCCCCTCTCAACCAGGCAGCAACTTACTGCGGCACACAGCCATAATACTTACCGCTGCTTCCTTCCGGACCTGACGGGGTTCGTATCTGACTGTTGCGCAGGGCTGCTACCTGGTTGAAAAAGGAGACTCCATTTTTTAAAAGCATGAAATAGAAAACTGGAAAATAAAATTTCTGACCTCCGAACTTTTAACTCACATCAGCAATGGCGGAGAGGGTGGGATTTGAACCCACGGTAGGGCTTTTAGGCCCTACACACGATTTCCAGTCGTGCCCGTTCGGCCACTCCGGCACCTCTCCAGGAGCTTAAATTTAAAATTTTATTAATTCTAACTATTCGAGTCTAAAAATGTCAAACTTGCCTGTAGATCCCAATTTGCTGATAGAAATGCATTTTTAATGGCGGGGTATGCCTCAAAGCCTTTTTAGACCAGCAGAGCAGTAGTGCAGTAGAGCAGTAG
This sequence comes from uncultured bacterium, assembly GCA_938074335.1. Classification (GTDB taxonomy): domain Bacteria; phylum Nitrospirota; class Thermodesulfovibrionia; order Thermodesulfovibrionales; family CALJEL01; genus CALJEL01. The sequence goes on along the minus strand of CALJEL010000047.1, from coordinate 161 downwards.
TTTTTATTGATAGAGCAGCAGACCAGCAGAGCAGTAGAGCAGTAGTTTTTATTAAGGAATTTTTTCTTATTATTATTTAACCTTTATTTTGCCATTAGAAAACTGGCAGTCTGCCTCAAAGTCTTTACAATGCGACAATCTTTATTTATTATGTAACAAAA
>CALJEL010000046.1 GCA_938074335.1 uncultured bacterium | reverse complement strand
CTGCTCTGCTGGTCTGCTGCTCTATTAAAAAAACTACTGCTCTACTGCTCTACTGGTCTGCTGCTCTATTAAAAGTAACTCAGGCATTCTTGCCTGAGAAAAGTAACTCAGGCATCACAGACAAGAATGTCTGTGCTACTGCTTTACTGCTCTGCTTTACTGCTCTTATGCTTCTGGGCTGTTATAAGGCACCACCTCAGCAACCCTATAAAGTTGAAGAGCTCATGAGGCTCCTGGAGCAGGCCGGCAGGGCTCATGAACGAGATGACCCTGAAAGGGCAATCAGCCTTTATAAAGAGGCACTGAAGAAGGCAAGACTTATTCAGGATGACACAACCACCCTAATAATACTGGTAAGTCTTTCAAGGCTCCTTAGCTCAAGATCAAGAATTGAAGAGGCTCAGGAGATTATAAATACAGCTAAAGACCTTTTAGAGCGCTCAGAATCGCTCATGCCTGGAACTATTCCCGAAGGTTTAAAGGAGGAGCTTTATCTTGAAGAGATAACATTAGATTTTCTTAAAAGAGACCTTGAGGCATTGAGCCTGAAGGAGGAGCTAAAAAACTCCCTCCTCATTTCAAAAAATATCTCTATCAGGATAAAGGCATTGAATCTTTTTGCAAGGATAGAGATCTTCAATGAGAGGTATGAACAGGCAGAAGGATATCTCCTTGAATCCTTGAAGATAAACAATATCTCTCTGCTTGAAAGGGCAAACAGCCACAGGCTCCTTGGAGAGCTTTATTCAAGGTCTCAAAGACAGGAGGCAGAGCCCCATCTACTTGAGGCATTGAGGATTGACAAAGACCTTGCCCTTCCTGAAAAGATAGGTCTTGATATGGAGATACTTGGCGGCCTTTACAGAGATAAAGGAGATAAGGAAAAGGCAAGGGAATATCTCCAGAGGGCCTTTGAGATATGGCAATTAAGGCATGACCATGCAAGGGCATCAAAGATTAAACAATCCCTCATGGAGCTTGAAAAATGAACATAGGCATACTTGGAGGAACCTTTAATCCCATTCATTATGGTCATCTGAGGATAGCAGAGGAGGTAAGGGAGAGATTTAACCTAACAAAGGTTATCTTTATCCCTGCAGGCATACCTCCTTTTAAGATTAAGGCAGGGGAGCTTATTGAAGCAACCCAGAGGGCTGAAATGGTAAGGCTTGCTATAAAGACTAACCCTTTTTTTGAATTTTCTGATATAGAAATAAAAAGGCAGGGGATATCCTATACAGTGGATACCTTAGAGGTATTAAGGGAAGAATATCCAGGGGATAATATCTATTTTATAGCCGGTGCAGATGCCATGGCAGACCTTCCAAAATGGCACAGACCAGAGCGGATACTTGAGCTCGCAGAAATGATTGTTGTTACGAGGCCAGATTTTCCACTTTCAAGACTCCAGAACCTTCTTGTCTATGGAATAGATGGTGAAGAGATGAAGAGATTCATCAATGGTGAGATTGAGGAATTCAGACACAGACCTTTTCATTTCATAAGACTCTCGGCCATATCTATATCTGGAAGCCTGATAAGGTCCTTTATTAAAAGACAGAAAAGTATAAAATACCTGTTGCCAGAGGAAGTAGAATACTATATAATTAAAAATAGGATTCTTGGTTATAGATGGGAAGGCAATATTAAGGAGGTCTAAGGTCAGGAGCTTAGATAAGGCAAAAAGGGTTTACGAGCTTGCCACAGATAAAAAGGCAAGGGACATTGTAATTCTTGAGCTAAAGGACCTTACCATACTTACAGATTACTTTATTATCTGCTCAGGAGACAGCACCACCCAGGTAAGGGCAATCGTAGAGCATATTGAGGAGAATCTTGGTAAGCTTGGCCTTCAACCTCTTTCCATAGAGGGGCTCTCCTACAGCCACTGGGTATTAATGGATTATGGAGATATAATAGTGCATGTCTTTGAAGAGGAGACAAGGCATTACTATGAACTGGAAAAGCTCTGGCTTGATGCACCAAGGATAGAGCGTGAAGAAACAAAAGGTAAGGGTATAAAAGGTCTCTGATATGGGAAAATTCTTATTGATACTGTTTTTAGTTGTCCTTATAGGTATTGGTTACCTTGCAACCCTCAATAAGGAAACCATAACAATAGTCCTTACCCCAAAAGATGTATATGAAGCACCCAAGATAGTAATAATGCTTGCCTCAGGCATAACAGGTGCCTGCTTTGTATTGCTTATCTTTATTATCAGAGATACGAGGAGATTTCTTAAAAATCTTGCACAACAAAAAAGAGAGAAACGGGAGGAAAGAAAAAAGGAGTTATACTCACGAGCCCTTGACCAGCTTCTTGCCGGAAAGCTGACTCATGCCAGGGAGACCCTGGAATTAATAATCAGGGATTTCCCTGATTTTATTGATGCCTATTTGAAACTCGCTGAGACCGCTCTTGAGCTAAAAGACCTGCAGAAGGCCTATTCGTATGCAGAGAAGGCAAGACAACTTGCACCAAGACGACTTGATGTGCTTTTTACAATGGAAAATCTTATGGAAAAGACAGGAAGAATTCAGGATGCCCTGAAATATGTCAATGAAATACTCAATCTTGATAAAACCAATCTCTCTGCTCTTTATAAAAAGAGGGCACTTCTTGAGGCAGCTTCTTCTTTATCACAACCTGAGAATTGGGAAGAACTTATAGAGATGGAAAGACAGATAATCAAGAATCTTCCTGATGATTCCTCACGAAGGAAGGAGAAGAGATTCCTTGCTGGATATAAATATGAGCTTGGCCGTGTATATCTTGAGAAGAAAGAATTAGAGAAGGCAAAAAAATTATTTAAGACAGCTATAAGGATTGATAGATTTTTTATACCTGCCTATCTTGGTCTTACAGAGGTATTGTTGCTTGAGGGTACCATTGAGGAGGCAATAGAATTCCTGTGGAATTCTTATGAGGATACAGGTTCACCACTTCTTCTTGCGAGACTGGAGGATCTTTTAATAGCAAATGGACAACCTGCAAGGCTTATCAGATATTATAAGAGTGCCATAGCAAAAAGACCCAATGATACACTTCTTAATTTTCTGCTTGGGAAGCTCTATTACAGGCTTGAGATGATAGATGAATCAATAGATACCCTGAGAGGCCTTGAAAGCTATGGAACAACCTTCCCGGAACTTCACAGGCTGCTTGGAAATCTTTATCTAAAAAGAAGACAACCTGAGAGGGCAGCCATGGAGTTTAGAAAGGCCATAGATATGAAGAAAACCCTTAAGTTAAACTACTGCTGCACCAATTGCGGTTATACATCAGAGGTCTGGTCAGGAAGATGTCCTAATTGCAAGGAATGGAATTCTTATACCTTTAATCTTGAATGGTTCTGTAAGGAAACCGCCTTACCCGAAGTGAGGGAAATAAAGACTGAAGGGGTCACCCAGAAAATGTATTGAATTAGCCCGGCACAGGGTCTTGAGTAGGGGCGAAAAATTTTTCGCCCCTACTCGTAGGTGAAGAAATATTTTTAATACTGAGAACTTAAATGTTCTTTACGCAGGCAGCCACTTCAATCTTAAAGGTAAACCTCGGCATTAAAAAGGCTGAGCAGGTACTTATATTTACTGACTATCCTAAGCCTCCTGAGACCTGGCTTGAAAGAGAAAAGATAAAAGAGTTCTGTCTTATCCTTAGAGATATAGCTGAGTCCCTGGGTGCAAGGCCAATCTTTTATGAATATCCTGAGACTGGTATGCACGGGATTGAACCACCAGAAGGACTCTGGAAGATTGCCTTTGGTGAGAGAACTGTTAATGAACTTAAGAAGAAAGGGCTCTTGCGGAAGCTTTTAAAGAAGAAGATAAGCCCTCCTGAGCTTGAGATGGTTGAGGTATTGATTAAGAGATTTGCCAGAAGGCCTGTGAATGCAGTAATAGCCCTTTCAAGATATTCAACCAGCCATACAAACTTCAGGGACCTCCTTACAAGGATTTGTAAAACCCGGTATGCCAGTATGCCCCTTTTTGAGGTATCCATGCTTGAAGGCCCTATGAACATTGACTGGAGGGCGCTTAAAAAGAGGACCCTTGCAATTGCCTCTGCCCTGAGAAAGGCAGAAATAATAAAGATAAAGGCACCAAATGGGACAGACCTTGTCCTTTCAAAGAAAGGACGAAAGGTATATGCAGATACAGGTATCCTTACAAGGCCAGGTGCCTTTGGCAATCTCCCTGCCGGTGAGGTTTTTCTTGCACCCCTTGAAGGCACAGCCCAGGGCATCCTTGTAATTGAATGGGCACCTACAAGGTCTTTACAATCTCCCCTCAGATTGAGGATAGAAAAAGGAAGCGTTGTAGAGATTACAGGAGATGAACCTTATAAAGAGGAATTGATGAAGAAGATCATGGAGCATCCATTGAATTCAAATGTAGCAGAGCTTGGAATAGGCACAAATGACGGTGCCAGAAGACCTGACAATATACTTGAGTCTGAAAAGATACTTGGAACTATCCACATTGCCTTTGGGGATAATAGCTCCTTTGGAGGAAAGGTAAGGACAGCCTTTCACCAGGACTTTGTTGTCTTTAGACCAACAGTGATACTCACTAAGGGGACTCAAGAACAGGTGCTTCTAAAAGATGGTATCATGGTCTCTGATAGAAAATTATAAACAAAAATCAACCCACCTTAATAGTGCGACAGAGCTAAAGTAGTGAGTTAGTATGCAACAGTTTGAACTGTTTGAACAGTTTAAACAGTTAATAATTCACTAATCCCTAACTCACTTCACCGTCAGGTGTGCTGTTGCACCGTCGCACTATCGCACTGTAGCTCTACTTTTAGGCAGACTGCCAGTTTTCTAATGGCAAAATAGGGAGAGGTTTTTTGTATTGACAAAGTCAGGGCTTAAATGTATTCTATGAATGTTATGAGGAAGAGAAGTCTTCAATTTCAAATAATAATCCCCCTATTGCTCGCTATAATTTTAACACTTACCCTGACAATAATTATAACTGAAAAGATTACACATAGATTTACACAGGAATTTGCAGAAAAGAGACTCTATGCAGAAAGTATAGAGCTCGAGATGCTTATAAATTCACCCCAGCGGGTACATCTATTTACTGAAGAGTCTCCTCAATTCCTTCCCTTTGTTATTATATCTGAAAAAAGCTCCATCGTCTTTAACATAGATAGCGCACTCGTAGAAAAAATTAAAGCACTTGATGTACCTGAAAAAAAGACAATTAATTTTAAATATGATTCATCCACCTATTACATGTTAAAAACTACTTCTAAAAAATCCCGTATCTATGTCCTTATAAATGAAAAGGAGATTCCCGGACTTAAATCTCTTTCTTTAATAAAAGAGGCTTTAATAGGCGGTGGCCGGGGATGAGTGGCAGAGAGGTATTTCAGGTGTTGAAACAATTGAAAGAGGATTCAAAGATAATCCTTTCTTCTGGTTACAGTGCAGATATATATGCTGACATAAGCAGATTGCTTCAGTCAGGCGCAAGCGCCTTCATCCAGAAACCGGTTTCTCCTAAAACCCTTATAATGACCCTGAGGAGGGTTTTAGTGGAATGAATCGTTATTTTTTAAGAAGAAAGACAAAATACCCCCTGATATTTATACTCCTTTTTTCCATAATAAGTTCCTATTATCTCTTTGACCAGAAGAGTTCAAAAAAGGGGGTTGGTGCTCTCGAACATCTTGACGGAAATGCAAGGGTTATTGAGATTCATGATGGAGATACAGTAACCATTGAGCTTGATGGAGCTATTTTCAGGACAAGGCTCATAGGGATAGATGCTCCAGAGATGGGCCAAAAACCCTGGGGTGAACGATCAAAAAAACACCTTATGGAATTATTAAAAAAAGCCAGGGAGGTAAGGATAGAAACAGACATAGAGAAATTTGATAAATATGACAGACTGCTGATCTATCTATTTACCGAAGAGGGGACACTGATAAATGAACAACTGCTCCGTGATGGATATGCAGTTATTCTCACAATACCACCAAACATAAGATATGTGGATAGATTTATAAAGGCTCAGAAGGAAGCAAAGGAACATAAAAGAGGCATCTGGGGTAAAAAGGGTCTGAAGGAAATGCCTGCAGAATATAAAGAAAAACACAGGAGAGGTGACAATGAGGATTAATTATTCCTTCATGATGGATGAGTTTTTAAAGGACAGGGGAATAAAACCTGAGCATTTGAAGACCATTGAACCTGAAATAAGAAAAAGTCATGAAAAAATTGAAAAAAGATATTATCCCGAGCTTGAGTTTCTTGACCTTCCCTTCAAGGATGTATCTCAGATAAAGGAACTCGGCAACTGGATAAAAGAAAAGGCATCGCATTTCGTAATACTCGGTATAGGAGGTTCTGCCCTCGGTCCCAGGGTCCTGTGTGATAGTCTCAAAAAGTTCCATTCTCCCTCAGTATTTATATATGACAATGTGGATCCTAAAACCCTTGACAGGATATTAAAGCACATTAAATTGAAGGAAACAGTCTTTAATGTAATAACAAAATCTGGCACAACAGGTGAGACAATTGCCTCCTTTATGATAATATGGGATCTCTTAAAGAAGACAGGATTGAAACCAGAAGAACATCTTGTTATCACAACAGACCCTGAAAAGGGTCCGATGAGAAAAATCGCAAAGGAGTATAACATTAAAAGTCTTCCGATTCCTCCTGGTGTAGTGGGCAGATACTCTGTTTTAAGTCCTGTAGGCCTGCTCTGTGCATCTGTAATTGGTATCGCTCCAGAGGAGCTTCTTGAAGGAGCAGCAGAGATCCATAAGAGATGCTCACAGCAGGAGGTATTCAAAAATCCCGCCTATATCTTTGGAAGCCTTCTTTATCTTAATGATATAAGGTTTTCAAGAAAGATAAATATCCTCATGCCCTATGCCGATTCTTTAAAATCCCTTTCAGAATGGTTCTGCCAGCTCTGGGCTGAAAGCCTTGGAAAAGAGGGCAAGGGGTTGATGCCCTATCCTTCAACAGGAGCTACTGACCAGCACTCTCAGCTCCAGCTCTGGATAGAAGGCCCTGATGATAAGGTAATTATATTTATCAGGATAGAAGATTATGGCACAGATAGGCAGATACCAGTAATTTTCAATGACATAAAAGAGTTTGCTCTATTTGGAGGCCATACCCTCTCAGAACTGATAAAGGCAGAGCAGGAATCAACTGCCCTTAGCCTCATGAAGGCAGGAAGACCCAGTATGACGATCACTATAAATTCTATAAATGCCAGTAGTATTGGTGGACTCTTTCATTTCTTTGAGATTGCTACAGCCTTTACGGGTTTACTCTATGGTATAAATCCCTTCAACCAGCCTGCAGTAGAAAGCGGAAAGATATTTACAAAGGCAATGATGGGTAAGGAAGACCTTAAGGAACAGGCAGAGGAGGTAAAGAAGATAAGGGAAAAGTCAAAGTATGAGGTGTAGCAGAGCAGCAGAGCAGCACTTTTTATTAAGCTACTCTACTGCTCTATAATAAATTACCCTGACTCACAGCAAAGGCGTCTCATCCTTTTCTTACCACTTGGTGATACAGAAAGAACAACCTCTACCTTTTTGCCGCAGTTACTGCAGTACTGTGTCTGCTTCTTAGCCTCAAGCCTTGCAGCAACATCTGTCTTTGACTTCTTCTCCGCTGCCATTTATATCCCTCCTTTCTATTAATGATTTAGCTTCATTAACCTGACCCTGAACATCAGCGGCAGGCACCGAAAGCAGGGAACCCTGCTTTCCTACGCCCTTTATAGCAGATTAAAGAAGCTAAATAAGAGGTCTCTTAAAGAGACAACCAAATAATATAATAAAAATACCGAATTTATGTCAAATTAATCCTTAAGCCGGTAGTGTCAAGATCTCTGTGTAAATTCATCTAAGGGTTTAATCCTCCATTTATCATTTAAATGACTGATTACTGCATAGACGATCCTCTCTATAGAGGCTGTATTGTTAAAGCAGCTCATTGGTCTTGTCCTTCTTCT
>CALJEL010000045.1 GCA_938074335.1 uncultured bacterium | reverse complement strand
CTTTAATGTGTTAAAATAAAATACAGACTGAAGGCTATAAAAGTAGTGATATTATGCAGGTGAGCTATAAATCAGGCTAAATGAAGGAACCAGAGATAACAGAAGAGCTGATTCGGGAGCATGGACTAACCGAGGAGGAGTATCAGAAGATACTTGAGATCCTCGGCAGAACTCCTACATTTACTGAACTTGGCATATTCTCTGTAATGTGGTCAGAGCACTGCTCCTATAAAAGCTCAAGGATCCATTTCAGGCATTTCCCCACTCAGGCTCCATGGGTAATTCAGGGGCCTGGTGAGAATGCTGGTGTAATAGACATTGGCGATGGTCTTGCTGCAGTCTTTAAGATGGAATCCCACAATCACCCCTCTTATATAGAGCCCTATCAGGGTGCTGCAACAGGTGTTGGAGGGATCCTCAGGGATGTCTTTACCATGGGTGCAAGACCGGTTGCAAGCCTCAATTCTCTGAGATTTGGCAATCCAGAGGATCCCTATCAAAGACATCTCTTTCATGGTGTGGTGGGTGGTATAGCTGGCTATGGCAACTGCATTGGTGTTCCCACTGTTGGTGGCGAGATAGCCTTTCATCCCTGCTACAATGGCAATATCCTTGTAAATGTCTTCAATCTCGGTATCGCAAAAAAGGATAGAATCTTTCGCGGAAGGGCAGAGGGTATTGGCAACCCTGTTATCTATGTTGGTTCAAAGACAGGCAGAGACGGTATCCATGGCGTTACCATGGCATCTGAGGAATTCACGGATGATGCCCAGCAGAAAAAACCAAATGTCCAGGTTGGGGATCCCTTTACAGAAAAACTCCTTCTTGAGGCCTGTCTTGAGGCAATGTCAAAGGACCTTATCGCAGGTATCCAGGATATGGGTGGTGCAGGACTTACCTCATCCTCCTCTGAGATGGCAGGAAGGGCAGGCACTGGCATAGAGCTTGAACTTGAAAAAGTACCTTTAAGAGAAGAAGGTATGATCCCCTATGAGATAATGCTCAGTGAGAGTCAGGAGAGGATGCTTATAGTGGCAAGGGCCGGCAAAGAAAAGGAACTCCTTGATATATTTAAGAAATGGGACCTTGATGCTGTTATCATCGGCAGGGTTACAGGAGATGGTATGCTCAGGGTAAAATGGCATGGAAATGTTGTTGCTGAGATCCCTGCAAAAAAGATATCTGACGAGGCACCAAGATATGACAGACCTCAGAGAAGGCCAGCCTGGCAGGATGATCTTCAGAGGCTTGAACTTGAGAATATCCCGCTTCCAGAGGATTTTAATTCAGTCCTTCTTAGGCTCCTTTCATCTCCAAATATAGGCTCTAAGGAGCTTGTCTGGGAACAGTATGACCATATGGTAAGGACCAACACAGTTGTCAGGCCTGGCTCTGATGCAGCAGTTATAAGGATAAAAGGCACTGATAAGGCAATTGCCATAAGTGTTGATTGCAATTCCCGATACTGTTTTCTTGACCCTTACAGGGGAGCAATGCTTGCAGTGGCTGAGGCTGCAAGGAATGTAGCCTGCTCCGGTGCAAGACCACTGGCTGTGACAGATAATCTGAATTTTGGAAATCCTGAAAAGCCAGAGGTTATGTGGCAGTTCGTGGAATCCATTAAGGGGATCTCAGAGGCATGCCGTATCCTTGAGACACCTGTTGTATCAGGGAATGTGAGTTTTTATAATGAGACAAAGGGCAATGCCATATATCCCACACCGACTATTGCTATGGTTGGACTGATGGAGGATGCAAAAAAGGCAAGGGCGCTCAGTTTTAAAGAGGGTCTTGAGGTCTTTCTCCTTGGTGATACCTATAATGAGCTTGGTGGGACTGAGTATCTTGCCCTGATACATGGTATTGATAGAGGTCTTCCTCCAGTGATTGACCTTGAAAAGGAAAAGAGGCTTATAAGGCTTCTGGAGGAGCTTGTAAGGAGGGAGATTATTTATTCATCCCATGATTGTTCTGAGGGTGGGCTTTCTGTATGTATTGCGGAGTCTGCCATTTATGGTAATACAGGAGTTGAAGTTGATTTAAGCAAACTCTTAATGAATAACAGCCTCAGGTCTGATAGCCTCCTTTTTGGAGAATCCTCAGGAAGGGTGGTTGTGACAGTAGAGGAAGAAAGGAGTAAAGAGCTTCTTAGGCTGGCTGAAAATTATAATATATCCTGCCACTGGATTGGTAAGACAGGTGGTGAGAGGTTTATCATTAAGGGGTATATTGATCTTCCTCTTTCTCAAATAAGTGATGCTTATAAAAATTCATTGAAGAAATTATTTGGATGAAGAGGTAAATTGCTGATAGAAGTGTTTAAGTAATAGCAGGGTACGCCTCAAGGCCTTTATAAGGCGACAGCGCACCTGACAGTGAAGTGAGTTAGGGATTAGTGAGTTATTAACTGTTCAAACTGTTCAAACTGTTTAAACTGTTTAAACTGTTGCATACTAACTCACTACTTTAGCTTGGATGTCTTTACCCAGAAGGTGAAGTTAGGTATGTATAGTAAGCTTATGCGATATATTACATTAAGGTCTTGCGATAAAGGCTTTTCGGCATACCCTGCCATTAGATCAGGGAAGAAGAGACTCATTTATACGCCACGGGAAGAATGTGGTATTTTTGGTGTTTATGGCCATCCGGAGGCAGCAAATCTTACATATCTTGGACTATATGCCCTTCAGCACAGGGGTCAGGAGGGTGCAGGTATCTGTTCCTCTGACGGTAAACATGTCTATTTTGAAAAGGCACTTGGCCTTGTTGCAGACATATTCACAGAGAAGAGATTAAAGAGACTACCAGGGTTCATTGCAATAGGTCACAACAGATATTCAACAGCAGGTGGTAGTTTTCTTAAAAATGTCCAGCCCATAGTTGCAAACTTCTCCCTGGGAACCATATCCCTTGCCCATAATGGAAATCTTATTAATGCCTATGAGTTGAGGGAAGAACTTGAAAGGGAGGGAGCCATATTCCAGTCGAGCTCAGATAGTGAGGTCATAATCCATCTCATCGCTCATTCAAAGAACAACTCCCTTCATGAAAGGATCATCTCCGCTGTCCAGAAGGTCTCAGGAGCCTTCAGCCTTCTACTGATGACAGAGAAGGAATTAATTGCAATAAGAGACCCCTATGGTGTAAGACCTTTAAGCCTCGGCATATTTGATGGTGCCTATGTAGTTGCCTCAGAGACCTGTGCCTTTGACCTTATTGGTGCGAGGTATGTAAGGGATATTGAGCCAGGTGAGATGCTTGTTATTAATGAGCATGGTCTTAGCTCGCAAAAGGTCCTTTTCTCTCCAAGGAGGTCTTTCTGCATATTTGAGTTTATATACTTTTCAAGGCCTGATAGCCTCATCTTCGGTGCACAGAGTGTAGATAAGGTAAGGAAGGCACTTGGAAGACAGCTTGCAAAAGAATCAGATACTGAGGCAGATATAGTTATTCCTGTTCCAGACTCAGGTGTGCAGGCTGCACTGGGTTTTGCCGAGGCCAGTGGAATACCCTTTGACTTTGGTCTTGTGAGAAACCATTATGTGGGCAGGACCTTCATAGAACCAAAACAATCCATCAGGCATTTTGGCGTTAAAATAAAACTCAATCCCATAAGGGGTGTCCTTGAGGGAAAGCGTGTTATTGTTATTGATGACTCTATTGTTAGAGGGACAACAAGCAAAAAGATAGTGAAGATGCTCTTTGAGGGTGGTGGGGCAAAGGAGGTGCATATGAAGATAAGCTCACCTCCCACCATAGGTCCATGCTTCTATGGGATTGATACACCCACCAGGCAGGAACTCATTGCCTCAACCCATCTTGTTGAAGAGATAAGGAAATACATAACAGCCACAAGCCTTCAGTACCTGAGTCTTGAAGGCCTCCTTTCAACTGTTGAGAATCCCCAGGATTATTGTATTGCCTGCTTTGATAGGAAATATCCTATTTCCTTTCCAAGAGAAGAGACAGAACAGCTTGAAATCATATTTACTGTATGATAAGGCAAAATAAAGGTGTGGAAGGATAATATCCACTTTGTCCTTGTGGAGCCAAAAGAGCCTGGCAATATTGGTGCCTCTGCGAGGGCAATAAAGAACATGGGTTTTTCAAACTTGAGTCTTGTCAGGCCTTTCAGGGAGTTCGATGAAAAAAAGGTCAGGCATAGCCTTGAGAACTCTGAGGCAAGATGGCTTGCAAGGGGTGCAATTGATATCCTCAAGAATGCAAAAATTTATACTAACCTTCATGATGCAGTCTCAGATAAGGCCCTTGTGGTTGGTACAACAAGACGAACAGGAAAGAGGCGGGGTGTTATACTCCCTGTTGAGGATGGTATAAAAAGGATAATGGATTTAGCAAATCACAATAAGGTTGCTATACTCTTTGGCAGGGAAGATAAGGGACTCTTTAATGAAGAGATTAAGGAGTGTGGTTTTCTTATGACCATAAGAGCCTCCAGAAAGGCACCTTCCTTAAATCTCGCACAGTCTGTCCTTATTATTGCTTATGAACTGGATAAAACGGGGAGGGAAAGATATGGTGCAGGGGATTCTATTGAGCCTCCTCAGCTGAAACTGGTAAGTCATACTGATATAGAAGGCCTCTTGAAGAGGCTCAAAACAGCATTAAAGGCCCTCGGGTATATTCCAAAGGGTGACAGGGATCTGGAGAGAAAGATAATGGACAATATGGGATTCCTTTTAAAAAGGGCAGGGCTTACAGAGTGGGAACTCAATATGCTTCATGGGATATGTACAAAAATTATTGATAGGTCTCAGGGTATGTTAGAATAAAAGGTGTATAAAGGAGAGATAAATGATCCCCTATAAAGATGATAATCCCACAGGCAGATTTCCCTTTTTTACGATTACCATAATGGGCATCAATATAGGCCTTTATATTATGCAACTTTTTTCAGATAAGTTAGAGAGATTTGCCCAGCTTTATGGTGCAATCCCCTCTGCTATACTTACCTTTGAGTCATCGCAACCCATTCATCCTTTCCTCACAGTTTTTACATCCATGTTTTTACATGGGGGGCTATTTCATCTTGCAGGTAATATGCTTTATCTGTGGATATTCGGTAACAATATAGAAGATACACTGGGTCATTTAAGATTTCTTTTATTTTACTTGCTTGCTGGTGTTACTGCTGCCTACAGCCATGCCTTTATAGAAGGAAGCTCTTCTCATGTACCAATGATTGGTGCAAGCGGCGCAATTTCAGGAATACTCGGTGCATACCTTGTCCTTTATCCTCACGCAAGGGTACACACCCTCATGTTTTTTGGTTTCTTTGTGCAGGTGGTAAGGATACCGGCCTTGATAGTTATAGGATTTTGGGCTATTATACAGATATTGAATGGTCTTATCACAGCAGGCATCGCCCATCAGGGAGGTGTTGCGTGGTTTGCTCATATTGGAGGTTTTTTATTTGGTTTATTTACAATAAGACTATGGAGACCAAGGAGGTATTACCTTAAATGGTAGTGACATGTCCGCAGTGTAAGGTAAAATTAAAGATTGATGATGCTAAGATCCCTGCACAGGGCGCAAGATTCAAGTGCCCTAAGTGCTCTCAGGCAATATTTGTAAAGCCTGAAGTTACAAAAGAGGCTATGCCTTCGGGCCAGGCTATAACAAAACCCGAAAAGGAAGAGATAAAGAGAGGCATTGAGGGGCTTGATATTAAAAAGGTGCTAATTGCCCATGGAGAAAGGAAATTGCTCGATGAGATGGAGAGGCTTGTAAGAGAAGCTGGATATATCCCCATTACCTCACAGGATGGCATTGAGGCCATTGTGAAGGCATCCAGGGAATTACCCTTTGTAGCTGTCCTTGATGTGGCACTTCCAAAGGAATACGGTTTTGATGTCTGCAGGAAGCTTAAGGAGATTGAATATACAAAGGACATCAAGGTTATACTCGTTACATCTGTGTACGATAAGACAAGATACAAGAGACCTCCTGTATCACTCTATGGTGCTGATGATTACATTGAGGACCATGAGATCAAGGAACTGCTTATAAATAAGATAGAGACCATTAAGTCTGCTTTTATACCAATGGACCAGAGGGTCTCACCAGAGGCAAAGGGTGCTGCCCAAACTGTTACTCACACCACAACAGAAAAAGTAGAAAGGCCTCTTCCAAGGGGCTTTGACAGCTTTATTCCTCCGCAAAAGAAAGAAACCCCTGTTGAAGCTCCAGCAAAGGAAGTGATGGCTGAAAAAGGTGTACCTCAGGATGAGGCAATAGAAAAGGCAAGGAGACTTGCAAGGACAATTATCTCTGATATCTATTTTTATAATCCCCAGAAGTTTGAGGATGCCATAAAGAAAGGTATCTTTTACGAGGCCTTTCAGGAGGAGCTTAAAGAAGGGCTTAAATTATATGAAAGCAGGATACCCTATGAGATCAGAAAAAAGGCAGATTATTTTAAGGAAGAGATAGAGGCATTTATAGAAGGGAAGAAAAAATAATAAATTTGAGAAAAAAGGTAATTTTTTTAAAAAAAAGGACTTTTTAAGGTAAAATCCACCTTATCTCCCCATATTTGCCCTTGATTAAAGAATGAAAAGACTAATATATTATTAGCACTCACATTAATAGAGTGCTAATAATACCTATTCATAATGCTCACTTTGTGAGCAGAAATTCTATGATTAAAGATCAGGAAAGGAGTTGAGCCTATGAAATTTAAACCCCTGAAGGAAAGAGTCTTTGTCAGATATTCAGAGGAGATGGAAAAGACCCCTGGTGGTCTTTATGTGCCTGACACAGCAAAGGAAAAACCGCAGAAGGGAGTGGTTGAGGCTGTTGGTCCTGAGGTTAAAGAGGTAAAGGTTGGCAACACAGTGCTTTTTGACAAATATTCTGGAACAAAGATAAACCTTGACAATCAGGAGTACCTGATCATCAAGGAAGAAGATATCCTTGGGATATTGGAAGAATAAAGGAGGTTGAGTGATATGGCAGCAAAACAGCTTATATTTAATGAGCATGCAAGACAGAAGATACTTGATGGTGTAACAATCCTTACAGATGCTGTAAAGGCAACCCTCGGACCACAGGGAAGGAATGTAATAATTGACAGGAAATTCGGTTCTCCTCTTATTACAAAGGACGGCGTCACAGTTGCAAAGGAAATAGAGCTGAAGGATCCCTTTGAGAATATGGGAGCCCAGCTTGTCAGGGAGGTGGCAAGCAAGACCTCAGATACAGCTGGTGATGGAACAACCACCGCAACAGTCCTTGCCTACTCAATTTATAAGGAAGGTATGAAACATGTTGTTGCTGGTGCGAATCCCATGGAACTCAAAAGAGGCATAGATAAGGCTGTGGAGGCAGTTGTAGAAGAACTCAAGAAACTCAGTAAACCTGTTCAGGACAAAAAAGAGATTGCACAGGTGGGTGCCATTTCAGCAAATAACGATCCTGAGATAGGAAACCTCATAGCTGATGCCATGGACAAGGTTGGTAAGGACGGAGTTATTACCGTTGAGGAGGCAAAGGGTCTGGCAACAACCCTTGATGTGGTGGAGGGTATGCAGTTTGACAGGGGATATATATCACCTTATTTCATCACAGACCCTGAAAGAATGGAATGTGTATATGAGGATGTATTCATACTGATTCATGAAAAGAAGATATCCTCAATGAAAGACCTGATCCCACTTCTTGAAAACATCGCAAAGATGGGAAGACCTCTGCTCATTATTGCTGAGGATGTGGAAGGTGAGGCACTTGCAACACTTGTTGTTAACAAACTCCGCGGGACACTCCAAGTCTGCGCTGTGAAGGCACCTGGCTTTGGTGAAAGAAGAAAGGCGATGCTTGAAGACATTGCAATTCTCACAGGTGGAACAGCCATTACAGAAGACCTTGGAATAAAGCTTGAAAATATAAAAATCTCTGACCTTGGAAGGGCAAAGAAGATAGTGGTTGACAAGGAAAACACCACCATAGTGGAGGGTGCCGGTGATCCTCAGAAGATCCAGGGAAGGATAAAACAGATAAAGACACAGATTGAGGAGACCACCTCTGATTATGACAGGGAGAAACTTCAGGAGCGTCTTGCAAAGCTTGCCGGTGGTGTGGCAGTAATAAGGGTTGGTGCTGCTACAGAGACAGAGATGAAGGAAAAGAAGGCAAGGGTTGAGGACGCACTCCATGCCACAAGGGCAGCTGTTGAGGAAGGTATAGTCCCTGGTGGTGGAGTTGCCCTTTTAAGATGCATCCCTGCCCTTGAGAAGCTGAAACTTGATGGTGACAGGCAGATTGGTGTTGATATTGTGAAGAAGGCACTTGAAGAGCCGATAAAGAACATTGTCCAGAATGCAGGTCTTGAGGGAGCTGTGATAGTTGAAAAGGTAAAGGCATCAAAGGACACAAACTATGGTTTTGATGCCCAGAAAGAGGAATTTACTGACATGATGAAGGCAGGGATAATCGATCCAACAAAGGTCACAAGACTTGCCCTTGTGAATGCTGCATCTGTTGCAGGTCTGATGCTTACCACAGAGGTGATGGTAACAGAGATACCTGAGGAAGAAAAATCAAAGATGCCAGGCCACGCAGGAATGGGAGATATGTACTAAAAAATAAGGGGGAGGCAGGTTTAAACCTGCCTCCCCCTTATTATATTGCCTGAGATGGCAGATAAAAATGTGCTCTATGTGTATGCCACAGGCCTTGAGAATCTTTATTCATGGTATCAGCGCTGATAAAGACAAACTTTACCCATCATCTGTTTGCTGCTAATAGATAATAAATCATCTATGAAAGATTAACCATCTTCCCGCACATGGCTTTCCTGAAAGGTAAGCTATGCAGAAATAAGAGACCTGTATCTAACAATATGGTGTGCACTTTGAGACAGAAGGTGACCTGAAATTTGCTAATCACTCAATTATGAGTATATCCTGTGATATCCCGAATTTTTCTAATAGCCGCTTGGCATAATTAATACAGCTGATTGCACTATAATGTCTTTCTATCCATAATCCATTTGCAAGTTGTGCAGGAGCCCTAAAACCATCACCATATTTATGTTTCGGCTCCTTGTTGATGAGGTATCTTTTGCCTCGTCCAATTCCTACAGGACAGTCGGAGGGTTTTAGCTTGCCATTCTTTATAAGCCAGTTAGCTGTGTTTACTAAGATCTCATAATAATAGCGAAATTCGAAGACTTCACCTTTTAGTTTCATTTTTCGCAGGCTATCTTTTCCTGATATAGGTTCTATGGACGTCTCATATGGAATTTCCTCGGATATACCCAGGATTATTTCTTTGAGTCTTTCTTTTAGCAAATCTTCTATTTCCGTATCTTCAAATTGATAGCCAGGATAGCCTTGAACGATAATTGATCTAACCACTGGTATTAAACCTTTTATCATCTCTTCTGGCTCCTCCAATAGAGATTGCCAGATCTCATCTAATATTTGAATTTTTTTCACTAGAAGTTCTATATTTTCGATGTTGGTTTTGGATATTGTTGTTAGCCTTCTGATTACGGATGTAAGTTCTTCATCTTCTAAATCTACCTTCCAGACTATTCGTTCAGACAGAGGGGTTCCTTCTTCAAATGACCTCATCAGTATCCATACGCCGCCGTTTGTTAATATACCGTATTTTGTGCCTTCACTAAAACAATACCTTGCTAATTGGCGAATAATTTCTCTTTGTTCGATATCTACACTCAACCTTTTGGCCTCAATAAATAGAATTTTCTTGCCATCTTTAATCAATGTGTAATCTGGTATACCTTCCTCTGTGGATGAATCAGGCTGGACTTCTTCAGGATTTTCAGGATTCCACCCTAAGGTCTTCAAGATTGGATTCACTATTTGATCCCTCACTGCTTGCTCATTCTGTTCATACAATGAACGGTACTTCTTTAATTTTTCTACCACCAAAGGCAATGTTCCAGTTAGATTGTTCATTTTTCGCCCTCCTTTTTAATTGGTGGAATCTCATTACCTTCTTCAGGATAGCACAGACTGTCTCTTTTGCTCAAGTAGTAAGAGAGATAAATGCAGGTATCTTGACAGAATATATCTTTGACGATATATCCTTTAAAAAAATTATGAGGGACTTCCCAGCACGGGAATAGTAAGGAGGGAACAATGAATATCGTTGAAAGAGCAAAAGGTATTATTTAAAGGCCATCTGAAACATGGCGGGAAATCAAGGAAGAGCAGGTCACCATAGGCGAACTATATAAATCCTATGTTGTTGTGCTTGCTGCAACCCCGGCTATAGCACAGTTTATACGGAGCGGGTTAATAGGCTATTCCTTTATGGATACCCATGTAAGGATGGGTCTGGGCAGTGCCCTTGGTTCAGCCATAGTCTCTTATGTAATGTCACTCATTGGGCTATACATAGTTGCCTTCATTGCTGATTCCTTGGCACCGAACTTTGACTCATCAAATAACCTCACCAATGCCTTTAAGGCTGTCTGTTATTCGATAACACCAGTATGGATAGCAGGAGTATTTTAGCTATCTTTTTTATCTGGGACTTCCCCTCCTGATGGAGACACCAAAGAAAAAGTCATTGGGTTATGTAATAGTTGTTATAGTCATAACAGTTGTTATATTTATAGTAATTGGATATATCAGTGGAATGCTCTTCATGTCAGAACCAATGGGAAGAGAGATGATGAGAGGATAATTCTTACTTCTCCTTTGCCTCAAAAACCCCATCCCACTCATGAGGGGGAGGGCTTTCTATGTAGCCAAGACATCTCTGAGCAAAGAGTATTGATGCCCTGTCATTA
>CALJEL010000044.1 GCA_938074335.1 uncultured bacterium | reverse complement strand
GCAGGTCCTTAGAAAGGAAAAGGTAGAGATAGGAGATAAGGAGATGGATACCATAGTAATAAAGC
The DNA here is from genome assembly GCA_938074335.1 of uncultured bacterium. Taxonomy (GTDB): domain Bacteria; phylum Nitrospirota; class Thermodesulfovibrionia; order Thermodesulfovibrionales; family CALJEL01; genus CALJEL01. The sequence continues at coordinate 62,418 of CALJEL010000044.1, read as the reverse complement.
CACTTATGCAGTCAGAGGGTATATTTTACAGAAAAGGAGATATTTATATCTGGCTTACAGACGATAGCATGAGAATTCCGGTAATGCTCAAGACAAAGGTACTCATAGGCTCGGTGGTGGCAACAATAGAAAATTAAAGACAAGAGGAAGCCCCTTCACTTACGAGGTGAAGGGAACGGTGCTTGACTGACAGGTTAAAGCAATTTTACAATTAATACCATGTTTTATTCGAAGATATTCATACCAACCCTTAGGGAAGTTGGTCAGGAGGCAGAGGCAATCAGTCACAGGCTTCTCCTGAAAGGTGGATTTATAAGACAGCTTGCCTCGGGACTTTATATTTATCTGCCTCTTGGCTGGAGGGTTATGCAGAGGATAATAAAGATCCTCAGAGAGGAGATGGATGCCATAGGTGCACAGGAGATTACCTGTCCTGTACTTCACCCTGCTGAGCTGTGGGAGGCCACGGGAAGATGGTATGAGATTAAGGATGAGATGTTCAGGCTTAAAGACCGGGGTGGAAGAAATATGTGTCTTGGAATGACCCATGAGGAGGTGATGGCATGGCTTGCTTCAAAGGAGATCAGGTCTTATAGAGAACTTCCTCAGATATGGTATCAGATTCAGACAAAGTTAAGGGATGAGGCAAGACCTAAGGCTGGTATTATGAGGACAAGAGAATTCATTATGAAAGATAGTTATAGTTTTGATATGGATGAGGAAGGTCTTAATCACAGTTATGAGATACACAGAAAGGCCTACCACAGGATTTTTGAGAGGTGCGGTTTAAAATTTTATGAGGTTGAGTCAGACCCGGGAATGATGGGAGGTGGTCAGTCCCATGAGTTTATGGCTCCATCAACAGCTGGTGAGGATGAGATTGTAATATGTGACAGGTGTGGATATGCAGCAAATATGGAGGTGGCTGATTCTATACCTCATGAGACCATTAAAGAAGAATCAAATCTTGAAGAGGTGCATACGCCTGATAAGAGGACAGTGGAGGAGGTTTCGCGATTCCTTGGCGTACCCCGGGAGGGATTCATTAAGACCCTCGCAATAATGGCATCTGAGGGTTTGGTCATCGCGCTCTTAAGGGGCGATCAGCAACTTCATGAAAAAAAGCTTCAGAAGATAATAGGTCCTTTCAGGCAGGCCTTAAAAGAAGAGATAATAGAAAGGCTTGGCACAGAGCCCGGGTTTATTGGGCCTCATGGTCATGGTTTAAGAATAATCGCAGATCCTGTGCTTCAGAAAGGCTCTTATATAAGCGGTGCAAATAAGAAGGATTATCATATAAGGGGTTTAAAGGCAGGTGTTCATTTTAAACCGGAATGGTACAGCATACATATAGCAAAAGAAGGAGAGGGTTGCCCTAAATGTAATTCTCCCTTAAGGATTGAAAAGGCAATCGAGATAGGTAATATATTTAAACTTGGCACAAAGTACTCAATTCCTTTAAAGGCCTTTTATCTTGACAGTTCAGGACAGCAGAGGCCCATTATCATGGGCAGTTATGGAATAGGCCCTGCAAGGATTATGGCTGCTGCTGTTGAACAGGCTAATGATGCAGATGGGATTATATGGCCAAAGAGCATCGCACCCTTTGACATAGAGATTCTTCCCCTTAGTCCAGGCAATGTGGTGATGGAAACCGCAAAAAAGATCTATAATTCCCTTATAGAAAGGGGATTTGATGTCCTTCTTGATGACAGAGATGAGAGGCCTGGTGTAAAATTTAAAGACGCAGATTTGATCGGCATACCCTATCAGATAATAATTGGTGAAAGGGGCTTAAAGGAAGGTTACATTGAGCTCAAGGAAAGAAGGACAAAGGCCATCACAAAGCTCTCCCCTGATAGCGTCCATAGATACGGGTTCTAATACGATCAGATTTCTTATTGGTTTCTTCAGTAATAACAGAATAGAAAAGGTCTATTCAGACAGGAAGATCACAAGACTTGGAGAATTTATAAAAACTACGGGAATGATAAAGGAATCAAGTATCAGGGAAAGCATTGAATGCCTTAAGGGTTTTAAGGAAAAGGCAATAGAGTTTGGAGTTAATAAGATTTCTGCAGTGGGCACCTCTGCCTTAAGTGAAGCCAGAAATTCTCATGAATTCCTTGAAAGGGTAAAAAATGAGATTGGTATTGATATCAAGGTCATCACTGAAGAGGAAGAGGCCTTTCTTACCATAGAGGGCATAAGGTCTGGTCTTGAGCTGCCTCAGGATTTTATTGCCTTTGACCTCGGTGGTGGAAGCACAGAATTTATAATAGGAAGAGATGGTACCCTTCATATGTTATCCATTCCCATGGGTGTGCTTAAGCTTTCTCACCTTATAAAAAGCTATCCTCCCTCTCATGAAATTATATCTGAGATATGTTCTAAAATAAAAAGTTTTTTATTATCCTACGAACTTCATGATTTATCCTTCTGCATAAAGCCCGGGATATTAATAGGTACAGGAGGTACTGTTACCACGCTTGCCAGTCTCGATCTTTCTCTTGATAAATACGAGTCAGAAAGGATTCACGGTCATAGATTATCTCTATCAGGTCTTGAAGAACTCCTGAGGAGACTTTCAGGGCTTACACTGCAGCAGATAAGAGAGCTGAAGGGGATTGAGAAGGGAAGGGAAGACATGATTATTGCGGGACTCCTTTCGGTGATAGAAATTATGAAATTTTTTTCAAAGGAGACACTTATGGTTAGTGATTTTGGTATCTTAGAAGGTATAATAAAATATGAAGCCTCTTCAGTAATAGGCGGTTAGCAGGGCGTAAAGGGATGGGTATTACTATTAATAGCATGCTTGAATTAATAAGCATACCAGTTGTGGTGGTAAGGCATGACCTTACTGTAATAGATTTTAACAGGGCCTTTATGCTTATATCAGGTGCAGGAAAGGCCTCTTTCGGTATGGATGTAAGGGATATAGGGATATTCAGAGATATAAGGCTTGAGCTTACAGAGACACTTTTACATGAAGGCAGGGCAAAAAGAATGTATGTATATCATGGAGACTCTGTTTTTGAATTGTGGATTGATAAAAACAGGGCACAGGAGATTTATGATGAAAAGGTCTCTATTATATATCTTATTGATGTAACAAGATTTATAAATGCTGAGAAAGAACTCCTCAGAAAAAACAGGGAGCTTATGATTGCAAATTCTATATCAAATATATTTATATCTTCTTCCGAGACTGAAGAACTTTATGGACATATCCTTGAAAAATGCATGCTCGTTGGAGATTTTGGCCTTGGTGCTGTTGTAATACCCTCAGATGAAAAAGCCTTGGTGGTTAAGGCTTATAGAGGCTTTTCTCTTGCCTTTCAGCGGGCTGTCCAGACAGGTCAGTTGACTGATTTCATAACATCGGCAGAGCCGCCTATGCGAGTTTTTGAAATTGAAGAGATTGAAAAAAAGGAAGTCTTTTTAAAGGAAGGGATATTATTTCTTGTGGTAGTGCCTCTTCTAAGTAGCGGGACCATACTTGGTTATCTTCTCCTTGGCAACAGGAAAGAAAGGGCCTTTGATCTTGAGCTTGCATCTATCATATCACTTATTGCGAATAATGTATCTCTTGTTTTTGATAAGATAAAACTTTTTAAAGAAATGGAAAGACTATCCATTACCGATGCCCTTACAGGGCTTTTTAACAGGAGATATTTTTATGAAGCCCTTGAAAAGGAGATAGAGAGGGTCAAGAGATATAAGGCAAGTTTTTCCATTGTCCTTATAGACATAGATGATTTTAAAAAAGTTAATGATGAATATGGTCATCTTGCTGGTGACAGGGTTCTGCAGGTCCTGGCGGATATACTGAGAAAGGCACTGAGAAAGGTTGATATAATTGCCAGATATGGTGGAGAGGAATTTATATTACTTTTGCCCAATACTCAAAAGGCAGAGGCAGGTATGATAGCAAACAGGATAAGAGAGGAGGTCTCAAAGACTATATTTGAATGTCATTCAGATAAAGGGATAGAGGTTGTCTGTCCTGTTACCATAAGTGGTGGTATCACCACATGCCCGGATGATTTTATTGATGCTGATAGACTTCTCAATGCTGCTGATAAGGCAATGTATGAGGCAAAGTCACTTGGTAAGAACAGGATAATCCTGTTTCATAGAGAGTCAACTATCTTTGAAACAGAAGGAAAAAAATAGGTATGGAGGTTTTTGATGAGGCAGATCTTTTCAAGACCTTATAGTCTCAAAGAGGTTCCTTTCAGATACTGTCCAGGTTGTGGTCACAGCATTGCCCACAGGCTTGTTGCTGAGTGCATTGATAAGCTTCAGATAAGGGAAAGGGTGATAGGGATAGCACCTGTTGGTTGTGCTGTCTTTGCCTATGATTATTTTGATTTTGATGTAATAGAGGCAGCCCATGGAAGACCTCCTGCGGTGGCTACAGGTCTGAAAAGGGTAATGCCTGACAGGATAATATTCTCCTATCAGGGAGATGGTGATCTCGCCTCAATTGGTATGGCTGAGATTATTCATGCTGGTGCCAGAGGAGAGAATATCACTGTTATCTTTATTAATAATGCCACTTACGGGATGACAGGTGGTCAGATGGCTCCAACAACCCTTATTGGCCAGAGAACCTCAACTACACCTCATGGCAGAGATAAAGTCAGACATGGCTATCCCATAAGGGTTTCGGAAATGCTTGCAACTCTTGATGGTACGAGATTCATTGCAAGGGGCAGTATTGATTCAGTGGGAGATATAAAGAAGACAAAGGACTACATAATTACAGCCTTTCGTAATCAGATGGATAATAAAGGATTCAGCTTTGTGGAGGTTCTTTCACCCTGTCCTACAGACTGGGGCATGAGCCCTTCTGAGGCAAAGAGGTGGATGAAGGAGGAGATGAAGAATTATTTTAAGACAGGTATATTGAAGGCCTGAAAAATTAAGAAGTAACATGAAGAAATACAAAAGATGGTTTGTGGATGAAAAAGACCTGATCGGTCTTGATACCAGAAGGGCAAGGGATATTATAATTAAATGCTTTTTTGAGGCTCAGAAGGAGACTTTTGCAAGGGTAAAGGAATCTCTCGGAAGAAAGGTAAGTGATGATGAGATACTTGAAAGTGTAACGAATGCAGTAAAACTTGTATTTAAAGAGGTTAACGGCTCCTTTGAGAATCCATCAAAGCAGGACCTTTTAAATGTGGTTGAAAGACTTGCAAGCAAGTCTGCCTCATGGGGAACACCCCAGGATATAATAGAACATCATAAAACCCAGATTGAAAAGGTTTTAGGGGCTCTGAGGTAATGGAAAGAGGAATCATAATAGCTGGTTTTGGAGGTCAGGGCATACTTTTCCTTGGTAAGACTATTGCCCACGCAGCAATGCTTTCAGGTAAGGAGGTTACATGGTTTCCTTCCTATGGAGCAGAGATGAGGGGTGGAACAGCAAATTGCACTGTCATTATTTCAGATGAACTTATAGGTTCACCTGTGACAGGTAATGTGGATATCCTTATCGTCTTTAATGAGGCATCATTAAAGAAATTCTTTCAGAGATTAAAAAAGGACGGACTGCTTTTTTATGACTCTTCTGTAATAAAGGACACTGTAGATTCAGGTCTTGCTATACCAGCCACCCTGATAGCTGCAGAGGATGGAAATCCAAGGGGTGCAAACATGGTCATGCTTGGTGCCTTCATAGCAAAAACAGAGATTCTTAATGAAGAAGATATTTTTAAAACCCTTGAGGAGACAATTCCATCATCAAGAAATAAGCTTGTTGAGATAAATAAGAGACTTATTCGAAGAGGTATTGAATACATTGAAAATAAGAAAACCCACAGTAAGTGATGTAAAACAGATGCACAGGGTTATTAATGAATTTGCCAGAAAAGAGGAGATGCTTCCCCGTTCTCTTAATGAATTATATGAAAACATAAGGGATTTCTATGTACTTGAGAATAAGGGGGATATCATCGGGCTCTGTGCCCTTCATATCCTCTGGGAAGACCTTGCTGAGATAAGGTCTCTTGCAGTAAAAAAAGAATTTCAAAAAAAGGGTATAGGAAAAAAGCTGCTTAAGAGATGCCTTGAGGAGGCAAAGAGGCTTGGTGTAAAAAGGGTCTTTGCCCTTACATATCATCCAGAATTTTTTGTTAAAAGTGGATTCAAAAAGACTGAGAAGACTGACTTACCCCAGAAGATATGGGGTGATTGCCTTAAGTGCCCTAAGTTCCCTGAGTGTGATGAAGATGCAGTGATTATAGATTTAGATAATAAAGAAAAATGATTTATTGATTAAATTTTTTAATTTGACCAGAGCCTCTTATATATAGTAGCTTTGTATGTTTCAAAAAATCTTCGGCTGAGCCTTAGCCAGCTTATAAAATATAAAAAGGAGGACTGTCATGAGTGAACTGCCAAAAACACCCTTACTTGATGAACTTGAGAAGGGTCCATGGCCCAGCTTCGTAACAGAGATTAAGAAGGCAGCAAAGAAGAATCTGATGGCAAAAGATGAGCTTGCGCAGCTTGAAAAGTCTTACACGGACAAGCGTGGTTACTGGAAACACGGTGGAATAGTTGGTGTCAGAGGATATGGTGCTGGAGTTATAGGTAGATATTCATCCCTTCCTGATCAGTTCCCAAATGTAGCCAATTTCCATACTGTCAGAATTAATTCTATAGCAGGTTTCTTCTATACATCTGATGCAATCAAAATGATGTGTGATATATGGGACAAATATGGAAGCGGACTAACAAATTTTCATGGATCAACAGGTGATATAATTCTGCTTGGAACCAATACCGAGAATCTTGAACCATTATTTGCTGAGTTTTCATCCCGTGGTTGGGATCTTGGTGGTTCTGGTTCAGCAATGAGGACACCAAGCTGCTGCGTTGGACCGGCAAGATGTGAATGGTCTAATATTGATACACTGGATATTACCTATAGTATTACCCAGGAGTTTCAGGATGAACTTCACAGACCTGCATTCCCTTATAAATTTAAATTCAAGACTGCAGGTTGCGCTGTTGACTGTATAGCCTCCATAGCAAGGGCTGATTGTTCAATTATAGGAACATGGAAAGGAAATATCGCCATTGATCAGGATGCTGTGAAGTGGTATGAGAAGAATGGAATGAATATCCAGGAGGAGATAGTTAACAGATGCCCCACAAAATGCATGAGCTATGATGGAAAGACCCTTAAGATCAATGATGAGGATTGCTCAAGGTGCATGCACTGTATTGCAAAGATGACAAAGGCACTCAAACCAACCGGTGAAAGGGGTGCGACAATTCTCATTGGAAGTAAGGCACCCTTTGTTATAGGTGCAACACTTTCATGGGTAATAATACCCTTCATGAAGATGGAGCCACCCTATACAGAGCTAAAGGAATTCACAAGGAAGGTCTGGGAGTACTGGGATGAGTATGGCAAGAACAGAGAAAGGATTGGTGAGCTTATCATAAGGCGTGGAATGAGGGATTTTCTTGAGTATGTAGGTATCCAGCCTGATCCAAGGATGGTCAAGGAACCAAGAAGAGACCCATTCTACTTCTGGAAGGAAGAAGAGCTTGTTCCAAATTCAAAACTTTAAAAAATTTAAATAAAAGGAGGATAAAAATGGCAGCACCACAGAGAAGAACAGATATTGGCCCACCTCATTATAAGGATTTTTTACCCCCGGTTATACAGAAGAACTATGGAAACTGGAAGTATCATGAGATACTCGAGCCAGGTGTAATGGTCCATGTTGCCAACAGTGGAGACAAGATATGGTCTGTAAGAGTTGCATCACCAAGGCTTCTGAGCACAGATACACTCAGAGATATTGCAGATATTGCAGCAAAGTACTGCGGTGGTTATCTGAGGTTTACCACAAGAAATAATATAGAGTTTCTTGTTTCTGATGAAAAGAACCTGAACCCCCTTAAAGAAGAGCTCAAGAAGAAGGGCTATATGATGGGTGGAATAGGCCCGAGGGTATCAAATATAGTCCATACACAGGGATGGATACACTGTCACTCAGCAGCATCTGATGCATCCGGTCTTGTGAAGGTCTTAATGGATGAATTTGCAGAGTACTTTACGAAGAAGGAACTCCCCAACAGGGTCAGGCTTGCAGTAGCATGCTGCACAAATATGTGTGGTGCGGTCCACTGCTCTGATATAGCAATTGTGGCAGTTCATAGAAAAATACCGCAGATTGATCATGAAAAGGTACCCAATATGTGCGAGATACCATCTACCATTGCTGCATGTCCTACAGGTGCAATAAGCCCTGATCCAGCAAAGAAGAGTGTTAAGATCAAGGAAGACAAATGCATGTACTGCGGTAATTGTTTTACAGTCTGCCCTCCAATGGAGATTCATGACCCTGAGTATGATGGAGTTGCCATTGTGGCTGGAGGAAAAGTGGGTAATCTGAGGACTCCTCCGAAATTCTCAAAGCTTGTCGTGCCTTTTATAAAGAATAATCCGCCAAGATGGCCAGAGGTGGTAGATGCGGTTAAGAAGATACTCAATGCCTATGAAAAGGGTGCGATGAAGCATGAGCGTGTTGGTGAGTGGATAGAGAGGATTGGATGGGAAAAGTTCTTCAAGGTTACAGGACTGCCATTCACCCATCAGCATATTGATGACTTCTTAATAGCAAGGGAAACATTCAGGACCTCAGCAGCATTTAAGTGGTAATTTAAAAAAGGTTAAGGTTAAGGTTGAGAACACGTTCTTGACCTTGACCTTAACTAACATTCTAATAATGAAGGAGGAACAGGATGGATAAGGAAGAATTAAAGCAAAAGATCTACAGCCTTGTAGAACAGTCTATGGGGAAGAAGAAGCTCAAACAGTCAGATATAGAGAAGAAGATTTCTGAGGAGGCAGGGGTAACGAGACAGGATGTAAAGGCTGCCCTTAAAGAATTGATAGATGAGGGAAAACTTATATATACCTACTTTGGTGGAAGCTTTGTAGAAATACCCCCGAAGCAATAATTAATAATCTGAATAAAGTCTGTATTTATTGAAGGCAGTTTGCCATAATGGTAATCTGCCGAAAAGTGCTGATAGAAATTTATAAATAATCCTTTCAACAAAACTGGCAGGCTGCCGAAAAGGCTTTACCTGCGACACCTTAATGTAAAATATCTAATAAGCTTACTATACATACCTGACTTCACCTTGTGGGTAAAGACCTCTTGTTACATGATAAATAAAAATTGTCGCATTGTAAAGACTTTGAGGTAGCCTGCCAGTTTTCTATCGGCAAAATAGGGATCTGCCTTTTTGTTGTTAGGATTTTTATCTTTATGTTATAATTATTTGCAAATTTGGCCAGCCTGAATGGGGCGTAGGCAAACGGGCAAGCCAGGAGACTTTGGATCTCCCATCTGGAGGTTCGAATCCTCCCGCCCCAGTTATAAAAAAGACATAAAGTTAAGGAAAGGAATTATGCCAGAAGGAATAAAGATAATAACAGGTAATGCCCACAGAAAACTTGCAGAAGAGGTTGCTTCTTATCTGGGGATGCCTCTTTGCGATGCTACTGTAACAACCTTCAGTGATGGTGAGATAATGGTTCAGATTAATGAGAATGTTCGGGGTACAGATGTCTTTGTTATTCAACCAACCTGTGCACCGGTTAACCATAATATTATGGAACTTCTTTTAATAATTGATGCCCTGAGAAGGGCCTCTGCAAGGAGGGTTACTGCAGTTATTCCTTATTATGGATATGCAAGACAGGATAGAAAGGTCCAGCCGAGGGTTCCTATATCTTCAAGGCTTGTTGCTGACCTCATAACAGTTGCAGGTGCAAACAGGGTACTTACCATGGACCTTCACGCTGGCCAGATACAGGGTTTTTTTGATATACCTGTTGATCATCTTTATGCAATGCCTGTACTGCTTGATTATATAAGGTCACATTATGACAGTGAAAGGCTTGTCATAGTGTCACCCGATGCAGGTGGAGTGGAAAGGGCAAGGACATTTGCCAGAAAGCTTGGTTCATCACTTGCGATTATAGATAAAAGAAGAGAAAGGGCAAATGTAGCACAGGTTATGCATGTTATCGGTGATGTAAAAGGTAAGGATACCCTGATCCTTGATGATATAATTGATACAGGAGGCACAACCACACTGGCTGCTCAGGCCCTTATAGAGCATGGTGCGAGATCAGTAAATGCAGCCTGCACACATGCGGTGCTTTCAGGCCCTGCCATTGAGAGATTGAATAATTCTCCTATCAAGGAGGTGATAGTAACAAATACTATCCCTCTTGATAGTAAACAGGAGGCCTGCAGGAAGTTAAAGGTCCTGAGTATTGGCTTATTGCTTGCAGAGGCAATAAAGAGAATTCATGAAGAGACATCAATAAGTTCACTATTTGTATAAAGGTGCTTCAGCACTTATAAAAAAGTAATAAAGATTTTGAGGAGGAAATAATGGAAAGGGTTTCTATAACTGCATACAAAAGGGAGGCCACTGGCAAGGGAGTTGCTCGTTCCCTCAGGAGGAACGGTGAATTGCCTGCTGTCTTATACAGGGCTGGAAAGTCTGAATCTATAAAGATTCCACAGGCAGAATTCGTAAAGCTCCTGAAGAAAACAAAAGGTGAGAATATCCTTGTAAATCTTCAATTCCCTGAAGGTAACAGACTTGCTGTTATAAAAGACTATCAACTTGATCCTGTAACAGGAGAGCTTCTGCATACAGATTTTCAGGAGGTTCTCTTAACAGAGACTGTAAGGGTTACAGTAAAGGTTATTACAAAAGGTATTCCGAAGGGTGTGAAGGAACAGGGCGGAATCCTTCAGCATGCCCTCAGGGAGCTGGAGATAGAGGCACTTCCTGATAAGATACCAGGACACATTGAGGTAGATGTATCAGACCTTGCAGTCGGTCAATCCATTCATGTCTCAGACCTCAAGCTTGGAGAGGGAATAAAGATACTCACAGACAGAGAAGAGGTGATAGCCACTGTTACAGCACCTGTTGTTGAAGAGGTTGCTCCAGCAGCACCTGCCCCAGAGATAACAGAGCCTGAGGTTATAAAGAAGGGTAAGAAGGAAGAGACTGAAGAGGGTAAGAAGTAATTGTGGCTCTTTGCTGGCCTTGGAAATCCCGGGAAAAGGTACGAATTCACAAGGCATAACATCGGCTTTATGTTCATTGATAGACTCTGCAGACTCTGGAATGTGCGGCTTAAGGATTTCGGGAATTACATGATGAATAAAGTATTTATTGATGGAATGGAGATTATACTTATGAAACCACTGACATACATGAACAGGAGTGGAGAGGCGATCGGAGCCCTGTGCATGAAGATGGGTATACCTCCAGAGAATGTTGTAGTGATTCATGATGACCTTGATATGGAACTGGGTAAGATAAGGATTCGGAAAAGGGGTTCATCAGGTGGTCACAGAGGTGTTCAGTCCATTATTGATGCAATTGGTGATGGCTTTATAAGGATGAAGATTGGAATTGGCAGGTCAAAAGAGATTCCTCCTCAGGAATATGTTCTTGAGAGATTCAGTGATGATGAAATGAAGATTATTGATGAAGCCCTTGATAGAGCAATACAGAGACTTCTGGGGGCAATAAGGACTGAATTTAAAAACTAAGGGTATCTAATAAACGGGATGAAATATGTCAATAAATAATCCGGAGCAGTCAAGAAAGAAAGCAGAGCTCTCAGAGGAATTATCCCTTGAGACTTACCGTCATAGCACTGCCCATATAATGGCCCATGCTGTAAAAAGATTATTCCCCGAAGCAAAACTTGCCATAGGTCCTGCCATAGAGAATGGATTTTATTATGACTTTGATATAGAAAGACCTCTTGCCCCAGAGGACCTAAAAAGAATAGAAGATGAGATGAGAAAGATAATCAAAGAGGACAGACCTTTTGTCAAGAAGGTACTCAGTAAGCAGGAGGCCCTTGAACTTTTTAAAAGACTCAATGAACCTTATAAGATTGAACTCATTAATGAAATTCCCGATGAAGAGGTAACGGTTTATGAGGAAGGAGATTTTATTGATCTCTGTAGAGGACCTCATGTGCCAAAGGCTGGAAAGATAAAATATTTCAAACTGTTGAGTATCGCAGGTGCCTACTGGAAGGGTGATGAGAGAAACAAGATGCTTCAGAGGATTTATGGTACAGCCTTTTTTGAGGAAAGTCAATTAAAGGAATACCTTACCTTCCTTGAAGAGGTTAAAAAAAGAGACCACAGAAAACTCGGTAAAGAGCTTGATCTTTTCAGTATAAATGATGATATAGGTTCAGGACTGATACTGTGGCATCCCAATGGGGCTATTGTAAGAAAAATTATAGAGGACTTCTGGAGAGATGAACATCTCAAGGCTGATTATAAACTCCTCTATACACCTCACATAGCAAGGCTTGACTTATGGAAAAGGAGTGGTCATCTTGATTATTACAGAGAAAATATGTATTCTCCCATGGAGATAGAGGGAGTACTTTATGAGCTGAAACCAATGAACTGTCCCTTCCATATAAGCATTTATAAAAGTCAGCTCCGGAGTTACAGGGAATTGCCAATCAGGTTTGCAGAACTTGGCACAGTCTATAGATATGAGAGATCAGGTGTACTTCATGGACTCCTGAGGGTGAGGGGATTCACCCAGGATGATGCCCATATATTTTGCAGAGAGGACCAGATAGAGGAAGAGGTTCTCCATGTCCTTGATTTCACACTTTATATCTTGAAAACCTTCGGTTTCAATGAATATGATATATATCTTTCCACAAGACCTGAAAAGTATGTTGGATCACCCGATAACTGGGAGCGCTCAACCAATGCCCTTAAAAGGGCACTTGAGATAAAGGGTTTGCAGTATTCCATAGACCCTGGTGAAGGTGTATTTTATGGCCCGAAGATAGATATAAAGGTAAAGGATTGTCTTGGAAGGCCCTGGCAATGCAGCACCATACAGGTTGATTTCAATAACCCTGAAAGATTTGCTCTCACCTATCGCGGTAGTGATGGAAGGGATCACAGACCGATAATGATTCACAGGGCATTAATGGGTTCTCTTGAGAGATTTTTTGGTATACTTATTGAGCATTATGCAGGTGCCTTTCCCCTGTGGCTTGCACCAGTACAGGTGGCTGTGCTTCCCATAAGTGAAAGGCATAATGAGGCTGCAGCAAAATTTCACAGGTTCCTTAAAGAGAACGGGATTCGTTCTGAATTGAGGCTTGAGAATGAAAAAATAGGCTATAAAATCAGGGAGATGACTTTAAAGAAAGTGCCCTATATGGTTATAATAGGTGATAAAGAGATTTCTGAAAATAGTTATACTGTTAGGAAGAGAAATGGAGAAAACATCGGACCCTTTGAGGCAGATGCCTTTCTGGCATTCCTCAAAGAGGAAATTAAATCAAGGAGGTGACATTCATAGAAAAGGAAGTCAGAGTAAATGAGGCAATAAGAAGAAGCGAGGTGAGGCTTATTGATGTGGATGGCAGTCAGGTGGGAGTTGTTCCGATAAAGGAGGCGCTCGCCCTTGCAAGGGAAAGGGGCCTTGACCTTGTGGAAGTTGCTCCAAATGCCAATCCCCCTGTCTGCAGGATTATGGATTACGGAAAATACAGGTACCAGATGCAGAAGAAGTCTCACCAGAAAAAGACAGCTGATGTTAAAGAGATAAAGCTGAGACCAAGGATAGATGACCATGACCTTCAGTTAAAAGCCAAGAATATAAGGAGATTCCTTGATGATGGCAACAAGGCAAAGATTACCATGATGCTCAGAGGAAGAGAGGCAACCAGACCTGACCTCGGGATGAAGGTTTTTGAGAGACTTATTGAGATGATAGAGGGTAAATTTGCTATTGAGAAGAAACCAACCATTGAAGGCAGTAATATAACAATGGTTATAGCCCCTGGGAAGTAGGATGAGTGATTATTTTACAAAGGCAGATGCTGAGGAATTTAAAGAAGAACTGAAAAGGTATCTCGGTATCCTTGCTGAGGATTTTCAGCATAAACTGAATTTTGTAATAGATGCTCAGGAAGATATAAAAAGGCTGATTAAGACCACAAATGAAGAGACGAAAAAAGAACTCAGGGCAGAGTTCAGGGCTGGATTAAAGGAGACGGAAGATAAACTCAGGGTAGAACTCAGGGCTGGATTAAAAGAGACGGAAGATAAACTCGGGGCAGAATTCAGGGCTGGATTAAAAGAGACGGAAGATAAACTCGGGGCGGGTTTAGGCGAAGTAGAGAAAGAGGTTTCAGAGGTTAAAGGGAAAGTATATAAAGTTGAAAAAGATATTTGTGAAATTAAAGAGAGGCTAAATAAGGTAGAGATTGAGATGTTTGATCTTAAAAAAGAGGTTTCTGGAATAAAGGCAGAGATTATTTCTCACAGGGATAGCACTGAGATTAAACAAATAAAAAAGAAAAAACGAACATGAAGGAGGCAAGGGATGCCAAAACTTAAGACCCATAGTGGTGCAAAAAAGAGATTTAAGGTCACAGGAACTGGGAAGATAATGAGGAGGAAGGCAAATAAAAGCCACCTCCTAACAGGTAAGCCTTCAAAAAGGACAAGAAGGCTGAGGGAGTCTGCTATTGTTTCAGATAGTGACTACAAAAATCTGAAGAGACTTTTACCTTATTCATTTTAAGGAGGAGAAAAGATGCCAAGGGCAAAAGGTGGTTTTAAGACAAGAATAAGGCATAAAAAGATTCTTGAACTTGCTAAAGGTTATTATGGTGCAAGGAGTCGTTCCTATAAGGTAGCAGCAGGTGCTGTGGAGAAGGCCCTTCAGTATGCCTATCGTGATAGGAGGGCAAAGAAGCGTGAGATGCGCAGCCTCTGGATAGTGAGGATAAATGCAGCAGCAAGGGCACTTGGAATAACCTATGGCAGGCTCATGGAAGGACTCAAGAAGGCAAGGATCGAGCTTAACAGAAAGGTCCTTGCAGACATGGCCCTTAATGACCCCAAGGCCTTTGAAAAAATAGTTGATACAGCAAAATCTGCCCTGAGCGCCTGATAAGACCCTCTAATTAATCCATGGAAAATCCAGAAGTAATTAAGGAAAAGTTTGACCAGGAATTGAAGGCCCTTTCTCAAAGAGAGGGCCTTTCAGTATTGAAGGCCCATTATATTGGTAAAAAAGGTTTCATTGCTGAGGCAATAAAGGCCCTTCAATCCCTTCCAAAGGAAGAAAGGCCTCTCAGGGGCAGGATTTTGAATGAGCTCAAGGAGTATATTGAAAGAAGGCTTATCGAGAAGGAAAAAGAGCTCATAGAGATAGAATATCTCAGAAAACTCACTTCAGAAAAGATAGATATCACCATTCCTGGAAGACTCCAGAGATTTGGCACTGAACATCCTCTTACAAAGACCCTTAAGGAGATTATAAATATCTTTTCCTCCATGGGCTTTTCTGTTGAAGAGGGTCCAGAGGTTGAACTTGACTTTTACAATTTTGAGGCACTCAATATACCCAGGGATCATCCTGCACGAGATATGCAGGACACCTTTTATATTACAGATGATATACTCTTACGAACCCATACATCTCCTGTACAGATCAGGGTAATGGAAAAGAGAAAACCACCCCTGAGGATGATAGCCCCTGGAAAGGTTTATCGTTGTGATGCCGATGTTACCCACAGCCCCGTGTTTCATCAGGTTGAAGGTCTTATGGTAGGAGAGGATATCTCAATGGCAAATCTAAAGGCAGTTCTCGAGGCGTTCCTGAGAGAGCTCTTTGGTCCTGACACACCTGTAAGGTTCAGGCCCAGTTATTTCCCTTTCACAGAACCATCTGCAGAGGTTGATATTGGATGTCTTTTATGTGGTCAGAGGGGCTGCAGGGTATGCAAGAACTCTGGCTGGCTTGAGATCCTTGGAGCAGGGATGGTCCATCCAGAGGTCTTTAAGGCTGTGGGCTATGATATAGAGAGATATACAGGATTTGCCTTTGGTCTTGGTGTGGAAAGGATAGCCATGCTTCGTTACAGGATAGATGATATAAGGCTTTTCTATGAAAACAACCTCATGTTTTTAGGACAGTTCTGATGAAGGTACCTCTTGGCTGGATAAAGGAGTTTGTCTCCCTTGATGCATCTCCTTCAGAAATTGCCTCAGGCCTCACTATGCTCGGTCTTGAGGTGGAATCTATAGAGGAGGCTGATGGAGAAATCATCTTTGATATAAGTATTACACCGAATAGGCCTGATTGCCTGTCAGTAGCAGGTATATCAAGAGAAGTAGCTATTGCCATCGGAAAAGAATTCCGTGAGCCTCAATTGAAAAAGCCCTTGAGTGCAGGGCATCATCCTTCATTCAGAATAATCATAGACGATCCAGTGCTCTGCCCAAGATACACAGCCAGGATAATAAAAAATGTGAAGGTGGGTGATTCTCCAGAATGGTTGAAGAAGAGACTTGAACAGTGCGGATTGAGATCTATAAACATTATTGTTGATATAACTAATTATATAATGCTTGGCTACGGCCATCCACTTCATGCCTTTGACCTTGATACACTAAGAGGCAATCTCATAAGGGTGGCCCCGGCTGGTAAAGGCCAGAAGATAAAGACCCTTGATGGATTTGAAAGAGACCTTCCAGAAGATACATTACTTATCTGGGATGCAGAAAGACCTGTCGCAGTTGCGGGGATAATGGGTGGAGAGGAGACAGAGGTAAGACCTGAGACAAAGAACATATTACTTGAGGCTGCTTACTTTGCTCCATCATCAATAAGAAGAAGTTCCAGGAAACTTGGCTTGAGGACAGAGGCCTCCTACAGGTTTGAAAGAGGCACAGATATTGAAGGACTTCTTTTCTGCACAAACAGGGCAGCGGAGCTTATACTTGAACTTGCTGGCGGTGAACTTATGGAGCTCCTTGATGAGTATCCCCTTAAGTTCATGCCTCAAGAGATAAGGCTGAGGTCAGAAAGGATAAAAAAGATTATAGGTGAGGAGGTTTCATCTGAGGAGGTAAGTAATATACTTCAGAGCCTTGGTTTTGAGATAAGAAGAGAGGGTGAGTCCTTTTTTGTGAAGACACTTTCAAGAAGACCTGACATAAATACAGAGATTGACCTTATAGAGGAGATTGCAAGGATAAGGGGATATGACAGGATCCCCTCAATAATGCCAGAGGAGAGACTGTCCATTACTGTAAACAAAAAATTCAAAGATGTAGAGTTCATAAAGGCAATATTCAGGGCAAAGGGTTATTCAGAGGCAATAAACCTGAGCTTCATGGACATAGATGATCTTAAGAAACTCATGATTGATGAAAAAGACGAGAGATTCAGGGCTATTGAACTCAGAAACCCCTTGAGACGGGAGGAGTCCTTTTTAAGGACCAGTATAACCCTTTCTCTTATTAATAACCTCAGGACCAATATAAGGTATGGCATAAAGGAGGTCTCTCTTTTTGAGATAGCAAGGGTATTCTTCAAGAAGGATAACGAACTACCTGATGAAAGGCTTCACCTTGGAGCCCTCTACTGGCAGAGCCCGAGACCTGTCTTATGGAGGGAAAGCATTAATCCCTATTATTTCCTCAGGGAGATAATAGATGGGATTTTCAAAGAATTCAGAATAAGTTTTAAATTAAAACCCTCTATGGAGCCTTTTCTACACCCTGGCCAGTCAGCAGATATATTTATAAATCAAAAAAAGATTGGTTTCCTCGGGATTCTTTCTCCAAAGGTAGCTGATTCCCTTGACCTTAAAACAGAATCACCTGTTGCCCTGCTTGAGATAGACTTTGATTTACTCTTAAGCTACAGAGGTCCTGAGCCTGTATTTAAACCAATCCCAGTTTATCCATATATTGAAAGGGATTTAGCCATGATCGTGGATAACGAGATATCAGCCGAGATGCTCAGAGATTTAATTACCGCCTATCCATCTGAGCTTATTGAATCAGTTACGATATTTGACTATTTCAGGGGTGGGAACATACCTGAAGGTCAAAAGAGCATCGGCCTCAGGATTCGCTACAGGGCAAAGGACAGGACCCTTACAGAAGAAGAGGTAGAAGGAATGCATGAAAATATAATAAACCTTCTTATAGAAAAGACAGGTGGGACGATTCGTTCTTAATTTATTACTTTGTAACCAGCCCTTGCGATAGCCTCTATAAGTTCTTCTTTTTTACAATCACAGCTCACAATTGCCCTTCCTATCTCCACCTCTGCAGATCTTACACCCTTTACAGACTCAAGTGCCTTTTTAACCCTCATAACACAGTGCTGACAGCTCATACCATCAATCTTTAGTTCGAACTCGGGCATAAAGAGCCTCCTTTTTTGAAATCCATTTTTTATGAAAAATACAATACCAGATTTCTGCGGCTGTTATCAATCATGTTCTCAAGCTTTTCATTCCAAAGCTGAGATTCAAGATGCTTTTAACCCTTTATTTTCAAAAAACTTTTTTCTATCACCTCATAGGTTAAGGAACAAACAAACCCAAAATCAAAGATAGTAATCTAAACACCTTTTGTGCTCAATATCTTTACAAAAATTTTTTTTAAGACTTAATCTTTTATAAACCTTTATAAGGATTGAAGATTCAAAAAGTTTTCTGATAGCTTTAATATATTTATATCATAGCACCATAAGATATAGCACCATAAGATAGAGGAGATTTTTAAATGGCTCAAATATCAGGTTCTGTGAGTTAGGGTTGTTTTATTTCTAAGTTTAATACCAGACTATGCTTCCGTCTCTCATCCTGAGGGGCACCTTTCTTAGGGGTATCTGCTTTTCCCATAGTTTTGGATTTTTAAGATACCATTCAATGGTTTTTTTTATCCCTTCCTCTACATTGATAGAAGCCTTGAAACCTAAAAGCCTTTCAGCCTTTTCAGTGGAGGAAATATGATTCTGAACCTGACCATGCCTGTCAGGTATATATGTCATGCAGTCAGAGCCTTTGTTAAAATTCTGAACTATAAGCTTTGCAATCTCAAGGACAGAGATACTTCTTCCTGTACCTATATTAAAGACCTCTCCCTTGACCTTCTCAAGAGGTGCAGACAGTACCAGGTCAATTGCCCTTGCAGTGTCTTCTGCGAATATCCAGTCTCTTCGTGCTGAGCCATCTCCATGTATTGTGAGGGGTTCTCCAAGTATACAGCTTGTAATAAATCGTGGGATAGCCTTTTCAAGGTGCTGTCTTGGACCATAGTTATTAAAGGGCCTTATAATAACACCTGGTATATCAAAGGAGACTATATAGGAATAGACAAGCCTGTCAGCACCTGCCTTTGCTGCAGCATAGGGTGTTGTTGGATTCAATGGGTGTTCTTCATCCATTGGTTCTCTTATTGCTGTGCCATAGACCTCTGAGGTGGAGATATGAACAAATCTCTTTATCCTGTCCAGATGTTTAAGGACAGCATTTACAACTGACTGTGTTCCGAGAACATCAGTAACAAAGAATTCCCTTTGAGAATAAAGAGACCTTGCCACATGGGTCTCTGCTGCAAGGTGCACCACCATATCTGAACGACTCACAAGGTCGCTCATGAGGTCAAGGTTATTTATATCACCATACCAGAACTCAAACCTTTCAGAATTTCTGATGTACTCAGGTATGTTCTCAATATCACCAGCATAGGTGAGGGCATCAACAACAAGGATTCTCCAGTCAGGATGTTTATTAAAGATATATTCAACAAAATTGCTTCCGATGAAACCTGCCCCGCCTGTTACAAGAATAGTCTTCATATCTCCTCCATAATTCTTTTCAGTGTAGTACACACTATTTTCAATCCCTCTTCTTTTAATAAGGGGTAGAGGGGAAGAGAGATAGTCCTTGAACCAATATCCTCTGCCACAGGGAAATCACCCTCTTTATAACCAAAGGTCTTTCTATAAAATGACATGAGATGTATTGGCCTGTAATTTACAGCAACACCAATACCTGCTTCTTGAAGCCTCCATAATATCTCATCCCTTTTCCCTGATGGGACAAGCACAGTAAAGAGATGCCTTGCATGCCTTGAATTGGGAACAGTTTTTGGGAGTTTTATACCTTTAATACCTTCCAGCTCATCTTCATAGAGTCTCCAGAGATTATCTCTCCTCTTCCATAGTTCATCAATCCTTTCAAGCTGACCTATGAGGAGCGCTGCCTGTATATTGTCCATATTATACTTCCAACCAAGTACTGGCATATCATAGTGCTGATATCTTTTTGTATATCTATCAATTGCTGATTTATCAATTCCGTGCAATCTGAGCATTCTAAGCAATTCAGCTATCTCTTTATCATTTGTTGTTATTGCCCCACCTTCACCAGAGGTTATATTTTTTGTAGCATAGAAGCTGAAGCAGGCAGAAAAGGATAGCTGACCTGGTTTGATTTCATCCCTTTCTGCTTCAATGGCATGGGCTGCATCCTCTATGACCTTTAGATTATATCTATCAGCTATTTCTTTAATCCTTTTCATGTCACACATCTGACCATAGAGATGAACAGGTATTATTGCCTTTGTTTTTTCAGTGATTACCTTTTCTATAAGTTCTGCATTTATATTGCCCGTGTCTTCTTCCACATCCACAAAAACAGGCCTTGCACCTGCATGGAGTATCGAGTTTGCCGTCGCGCAGAAGCTCATAGGTGTGGTAATTACCTCATCACCAGGACCTGTACCAGCAGCAATAAGGCTTAAATGCAAGGCAGCTGTACAGCTTGTAACACCGATTGTGTATCGTGAGCCAAGATAGGTAGAGAATTTTTCTTCAAACTCCCTTACTTTTTCCCCTGTGGTAAGGAATATTGATCTAAGGACTTCATTAACCCTTTCAATATCGCTGTGTTCAATGTTATGCTTGAAAAATTCAATTCCATGCACAAAAATATTATATAATATATAGTATGGAAAATAAAACATCAACGCCTCCTGATTTTTCAATAGTAATTCCTGTTTACAACGAAGAGGAAAATATCCCTGAGCTTTATAAAAGGCTTACTGCTGTAATGGAAACACTTGGCACTTATGAAATAATAATGGTTGATGACGGAAGCAGAGACAGGAGCTGGGAACTTATAAAGGAACTCCACCATAAAGACCCAAGAATTAAGGGAATAAGTTTTTCGCGGAATTTTGGACACCATATGGCTATTACAGCTGGACTTGACCATGTAAATGGTTCAATCATAATTATGATGGATGCAGATCTTCAGGATTCACCAGAAGAAATACCGAGGCTTTATCAGAAATTTAAAGAAGGGTATGATATTGTATATGGAATTAGAAAAGTTAGACGAGATCCTTTCTTGAAAAGATTGACATCAGCTATTTTCTGGTGGTTCTTAGGGAGGTTTTCAGGAGTGGATATGCCGGCAGGGCAGACAATGTTAAGGGTTTTAAGTAGAAGAGTTGTGACTGTGCTCAGGGAAATGAGAGAATATGCAAGATTTATTCACGGAATGATAGCATGGACGGGCTTTAATGCAACAACTATGGATGTTCAACATAATCCAAGATATAAGGGACGAAGTAAATATAATATACCCAGACTTTTTAAACTTGCCTTTCATGCTGTAACTTCTTTTTCTATTGTACCTTTAAGGTTAGCAACTTATATGGGTTTGATAAGTTCTATTGTTAGTTTTCTTGCAGGGTTATATTTTATTTATAAAAAAATTTTCTTTAACATACCGATTCTCGGTTATGCTTCAATAATTGTTTCTATTTTTTTTGTGGGTGGTATTCAGCTTCTTGTGCTTGGCATATTCGGAGAATATCTTGGACGAACATATCAGGAAGTCCAAAGACGTCCTCTATATATTGTTAAGGAATTTCTTTTAGAAAATGATAAAAGAACTTAGCTGGGATAGTAATTTTTTTGGGAAAAAAATAGGTGAAGTTATTCTATCAGATATGGCCTTTTCTAATGTAAAGGATCTTTTAAATAAGGCGAAAGCTGATGGATTTCATTATCTCCTGTGTCGATTTGAAAAACAGGATACCTCTTTAATTAAACTTTTAACCTCCAATGGTTTCTATCTTACAGATATAGGTGTAACGTGGAAGATTGATGTAAAGAAATTTATTGCCCGTCCTGGCACGAAGATCAAGAATCATATCATCAAAGCTGAACCATCACATATTTATGAATTAAAACAGATAAGTTCTTTACTTTTCAAAGATAGTCGATTCTACAGCGATCCTTTTTTCAACAGGCATGATGCTGAAAGATTATTTGAAGTATGGATAGAGAACTCAATTGTGGGCGATGCAGCCGATATTGTTTTTTATTACCCTAAAAAGGGTTACATTACCTGCAAAAAGCAAAATAAAATAGGTAAAATTATTCTAATCGGGGTACTGGAACAGTGGCAGCGAAAAGGTATAGGGAGGGCTTTAATGGAAAAGGCACTGGACTGGTTCCACCATGAGGGCGTTACATCTGTGAAGGTACGTACTCAATTAAAAAATATTAATGCTATGAATTTTTATTCCAGCCTTGGTTTTAAAATTGAGGGGTTTGATCTAATTTTCGGGAATATTTTATTACCTTGAAATACTGAAATTTTCTGGAAGTGTTTTTAAATGATCTGAAAGTCCTTTCCCCATTCAGGTATCTTACTATTAAATCTCATTATCCTTCCTGTTACAGGATGTCTGAAAGATAGGTTTGAGGCGTGAAGGCATAGTCTTTTAAAGGGATCTGTTTTTGCACCATATTTTTTATCACCAGCCACTGGATGACCTATACCTGAGAGATGCGCTCGTATCTGGTTCTTTCTACCTGTAACGATTCTTACCTCAAGGAGCGTATAATCTTTGCCTTCCTTTAAGACACGGTATTCTGTTACAGCATATTTTGCATTAACACTGCCTTTTGCAGGATGAACAAGAAAGGTTTCTGTCTCTTTAAGATACCCTGTTATGATACCTTCTTTTTTCTCAGGCCTTCCCTCTACAAGACAGAGGTATATTTTTTCTACATTATGCCAGCTGGACTGAAGTCTTCTTTTTGCCTCTTCTGTCTTTGCAAAAACCATGACTCCAGAGGTATCCCTGTCAAGCCTGTGGACAATGAAGACTCTTTCGTTTTTTTGTTTAAGATATTCATTGATTATATAGTAGGCAGTTCTTTGCCTTTCTGTCTCGGTGGCAATGCTTAAAAGTCCAGGAGGTTTATCAATCACAATAATGTGGTCATCTTCATAAAGGAGCTTTATTCTAAATCTCCGAAGGATCTCTTTTGATGCCTCTTTTTTAATCTCAATGGATAGCCTGTCTCCTGTCACTAAGGGATGGTCATATCTCTTTACAACCTTTCCATTTACATAAAGGGAACCATATTTAAGGAGCTGTCTTATCCGGTTTCTCTTGAAACCCTGTTTCAGGAGATATTCCTGAAGTGAGGAGGGTGTTTTAACTGTGAAGGCCTGCATTTTTATTTGCTCTCCCTTATGTAAATCCTCAATGGACTTCCCTTGAAACCGAATCTTTCCCTCAGGAGATTCTCTATGTATTTTTTATGATGGTCTTTTATTGCCTGAGGAAGATTCACAAAAAGGACAAAACCAGGTGGTTCTGTCTCTGCCTGTGTGAGATAATAGATCTTTATCTCCTTACCATGATAGGCTGGTATCATGAGCTCTTCCTTTATCTTTTTTAAAATTCTATTTAATTCTCCTGTAGTGATCCTCTTTTTTCTTTCAGAAAGTATCTCATCAATAAGGGGAAATATTTTCGTAACCCTCCTTTTCTCAAGTCCTGAAATGGTAAGTACAGGTGCATAACTCAGATGGGGTAATTTTCTCTGAAATTCGGAAAGAAGATATTTCAGTCTTTTATCAGGTTCTTCAATCTTATCCCATTTGTTAAAGCACACAATTGCAGATTTATTATTTTCTCTTATCAGTCCTGCTATCTTCTGGTCCTGATCAGTAATCCCCTCCACTGCATCTATCAGGAGGATTACCAGGTCAGCCCTTTCTATGCTCTTCATTGCCCTTGTGATAGAATAATATTCAATATTATCCTCAATCCTTGCCTTTCTCCTTATGCCAGCGGTATCAATGAGCAGATATTGCCTGCCATAATATCTGCAGATTGAATCAACAGAATCCCTTGTGGTGCCAGGAATGGGACTCACTATCATCCTCTCCTTCCCAAGCAGTGTATTTACGAGGGTAGATTTTCCTGTGTTCGGCCTGCCCACTATGGCAATCTTCGGAAGACCCCGAGTCTCTTCCTTTTCTTTCTGCGGAATAAGTGAGAGGACCTTTTCCATAAGCTCTTCAATTCCATAGCCTGTCTGGGCTGAGACAGGCACAGGCTCGTCACCAAGTTTATAGAATTCGTATATTAAATCCCTTTTTGATGGTGTATCTATCTTGTTTACTGCAAATATCACCTTTTTGTTTTTTTCTTTAAGTAGTCTCATGAGCTCCATATCCTCAGGGGTTACACCAATCTTTGCATCCAGAAGATGTATCACCAGCTCTGCCTCCTCAATTGCATAGAGTGCCTGTTTTCTCACCTGCGTCATTATGGTGTCTTTAATATCTGTGAAGCCTCCTGTATCCACAAGAATGAACCTCTTTCCTTCCCATTCTGCCTCTGCTTCTATCCTGTCACGGGTTACACCAGGTGTCTTTTCTGTTATCGCCCTTTTCTGCCTGATGAGGCGATTAAAAAGGGTGGATTTACCAGCATTTGGTCTTCCAACTATGGCAATAAGAGGTTTTTTCATAATTGTCTTTTGACCTCTATCCTGAAATATCCAGGAGATACCATGGAGTGGGGCATCAAGATCATAAGTGTATTATTTAACTCCTTTTCTGGCATGAGCTCAATGACAAGCTCAGCCCTGTTATCCCTTATCTTACCTTTAACCCTTCCATAGATGTCCTTGCCAGAAAGGGTTATAGACTGAATGATAATATCTCCTCCATCAATATCAAGTCTGCCCTTTATTGTGTCAATAAGATTTAAAGGGATATATATTCCATTGTCATTAAAGGGCTCAAGCCTTGCATCAGTTAGTGAAAAATCCATCTTTCCTTTTCCTTTTACTATTTCTGATTCCATGTGAATAACACCATCACCTTTTAAAACAGGATTTTTGACCTGAGATAAACTGTAGCCCCTCACCTTTACAGCTATATTCCCTGATAAACCAATGAGTCCATTAATCCCTCCATCCTTTACAGCTATCATGAGCCTTCCTTTTAATAAAGAAGGAAAGTGAATGGATGCCCTGATCTCATTGATGGCAATCCCTGAATCCTTTGTCCTGAGAGAAAGGTCCTGTATATATAAAGAAGGAAAAAGACCTTTCCTGATTCCCTTTATTTCAATATCAAATCCAGCAGGGATATGAGAAAGGATTTTTTCTTTTATAAGACCTTCAGGTATGGCAATAAGCCAGAGGCCTTCTATAATTAGAATCAGAAAAACTGGACTCAGGGCCAGATATTTCAGCCATCTAAGATGGATATTCATCTTTTTTCTTTGAGCGAAGAGAGCATCATTGTAAGATTCAGCAGTTCAGGTGCATCAAAGGCCCTTTTAATAGATAATCTGCTGATCGTGATGGAATGCCTCTGGTCTATCTGATAGAAGAGATTTGCGATCTCATTCATGGTAAGCCTTTCCATAATAAGCTCTGCCTCTTCAACATCACCAAAGGGAGTTTCCTTTTTAACAGGAGTCTGTTTTAAGGCCCTGATCTTTTCCTTAAGACCTGTTGTGTTAAGCACAGAATTAAGTTCATCCATGAGGGCTTTATTTTTCCTTGCCTGATTGGTGGTGAAGGCAGTTGTTTTTGATAGCTCTTCTTTAATCCCCCTGTATTCCTGTATGAGACCCTGGAATTCCCTGAGCCTTTTTTTCTGATGCTCCAGTTCCCTTTCTGAAGCTGCCTTTGTGAAAAGGCCTGCTATTAACACTGTTAGAACAACTGCGGTGAGTATCAGGGTCTTATAGAAGATCTTTATCATCTTTCTGCCTTTAGGGTGAATCTTATCTTGCCTGAAAACTGTCCGCTCTCTATAATGGTGGGATTCTTAAGAGTTTCCTTCAGTTTTTCCCTGTATGATTCAATGCCTCCAAGGTCTCTGGCTTCTCCTTTAAGGGTGATGCCCTTGACGTCCATATCAACTGATTCAATATTTATAGTGTCACCAGGTTTGATCTTTTTAAGTGTATCAACCGCAGGTATTCCCAGAAGTATATCCTTTTTATCCTTTACCTCCTTTAAGTGGGATCTTAGCTGCAGTATCTCATCCTTTATCTTTTCTTGAGGGAATTCTTTTCTGTATTCATCATTAATCCATGTCCTCAGCTTTAATGCCTCTGAATAATTCCTCTTAATTGATAGACCAAAGGACAGGGTAAGGATCAATGATATGCCAAGAAGAAGTATATTTGTTATCCTTAACCTTTTTAAGAGGGCCTCTCTTTCTATACTCATGCCAAGGCCTCCTCTTAAGAGGTTTATCACAGGCCTTTCTGCCTCCTTTTGAAGAAGTTCTAAAAGATCCTCTTTATAAGGAGGTGGATTCAGCAGGTCTTCAGCCCTGAAGCCTTTTTCAATTAAGTTTCTGAGAGAAATGGAGCCTATAACATCAGGTTCTATATTAGCCTCTGAAAGTCTTTTAAGAAGGCTACTCAGTTCATCCTTTCCTGTATAAACAGTTAGTATCTTCTGGGTCTTATCATTATCTGAGGGAAGCATTACAAAATCATAAACGAGGTCTTCAACAGGCTGCATTACCTTTTCTTTTAATTCAAAGGCAAGGACATCCCTTATCTTATCTTCTTCTTTAAAGGGAAGTTCTATTATCCTGTATCCAAACATCCTCACTGGAAGGCTTATGTAACAGAGTGGAGCCTTAAACCAGGATAATCCTGAGTTTAATTCAGCCCTTATCCTTGAAGGCTCATCACCATTGATCTCTACGGTCTTTAATATCTTAAAGACCTTTCCTTTCTTTTCAGAGAGGATTACATTAAAGTTATTATTAATCTCTATGAACAGAAGCCTTGCCATCTTATTCTTCCCTGTAATATTTTAATCTTAATGTCTCTGTATTAACAACTCCGTGGATATATCTCTTTATACCTGATTGTTCTGCCCTTATGGTTATTCCATAAATCAGTGCCTTTACAGTGTATCTTCCCTGAAGGGACTGATAAAGGTGAGGGCTTATGCCAGGGACATTCTTCAGATCCTCAGACCTTTCAAAGGGCCTTTCTTTTCTGTAATTTATGACTGCTTCAGCAATATCCTCTGTTATACCATCAATGGTAAGAAGGACCTCAGCTGGAGCAGAATTTATATTTATCCTTCCATCAGTATAACAGGTTACATAGGGCTTGAGTTTTTCAAAGATCTCTTCTGTTATCCCTGGTATCTGGAGGAGTTCTTCAATGCTGTAGAGGGGCCTGTTTTTAGAATACCTTTCTCCTTGAGGGTATTCCTCATCACTGTCCCTGTCTATCCAGTCAGAGATTATAAGACTGATATCCTCATTAAGCTTGAGTCTTCTTAAGAGCCTTTTAAGACCCTCAATTGCCTTTATCTTATCTGTAAGGCTGTGGGTATAAAGGGAATTGAGATTAAACTTTCCATTCTCATCACTGAGGATAACAGCAAGGTTCAGGCCCTCTGATTCAACAAAACTTGAAAGGTCAAGAAGTAATTCTCTCTCATAAGTATAATCCAAGCCCTTGAGATAATTGCTTATATGCTCAATGGAAAAATCCATTGCCGAACTGCCAAGCACAGAGAGCCTCTGGGATATGACATAGTTTTTCAGGGCTCCTGTATCAACAAATACCTCATAGGAAAAGTCTCCCACCATTGCTATTACAACTGCAAATATAATCAGCACAGGTACAAGTATAAAGCCCTTATTGTCTCTGGCAGGGTTCATTGGAGCCTTGGTATCACTGTCTCGGTGAGATCAATCCTTTTTTGATTTATATTCATGCTGAGGGTTATCCTTATCCTTTCAGGGAGTCTTCCTGTAAGTTCTGTATCCCATGTCCTCAGGAAACCTTCTGCCCTGGGGATCTCCACAAGAAAACCTTCCATATCCTCAATAAGTTCTGCCTCTAAGCCTTCTTCCCTGAAGGCAGGCCCTTCTTTTTTAATAAGAATTAATTTCTTATCCCCTTCTTCCTTAACCTCGTAAGTAATGCTCATCAGACCCCTTTCTCTGAAGGCTGTAAAGCTCAGGATAGAGGCTGCTCTTCCATAAATGTCCCTGTCTTTTATGATAAAGAAGGTCCTTTTATCATCCTTATTAAAATAAGCAGAGGAGACTTCTCTTGAAAGCATATCAAGGAGATTCCTTGCCTCCTCGAGTCTTAGTGCCCTGCCTTCCATGGCAGATAGAGTCTTCTCAACAGAGACATATATGCTCAGTAATGCCCCTGCCACGATTGAGGCAATGGCAATGGCAATAAGGACCTCTATAAGGGTGAATCCTCTATCAGAAACAGGCTGAAGGATGCCTTCATTCATTTAGCCTTATCAATCTCTCCATTGTTATGAGGTCTCTACCATTACTTTGAACCGTAATCCTTAATAGCTTTATTCCCTGAAAGGGTGTATTAATAATTTCTTTTCTATAAGAGAATCTATCATCAGGTGAGGATCTTGCCTGCTCAGGGCCTCTCTGCAAGGGCTCTTCATAGAGCTTTTCTCTTGCAAGGAGTGTTGCCTTAAGGAGGTCTTCATGCTCTATATAAAGATTCATATGATAAAGAAGGCTGTAAAGGGCAACCACAAGGGAGCCCACCACTGCAAGGCTTACAAGCACCTCTATGAGGGTAAAGCCCTTCTTGCAATTATATACTACCCTTTTCAATCCTTACCCTGTTACTTACTGGATTTATCTTTACCTCATATCTTTCTTTTTTATCCTGAAATATAAAGACAAAGGCCTCTCTCACACCAGAGGGATAAAATAATATGGTCAGGCTTGAGTCTTTGAGATCTCCTCTTGAAGAGGTCTTTATCCCTACCAGGTGAGGCAGAGACTCCTGTCTTTTGCCTTCCGAGACCTCATAGAATATCCTCTTTTCCTGAATCTTTACAGTGAGATAAAGGGTTTCTTTCTTTGTTGCTGCCTCATCAAGTATATACCTGAGCACAGAGGCAAACCTCTTTGCCTCAGAGCTCAGTGACTTTTTTATATTGATAGATGGAAGGACGATCCCAAGGGTTATGGAAATGATGAACAGGACAACAATAATTTCAAGGAGAGTAAAACCTTTGGTGCAGAAGTAACAGTTACTGGATATTCCAGTTCGTGATATCAGCGTCCTTTCCCTCTCCTCCCTCTTTACCATCAGCACCATAGGAGATTATATCATAGTCTCCCTGGATGCCAGGACAGAGATAGATATAGGGATTTCCCCAGGGATCAAGGGGTATCTTTTTCTGCTCAAGATAGCCACCTTCCCTGTAATTAGGTGGTATCCTTCCGATGGTGGGTTTTGTTATCAATGCCTCAAGCCCCTGTTCTGTTGATGGATAAAAGCCGTTGTCAAGTTTAAAGAGCTTCAGGGCTGTCTCAAAGTTCTTTATCTGAAGCCTTGCCTCTGCTATCCTTGCATCATCAGTCCTGCCTATTATCTTTGGTGCCACAAGGGCAGCAAGGATACTCAGGATAAAGATTACAACAAGGACCTCAATAAGGGTGAAACCTTTATCTTGCATCTTCATGGTAGTTATTTTAATAAATCAGGATTATGTATAGCAACTGCCTTTATTATCTCTGGTTTTAGCCTTTCTTTTATACCAAGCCTTTCTTTTAGCAGGGCTACAGGGGTCTTTCTTATCTCTTCATCAAGCCTGAGATATCTTTCATATTTTTTCCTATCTGTCTTTATGGAGAAGTCTCCCTTTATCTGCCATTTATCCTTGAGATAGAGCCATGAGGCAAAGTCCTCAAGCCTGTAGCCCTCAAGGAGCCTTATGGGAGTAGTATTCTTCATATCCTCTATCCTTAAACCATCTCTGTCAGCAACTATCCTGTATGAACCCTTAAAGGGCTCTGCACCCTGATCATCCTGAAATTCCCATCTTGAAAGGGAGACCTGTCTTTCTTTATGACAATCTTTACACCTTCGAGACCTTTCAAAGGGATGGCTTACCTCCTGTATCTCTAACCAGAGCAGGTGTCTGTTTGCACCTGGAAGGCCATCAAAGCTACCCATCAGGGCATACATATCCCTCGTACTTCCATCAGGCCAGCGGAATTTCAGACCAGATGGCTTTATATCCAGTCTTATATTTCCTACTGCATGAGGCCATATCTTTACAGGAAACCATTTACCCTTCTGATCTTTCATTAATATCAATGGTTCCTGTATTCCGTAATAGAGTGAGTATTTCTTAAAGGGATTTTCCTTTCCTCCCACAAGCCCCTTACCCCATATGGTTATCTGGTAACCACCTGCCCTTCGGACATGGCAGGCTGTGCATGTAAGATCTTTGTGGATGGAGCTTTCATGGGCCTCCTCAATCTCTACATGACAATCCTGACATGTAGCCTTTCTTTCCATATCACCCATACCGAGTGTTCCTGTCTGATGACAGTCCCTGCAATGAATGTTTTTCTTAAAATGTATATCAGGAGCCATTCCTCTTGGAATAGAATAATCCCCTCCAATATAGGTTTCACCCCTTCGGGATTGCATGGCACCTGGATGGCATATGCTATTGCCCCTGCCCCATCCAGCACAGGAATAGGAATCAGGCCTCTTTGTAAAGGAATGGACCTTTCCATCCTTTCCTGGTGTATAGTGGCAATCAAGGCATCCTGCATGACAGACATTACAAAATCTCTGTTTTACTACTGCCTGCTCCTTTGAGAATCCTATATTTAATTCCTTCTGGATCTTCACTGTGTTATTAAAATCAAATTCAGCACCTTCAAGAACCTCAGGTGGTGGAGGGTCTGCAAAGGAAGGCCCGCAATTATGAGGTCCATAGGGCTCAAGCCATGTCCTCATGGTCCTCTGCCTGAAATTCCTTGCCATTATGGTCTTTTTGAACTGTCTTAATTCCTCCACATGACAGCCTGATTTTGAGCAGGTCTTCTGGGCAATCCTCGGGTCAAAATTCAGTGTCTCGGGGTCTCTGTCATGCCAGAGGAGATTTCTAACCTCTGGATGGATATAGAGATTACCTTTTTTGTCCCTCTTCTTTGGAAGCATCTCAAAGAGCTTATCATTGCCATGAGGAAGAAGCCTGTTCAGTTCTGTCTCTCCTTTATCATAGAGTTTTTTTCTATCAAGGACCTCTCCAGCCTCACTGACAAATAAGGGCCTTAGGAGCCCTTTATGAGCCTTCTGAGGATCCATTGTCCTTCCATTTCCAAGATGGCAATCCCTGCATGTGGTATATTTATGGCCTGTCTGTTTTTTTACCTCCTCTTCAGTCATATAGAACTGAGGATAACCAAGCTCTTCCATCCTTTCTTTATCTCCATGGCATTTAATACAGGTCTCTGAGGAGTCCCTGTAGGAGCGATAGGAGAGGATCCCGATTATGAGAAAAAACTGTAAAAAGAAGAGTATTACTGTCTTTGGATTTGCAAGGTCACTTATCTTACCAAGACCCATGAAATGATTTTAACATGTAGTTCATACTATAAGCGAGAGGCCCGAATACCCCTATTTTGCCGATAGAAAACTGTCAGTCTGCCACACCATAGTGCTACAGTGCGACAGAGCTAAAGTAGTGAGTTAGCATGCAAGTGAGTTAGTGAGTTAGTATTTTCTAATTCACTATTTCACTAATTCACTAACTCACTGCACCGTCAGGTGTGCTGTCGCTCTGTCGCACTTTCAAGGTTTGGCGGTATCTATTCCGTACCCTTTATTTTGAACTCAGACCAGCAGCAATGTTGAGATTTATTTTTATCAATATATCAAGTTTCTCTGGAGAGGGTGATGCCATTAATTCAAAGGTCCTTTTATCAATGAAGAGGCTCAGACTCAGAAGGTCTTCTCTTAAATTCTTTGGCATGGGATGGTCTGGTCTTGAGAGTTCTGTCTGAAATAAACTCCAGAGCCTTTGATTGTATCTGAGGGCATTATCAAGTCTTAGATCCCTGTCTGGATCATTCCATCTGTCTTTGCACTCCTTGAGAAGATGTGCTGCCTTTACAAGAACTGATGCCTCCAGTTCCCTGCCTGAAAGCGTGGCCTTCTGAACATCCCTGTAAGCCTCAACGCCTGTTTTTAACATCCTTTAATACCTCCTTTTCAAATTCAATGAGTTTTTTGGCAAGCTTCAATGCCTGGTAATAATTTTCCTCAAGTATATTCTGGCTTATCCTGTCAATTATACCTGTTGTCCTTGGAACTGCCTCAACAAGCTCTCTCACCAGCCTCCAGTAGATGTTGTGATAATCAAGCATATTCTTGCCATCAATATACATGAGCTGTATGACAAAATAGATCTTGCTGCAATAGGTAACAGCATCCTCTTCTTTCAGGATATCCTTTTCTCTTAAGAGAGGGACCTTATTTTCTATAAAAAGTGTTGCCGGTCGTTCGCCATTTTTTATTACCGCTCCACCTATGATTATCTTTTCTCCGGGTTTAAGGTTTATCTTAAGAGGCATATTAAAATTCCTTTAAGAAGGCAGTCTCTTTGGTTAGACTGGTCTTTTCACTGGAAAGGGTGTGCTTGATGTCAAGACTTTTTTGCTCTGCAAGCTCTGCAGAGAGTCTCGTTATCTCTTCTGTCTGTTCTGGCGGTATGGTAAGCCTTTCTATAAGGGTCCTGAAGGCAATAAAACTCTTAAGAGTGCTTATCCGTTCCTCACCTCCTGGTGGATAGGGTGGGAATATCTTGTTTATATTAAAAAGGTCTTCTGAAATATTTTCTATTAGATCCATGATATCCTCTTCTTTTAAAAGACGCACTGAACTATAAATTTCTGATTTTATGCTGTATATCTTTTTGAAGTCAAAGGGTTCTTTCAGACCCACAGTCACTTCTTTCTCATTAACCCTGTCTCGAGAAAAAGACATCTGGCTTTTATCCTCAGACCTTATCTGAGGTACTGGATGGGGTCCTTCTTCTACCCCTCTTACAACCATGACAGACCTTTAATTAATCAAGGCAGGGGCAAAAGCCCCTGCCTTATGGAATTTAGAACAACCTCAGTACTGACTGAGCTGCCTGGGATGCAAGGCTAAGGGCTGTCACACCAAGTGCCTGTCTGGTCTGGAGCATGAGTAAGTTTGCACCTTCCTCATTCATATCAGCAAGTATGAGATTCTCTGCACCCTTTGTAAGGGTATTAATCATATTGTTTGTGAAGTCAAGCCTTATCTGCACCACTGAAAGGTTGGAGGAAAGTGTCTGGGAATACTGTCTTAAGGTGACTATGGCTGCATCAAGCTCACTTATTGAGGTCTGGATATCCGTATCATTTGCCCAGTCACCAGCAGCATTGATACCAAGTCCTGCTGATGTGGCGTTTTGATGATTGATGGTGAGTGTGCTTGTATTATCTTCATTGAACACAACTACTAAATTATCTGTTCCACTGTCTATCAGGTTTGTACCGCGATAGCCTGAGTCTGCTGCTACATTGTCTATCTGGTTAAGGATCTCATTAAACTGGGCTGCAAGATTTGCTCTTACTGTTGCATCATTGGATTGAAGTGCAGACTGGGCGAGTGACTTTGCCTGGTAGATGAGTGACTCAATGGCAGAGAGTCCTGCATCTGCAGCCTTCACAGTCTGGATCGCCTCGTTCATCATGTCCTTAAGGGCTGCCAGGTCAGATGCCCTGCTCATGTGAGACTTTGCTGCAAAGTAATTGACAGGGTCATCAAGGGCTGAATTTACCTTTTTACCTGTTGAGAGTCTTATCTGTGTCCTGTCAAAAAGTTCTGCTGTCTTCTGAAGACTTAAAAGGTTACTCCGCATTCCAGCGGTAAGGGTGATATCATTGATAGCCATTTTTAAATACCTCCTTCTGAGAAATCTTTCCGGTAATTCTTACCGGGGTTTTAAATATCAGGCCTCGGGAGCTTTAACTATCTTCATCACCTCCTTCATCCCGTTTTTTTGGCCTTCACTTTTAGATTCGGATTACTCAAGGTGAAACTTTAGGGGGGTTCAAAAATCAAAAAGCTCTGTGATGACTCAACTGTTACTTTTGCCACCAGTAGAATTTTGGTGAATTGGTGAATGGCTAAAGTTTTTTAGAAATCTGCCGATTAAACTACAAATTCTTCTCCCTTTTCAGGGATGGTGACCTTAAGACCATATTTTTCTATAATTAAATCTTTGAAAGAATTGAGGACATCTTCTTCACCATGCACAAGGAATATCTCGGGTGAATCAGCAAAGTTTCCAAGCCATTCAAGGAGTCCGTCTCTGTCTGCATGGGCTGAAAATCCATTTATCGTATATATAGAGGATCTCACAGCAATCTCCTCTCCAAGGATATTAACGCTGGAAGCTCCTTCTACAATCCTCCTGCCAAGGGTGCCTTTTGCCTGGAATCCCACGAATATCACGCTGCATTCAGGTCTCCAGAGGTTATGCTTGAGATGATGTCTTATCCTGCCACCTTCACACATACCGCTTCCTGCAATAACAATGATGCCTGAGCTTATTTTATTCAGTGCCATTGAATCCTCTGTTCGTCTTACAAAGTGAAGGACTATAGAGTCGCCTATCCTCTTTCCTGTGAAGAGTTTCATTGCCTCCTCATCAAAGCATTCTGGATGGGCAAGATATACCTTTGTTGCCTCCTCTGCAAGGGGACTATCAAGATAGACATGAATCCTGTAGAGCCTTCCTTCTCTGACAAGATTATTAAGGATATATAAAAGGTCCTGAGTCCTTCCAACTGCATGAGATGGTATATAGACATTGCCGCCTTTTTTGAATGTGGTCTTTATAGCATCTACAAGCTCATTTATACTTTCCTCAAGAGGCTTATGAAGTCTGTTTCCGTATGTTGCCTCCATCACTATATAATCTGCCTCTTTTGTTATCTCAGGGTCTTTTATAATGGGGCTTCCTTTTTTACCGATATCTCCTGAAAATATTATCTTCTTTTCCTGAGGACCATCCTGATACCAGAGCTCAAGTGTCCCTGAGCCAAGTATATGGCCTGCGTCAAGGAATCTGTATTTTATGCCATTGCCAAGATGATTTATCTTATCATAGGGCTTTATATCAAATAATGGCAGGACCTGCCTTACATCATCAACTGTATAGAGGGGGGTTACTGGAGGTCTTCCACTCCTCAGGGCCTTTCTTGTTGCCCATTCTGCATCTGCCTCCTGAATATGGGCTGCGTCAAAAAGGAGTAACTCAACGAGGTCCCTTGTTGCAGCAGTGGTGATAATCCTTCCCCTGAATCCATCCTTTACGAGCTTCGGGATGAGTCCTGAATGGTCAAGGTGTGCATGAGTGAGAAAGAGGTAATCTATCCCGGAAGGATCAAAGGCAAAGGGCTTTAAGTTTTCCTCGTGATTTCCCTCTCCCTGATGGAGACCGCATTCAATGAGGATATTTAAATCATTTATCTCAAGCAAAAAGCATGAACCTGTAACCCCCTTTGTAGCACCAAGAAACCTTATCTTCAAACTGTCACTCCATCAATCCTTTTAAGACCTGCCTTAAGGGCTGCCCTTATGGCAGAGTCATACTCCTCTGGGGTGATCCTTCTTGATAACTCCGGGAATTCAAAGGCCCTGTAGCATGGCCTGTACTGGTCCATTATGTTAATATAGGTATCCTTTGATATCTCCTCGGCAATAAATCTTACCACTTCTTCTGTTCCAGCAATATTGTTGGGAAGAACGAGGTGCCTTACAAGGAGGCCCTTCACTGCTATACCCCTTTTATCTATTATCAGGTCACCAACCTGCCTGTGCATCTCCTTAATTGCAGCCCTGACAATCTCTGGATAATCAGGTGCAAGAGAATATTTTTTTGAAAATTCCTTAGACATATATTTTATATCAGGCATATATATCTCTATAATCCCTTCAAGGAGTCTCAGGGTCTCTACTGATTCATAGCCTCCGCAGTTATACACTATGGGTATCTCAAGACCTCTGTCCCTTGCAATATATATTGCCTCCACTATCATTGGTGTCTGGTGCGTCGGGGTAACAAGATTGATATTGTGACAACCCTCAGCCTGGAGCATGAGCATTATGTTTGCGAGCCTTTCAACAGTGGTCTCCTCTCCTTCTCCAAGATGGCTTATTGTCCAGTTCTGGCAGTACAGGCATCCAAGATTACAATGGGTAAAGAATATGGTACCTGAGCCATGTCTTCCAACAAGGGGCCTCTCCTCTCCAAAGTGAGGCCCCCAGCTTGACACTACTGGCTTTGAACCAGTCCTGCAGAATCCCTTTTTACCTTCAAGCCTGTTTACCTTACAATTTCTGGGACAGAGCCGGCACTCCCTGAGAAGGCTATAAAGTTCTTCTATCCTTTTTTCTCTTAATTCTACCTTCATTCTGACTTTTTTAATTCCAGTGGCACAAGGACAATCTCTATCCTCCTGTTCTTTGCCCTTCCTTCCTCTGTATCATTAGGAGAAACAGGTCTGTATTCAGCATAACCTGTAGCACTTAAAAGTGCTGGGTCAATACCCTTTTCCTGAAGATATCTCACCACATTTGTTGCCCTTGCAGTTGAGAGCTCCCAGTTTGTTGGAAATTTCTGCGCAAGCCTCGGGCTTATAGGGACATTGTCTGTATGGCCTTCGATATTTATCTGTCTGTCCTTTACATTCTTCAGTATCTCAACTACCCTGTCAAGGACCTTCTTGCCCTCTTTTTTAATCTCTGCACTTCCTGAATCAAAGAGTATCTTTTCAACCATGGAAAGTGTAAGCTTATCCCTGAGCTGGGTTACCTCTATCTCTCCCTTTTTAATCTCTTCCTGGAGTTCATTTACAAGTTTATTGTATGTGCCTTTAAGCTCTGCTATTGCCTTTTCCTTTTCCTCAAGTACCCTTTGTTTTTCCTGTGAGAGTCTTGCTATCTCTGATTCAAGTTCCTTAATCCTCTGCTCCTTTTCTGAGACCTTTGCCCTCAGGTCTGTAATTGCCTTTGAGAGCTCATCCTTCTTTGCCTCAAGAAGGTATTTAAGATTTGCATTATCTGCCTGAAGGCTATCCCTTTCCTTTTTCAGGTCTTCATACTCCCTTCTGAGTTTTGAAAGCTCTGAGCTAAGTGCTACCTTTTCATCCTCTTTTTGTTTAATGGTCTCTTCAAGCTGTGACATATTGCCCTTGAGGCTGTCAATCTCAGCAAGTCTTGCCTTGTATTCCTTTGAAGAGACACAGGCACCGGGCAATAATGCGACCAGGAGTATTAGTATTAACCTTTTCATAAAGCACCTCCTTTAAAAGATAGGCCTGAAATATTATATCATGCCAGAAGCCATGAAATTATCCATTCTCTTTTGATGCCGATAGAATGCGGTATGAATGCCCTTATAGCGACACCTTAGTAGTGCGACAGTGCGATAGACTCACCACTTCACCACTTCACCTATAAAATTCCTTCACCTGCGAGGTGACTGGTGTAAGGCATACCGCACGGTGTGTTAAAATCAATATATGTTTTTCAGGGTCATAATAAACTTCCTGAGAAAAGAAAAAAAGGCTGTCACCGTGATATTCTTTTCCACCGTAGCTGGTACCGCTGTTATAGCCACCATGCTTTCCCTTTCCTTTGAGATTGAAGACAAAGTAAAAAGGGAATTGAGGTCCTTTGGTGCAAATATAATTGTTGAGCCTGAGGTAAAGGGTCTCATGAGCCTGGCAGGACAGCCTCATTATCTCATGGAATCAGATATCCCCAGGGTAAAGACCATCTTCTGGAGGCATAATATCATTGGCATAGCACCGTTTCTTGAAGCAACTCTTGATGGTAATATTAATGGTAAGGCTTATAAGTTTAATGGCCTTGGCACATGGTTTGACAAAGAGCTTCCTGTTCCAGGAGAGAAAGGCTTCATGAAGACAGGTGTATTCACTGTAGTATCATGGTGGTATGTGGATGGAAGGCTTCCTCTTAAAAGAGAATGCCTTTTTGGTTCAGCCCTTGCAGGAAGACTGGGTTTAAAGATCGGTGATACGGTTACTTTTGGAAAAGAGGTGTTTACCATTACCGGGATACTGAGCACAGGTTCAAGAGAGGACGATTTTATTGTGATGTCCCTTGAAGAGATGCAGAGAATAAAAGGACTTGCTGGAAGGGTTTCTTACATATGGATAAGTGCCCTCACAACACCAATGGATGAATTTGCCTATAAAGACCCTTCAAAGATGACACCAGCAGAATATGAAAAATGGTACTGTACCGGATATGTAACATCCATTGCAAAACAGATAGAGGAGGTTATCAGGGGCTCCTCTGCAAGACCTGTATGGAGGGTTGCAGAGGCTGAGGGTAATATCCTAAGGAAATTAAAGCTTGCAGTGTATCTCCTCAGTCTGATAACCCTTCTTGCCAGTGCAATGGGCCTATCTGCTGCACTGATGAGCTCTTTTTTAAAGAGGTCAAGGGAGATAGGACTTATGAAGGCCCTGGGTGGCGGAGGGCTGAAGATAAGCCTGCTTCTTCTTTCAGGTGTAGCAGCAGTTACTGTTCTGGCATCTCTTGGTGGATTCCTCCTTTCATTATTCCTTTCTGATATTATTGGTAAGGAGGTTTTTGGCACAGGTCTGGAAAACAGGGTTCTTCTCCTACCCATTGCACTTCTAATCGGGATTTTTATGACCATTGCTGGTGCCTTTCTGCCACTCAGGAGATCGCTCTCCTTAAAACCTGCCATTGTGCTTAAGGGTATGGAATGAGATATCGCACACTCTTTTTCTTTACAGGAAAGGCAATAAAGGAAAGGCTACAGAGGATCTTTCTCATGGTCTTCGCAGTCTCCCTTTCTGTAGGATTACTTATTTCCATGATTATTTTAAGTAAAGGTATGAGAGAAAGACTTTCTGAAGAATTGAAGGCCTATGGTGCAAATGCCCTCATTACCTCCCCTGATTATATTAATGAAGAGATAGTTCAAAGGCTCTCTGGTATTAATGCAATAGATGAGGTCCTGCCAGAACTCTATGGAAGGGCCTGTTTTAAAGGAGTGTATATTAATGTGATCGGGATGCGCCTTGAGGATATGAAAAGGATGAGGGTCACTGGAGAGGTACAGAAGGGTTCTGTCCTTGCAGGTAGCAGGCTGGCAAAAGCAGGAGAACTGAAAACAGGTCATGAGATAGGCCTATCAATTCCCTGCGGAAGTGAGGAGATGAAATTTAAGCTCTCAGGCATATTTGAAAAGGTAGGCTCTGAAGATAATGCCCTTATTATGGAGCTGAAGGAATTGCAGAAACTTCTCGGTCTGGAAAATAAGGTCAGTATCATAATGCTAAGGGTCAACCCAGCTGTCTTTGAGCTAACAATGGAGAATCTCAAAAAGGAATTTCCAGAGCTCGAAATAAAGCCTGTAAGACAGATAGCCCTTTCAGAGGAATCATTACTTAAAAAGATAGAGTTTCTCCTTTTTGTTGTTGCTGTTGTTGTGGTGGTTGCCTCGGTTATAACAGTGGGTGGGATAATGGCTGCTACCATATTTGAAAGACTCACAGACATAGCACTTATGAAGACAATGGGAGCCACAAACAGGCAGATACAGGCATTCTTTATAGTTGAGGCAATTATTACCGGATTACTTGGTTCTCTCGGAGGTCATCTTCTGGGTACTGCTTCTGCTGAGCTCATAGCCCTAAGTGCCTTTCAGAGGGCAGTGGCTGTTCCTCTTTTCTCCATTCCTCTTGCCATATCTTCAGGCCTTATGCTTTCTGTTGCCTCTGCAATTGCACCAATCATGAGGATTACAGCCTACAGACCATCAATTATTTTAAGAGGAGAGATATGATAAAGGTAAGGGGTCTTAAAAAGGTCTATCCCTCTGCGGTTGCTTTAAGGGGAGTTGATATGGATATTCAGGATAATGAATGGCTCTCTATAATGGGACCCTCAGGCTCTGGAAAATCTACTTTATTGAATATCCTGGGAGGACTTGACTATCCCACTGAGGGCTCTGTGAGTTATGATGGAAAGGAAATAACCACGATGAAGGAGGATGAGCTTGCTGTCTTCAGAAGGGAAAATATCGGTTTTATCTTCCAGCAATCCTATCTTATACCCTATCTGACAGCCCTTGAGAATGTTATGCTTGCCCAGTATTTCCATAGTATTGTAGATGAAAAGGAGGCTGCTGAGGCATTAAAAAGGGTTGGTCTGAGTCACAGGCTTCATCACAGACCCTCTGAACTCTCAGGAGGTGAACAGCAGAGGGTATGTATTGCAAGGGCATTAATTAATTCTCCAAAGGTACTACTTGCTGATGAACCAACAGGAAATCTTGATAGGGAAAATACAAGAGTCATTCTTGAGCTTCTTGGAGAGCTTCACAGTAACGAAGGATTTACCATAGTCCTTGTGACCCATGACCCCTATGTAGCAGGCTGGGGCAAAAGGCTTCTTACAATGGAGGATGGAAGGATAATAAAGGATGAGTCTTTTCATTCCTGAGGCATTTATAGGTTCGATAAAGGGTACAATTGCAATAAGTGCCTCTTGGCTTGTTATTAATTCCTATCTCAGCTCAAAAAATAAAGAAACAGGCCCTGTTCATCTGTTTATTTTAATATTATGGTTTATGCTCCTCTTTATTGCTGGCACTTTTATTGAATTTGATGCCTTTTACAAAGACCAGATAAGAAGGGTCTCTGCCTATATGTTCGGTCTCCTTTTGATAACCGCTATTTTTTCATCTGGATGGTCTTTGAAGAGGGAGTTTAGATTATTCTATATCTTCCTTATAATGCTCCTTTATGGTCCTGATGTAATGAGCCTTTCCTTTTTTCTCAAGGATCTATCAGCAATGAGGCAGAACTTTACCGGAGCATACATAGCAGGAATAACAGGATTTCTCTCAGGTCTTTCTTTATTATTTTTTGAAAAAAAGATAAGGTCAGGGCTTTCTCCCTATTTATCCCTTACAGGCCTTTTTTTCAGCCTCTCAGCAATAAAACTCCTTCTTGGAGGCACCGGAGGATATGCTGAGCTTTCCCTTATACCAGCAGTCCAGAGGGGGCTCATGAAATTCTTTCATGACCTCGTGCACCAGCTCTTTGTATTTTTCATGGTTCCTGACCATCCTTTGCTCAAGACCACAGTATGGAACTTTATTGGCCTTATCTTTGGAGAAGCTTTTACAATGATAGCAACACTCTGCATCCTTGTAATTCCACCTCTGGTGATTGTCTTAAGGCTTTTGAAAAGACCAGAAGAGGTCCCTGAAGGTCTTAAAGGAGCGGAAAGGAGAAAATATATCCATGAGTTTATGCTCCTGAATAGGAAAAGGGCTTTCCCGATCTTTTTATTTGCACTCATGGTTTCTTTCTTCTGGTTCTTCAAGGCTGAATCAGGTCCCGGGCTTTATATACCGCAGCCTGTTCCAGTGGTAGAGGAGGAGGGATTTGTAATAATTAAATTAAAAGAGCCTGGCCGTGAGCTCGGCGATGGCAACATTCATAAATTTATCCTCAGGAAAGATGAAAAGACTTATAGATTCTTTATATTTAAAAGACCTGATGGTAAATTCTCTGTATGCCTTGATGCCTGTGAGATATGTCCTCCTGAAGGATATGGACAGGCAAGGCAACATCTTATATGTATTTACTGTAATACACCAATTCCTTTCAATACAGTTGGTGAGCCAGGAGGCTGTAATCCCATACCTGTAGGTTACATAATGACAGAAAAAGAGATAAAGATAGAGGTTGAAGAGATATTGAAGAAATGGAGACTCGTTCATTCAGGGGTTAGCAGAGAATGAGAGGGCCTTTAAAGATTGATAAGGTTATTAAATTAAGAAGGCTCATGGTATGGGCATGGCTGATTTATTATCTTACATGGAGTACCTGGTCAAAAGAGGCCTTTGCAGGATTTGTCTCTGGCCTTGGAAGGAATATTATCTGGCAGGTTCTTTTTGTGGCCTTTATTATGCTCCTCGGTATTGAGATGATTTATAAGTTCAGGCAGAGGATAAAAAAGGCCCCTTTTTTCGCTTTCCTCTGGTTTATCCTGCCAGCAGGTATGATTGTCTTTCTAACAGGATTTTTTTTGAGTGCCTCCATGAGGATGGATACAAGGATACTCACAGGAAAGGAAGATATATTTCAGATCCCCTGGTCTCAAAAGAGATTCGGTGTGATGGATGTAAAGCCATCCATTAAGGAGAGGTTTCTTGACATAGAGCAGGAATCACCATCACCTGTATTTACAAGAGAACCTGTGGTATTGCTTACTGATTTTAAGGATACCTATAGGGTTGGGGTCTTTCCGCCTCAAAGGATTGATGGCACATTCTTTCATATCCTTAATTTTAATATTGCACCATCTATTGAGATAAGGGATTCATCTGGTAGAGTCGTTATGAAAGGAGACCTTGCCCTCCAGATTCTGCCAGCAGGCAATATAGATTATGTGATCCTTGAAGGTCTTCCCTACAGGATTACCATGAAACTCCTTCCATCAAGGGAGATCAAAAGGGGTGATATCACGGCAAAGGAGTATGACCTTAATGATAGATTTTACGAAATAAAGGTTTTCAGGGTCAAAAATCCGCAGGAGGCAGGGACACTTATAACAGAGGGTGATTCAAGATATCCATTGAAATTTGATGGCTACAGCCTTAATGTTACAGGACATACCTACTGGGTCCTTCTTGAGGTGGTGAGGGATAAAGGTGTCTATGTTATCGGAGCAGGACTGATCCTTGTAATACTCGGTATACTTGTGAGGTTCATACTTTTACCATGGTGGCTCAGAGAAATCAGGAGATTGACAAGGGATTAGTGAATTAGTGAATTAGAAAATCCTAACTCACTAATTCACTTGCATACTACCTCACTACTTTAGCTCACTTGCATACTAATTCACTACTATGGTATCCCTTAAAAGCTCTTAAATATCCCGATCCCGAATCTCACAGG
Organism: uncultured bacterium; assembly: GCA_938074335.1. GTDB lineage: Bacteria > Nitrospirota > Thermodesulfovibrionia > Thermodesulfovibrionales > CALJEL01 > CALJEL01. The sequence continues at coordinate 19,343 of CALJEL010000044.1, read as the reverse complement.
TATATCCCTGGTCTTTTCAAAGAGGTAGAGGTTTTTTGAGGTAATAAGGGGATATTTATATTCCATCTCTCCGATCTTTCCAGGTATCACACCCGAGACTTCTCCCACTGCTGTGAGCATTTTTCCTTTTGTGTATATGGCAGGGTCAAGATAACCTTCATATTTAATCATGAACCTTCCCCTTGATAGGTCTGTATCCTCTGGTCTTCCTCTTCCATCAAGGGGTCTCTCAAGGACCTCTATATAGGTGGCATCCTTTGCGTTTGCGGTAGCAAGGATAAGACCGCCGAGCATGACTGTCTTTCCTTTATATGCCTCAGGATCTTTAAAGAGTATCTCTGCTGTTACAGACCTGTCAATCTGATTTCTCAGCTCCTCTGGCACCACATGCCCGCAGGAGGAAAACAGAAATGTTGATATCAAGAAGAAAACTATAAGAATATTTTTCATTATGATTAATTATCAAAAAATCCTGTATGCTTTGTCAAGCCCAAATGCCAATAGAAATTTCTGATAACCCCTTCAACAAAACTGGCAGATGCCGTTATTTCGGGGTTCACGGGATGAAGCTTGTCTTCAGTCCGTGCTCTAAAGGCAATACTAACACCCCAGAAAATCTAATGACTTTCTGGGGACCCCGCCTGCGACACCTTAATAGAGCAGTAGAGCAGCAGGCAATAACAGAGCAACAGAGCAGCAGAGCAACAGACAATAACAGAGCAGTAGAGCAGCAGCGCAGCAGTTAAATAATTAAAAAAATTCCTTAATAAAAACTACTGCACTACTGCTCTGCTGGTCTAAGAAGACTTTGAGGCAGACTGCCGGTTTTCTAATGGCAAAATAGAGTCAAAGGTGACAAAGTTGCTTTTTAAAGCATCAATCAGGTATTTTAATAATGCGACTTTTCGGTCGCAAAGTAACAGTGAGGTTGCTTAAAAATCTTAAAAGGAGGACAGATGTTTACAGTATCAGATATTGCAGCAGAAAAGATAAAGGAGGTTCTCACAGCAGAGGGAAAAGCTGGATGGGGTTTAAGGATATTCAGGATAGATGGAGGGTGCTGTGGACCATCCTATGGTATGGATATTGATGAAAGGGCTTCTGAGACAGATGAGGTAATAGAAAAGAATGGCCTAAGGATATTTATGGACAGGGAGACCTTCATGAATCTCAATGAGATGGTCCTTGACTTTATTGATGATGGTCAGAGACAGGGATTTGTCCTTTCAGGTGGTGGGGCATCTTCCTGTGGTCCTGGTTGCAGCTGTGGATGATTATTTAAAGATAACTGAAGGGGTGCAATTCAGGGATTGCACCCCTGTGGATTAGAAAAGAGGATAAAGATGGGGGAATAAGGATGATCAACATAGGGATTGTCGGTGCTGGCAAGGGAGGCGCAGGTCTTCTTGAGGTATTTATTGCAAATGGTGATGTCAGGGTCGTAGGGATTACAGATACCGATCCCCAGGCACCAGGTCTTTCAATTGCAAGGACTCATGGAATATACATAGCAAACTCAATAGAGGAATTATCAACCAGAAATCCCCACATAATTATCAATGCTACAGGTAGTCCCAGGGTTTCTGATTATATAAGACAGAGCTTTCCCTATCCTGTTGAGATTATAGAAGGAACAAGCGCATGGTTTCTCTGGGAGCTTGTGAGGCGTCAGCAGGAGGCAAGAAGGGATCTCTCCATACTCTATCAGAATGCACTCCTGATAGCAAGGTCAAAGAGTCTTGAAGAGGTTCTTGAGAGCATACTCATTTCTGCCATGGCACTCACAGAGACACCTGCTGGAAGCATCAGTCTTATTGAGGGTGAAGAGATGGTCATGGCAGCTCACAAGGGACTGAGCGAAGAGTTTTTTAGACAGAAGAGATGGAGACCGAGACCTGAAGGACTGAGCAGATACATATTGGGTCAGAGGGAGCCTGTTGAATGGGAAGATATCCTTAAAGACCCTTTATTTGAAGGCACCAATATCAAGAAAGAAGGAATAAGGGCACTCCTTGCCAGTCCTTTACTTTTAGATGGTGGAGTGGTTGGAATACTTTATCTTGATGATTTCAAGCCAAGAAAATTTACCGACAGGCATAAGAAGCTTATTCAACTTTTCTCTGCCTTTGCAGCCCACGCCATAGAGAAATTCAGGCTCATACATGAGCTTGATGAGTCCCTTGCCTATCTGCAGGCTGTTTTTGAAGACTCCCAGGACATGATAGCAACAACTGATAATGAAGGAAGGATAGTGAAATTTTCAAAGGGTGGAGAACGGATACTCGGATACACAGAGGAAGAAATCAGGGGGAAGGACGCAGCAGAGCTCTATGTCAATCCAGAGGAAAGAAAAAGGATAATGGAGATACTTAATGAGAGGGATGCACTCTTTAATTATGAGACACAGGTCTTAAGAAAGGATGGCAGGCCTGTTGATATAAGCCTTACCATATCAAGGCTCAGGGATAGAGATGGTAATATAATCGGAACTGTTGGTATAAGCAAGGATATCACAGAGGAGAAGAGATTAAGGGAAGAGCTTGCAAGAAAAAACAGGGAGCTTGAGGAGCTCAATGAACAGCTTGAGGAAAAGGTGCTGGAAAGAACCAGGGAACTTGAAAAGATAAATGAAGAGCTCAAGCGTGCTAATCAGGCAAAGGCAAGGTTTATATCAAATATGAGTCATGAGCTGAGGACTCCCCTTACATCCATACTGGGTTATTCAGAACTGTTTCTTGATAAAACCTATGGTGATATAAATGAGACACAGGAGAGGTATATAAAGCATATAATGCAGGCTGGTAAACACCTCCTTCACCTTGTAAACAATATACTTGACCTTGCAAAGATAGAGACAGGAAAGATTACCCTTGTATCAGACACTCTTTCAATCCCTGACCTTATAAATGAGATTGTCTTTGTGATGAAACCACAGGCAGATAAAAAGTCCATCAGCATAAATGTAAGGATCTCTACTGATGTGAGTGACTTTGTTGCAGACATGGTGAAGATGAAACAGATACTTTATAATCTCCTCAGTAATGCTGTTAAGTTTACACCAGAGGGCGGCAATGTTGGAATAGAGGCTGAATATGTGATCAGTCCCTTTCCATGGGCACCATCAGGGAGGAAATTTCTCAAGATTACTGTATGGGATACAGGTATTGGCATACCGGAGGAACACAAAGAAAGGATATTTGAGGAGTTTGAGCAACTTGATCCTTCCCGTGCTATTGAGGGGACGGGTCTCGGGCTTCCAATGACAAAAAAACTTGTTGAACTTCATGGTGGATATATAGACCTTGAAAGCCTTCCTCAGAGGGGAACCCGTTTTCATGTCTACTTACCATCAGCAGCACCTGAGCTCATAGAGACCTTAAAAAAGAAGATATCACAACCAGAGTTTGAGAAAGAATCTCCTCTTGTGATTATAGCCGAGGATGAACCTTCCACAGCAGAACTTATTGGTATTTATCTTAAGGAGGGTGGCTACAGGGTAGAGTATGCAAGAGATGGCATCGAGGCTCTTAGACTCGTAAGAGAGCTTCAACCCTTTGCCGTAATTCTTGACATTATGCTTCCTGGAAAGGATGGCTGGGAGGTGCTTCAGGCATTGAAGGGTGATCCCTCTACCTCGGATATACCTGTGATTATCCATTCCATCCTTGAAGAAAGGGAACTTGCCTTTGCACTTGGTGCAACTGATTACATTGTAAAGCCTGCTGATAAGGCCTTATTCCTCAAAAAACTTGGTGAACTTTCTTATCTCCATAAGAGAAAGAGATTGCCAGTAAATATCTTTGTTGTTACAGAGGATGATAGATGCAGGACAAATCTCAAAGAAATGACTGAATCAGAGGGTTTTATATTTCATCACTATAGAGACCCTGAGGAGGCGCTGAAGGCTTCACTTATGATAAGACCTCATGTGGTAATTGTTGACCTTACCATGGGTGAGGCGATCGCCTCTTTCATACAATCTCTGAGAGAAACTCCTGCCACGAAGGATGCACTTATTTTTGGTCTTGCAGACAGTGACCTTCCCATGGATGAGAGGATAAAGGTTACAGGCCTGATAGAGAGGCTTCTCAGCAAGGATGCCCTGAGCTCAAAGGAACTCCTGAGCCATTTAAGGGAGCTGGAGCTTCTTTATCCAAAAAGGGCAGGTCTTATTGATGAGATCACCGGTTTATTCAATTTCAGATATTTTCAGTTGAGACTTGCACAGGAGTGTTTGAGGTCAAGGAGATATAAGATACCCCTTGTTATATCCCTTATAGACATAGATCATTTCGCTCATTATGTGAGCAAACAGGGTATATATCATGGGAATATTGTCCTTAAAAAGATTGCTGAGATTCTGAAAAAGAATCTGAGGGGCTCTGATGTGGTATGCAGGTATGGAGAGGATGCCTTTGTAATAATCTTTACAAACACACTTCCTGAACCTGCCCTTCAGATATCAAGAAGATTTCTCAACATGATCAGGGAATATCCCTTTATCCATGAGGAGATACAGCCAAAGGGTAAGTTTACGGTGAGCATAGGAGTTGCTGAATTCAGAGGTCAATCACCGGAGGAATTACTCCATTGTGCAGAAAGGGCGCTCAGACTTGCCAAGGAAAAAGGAAGAGACAGGGTAGAGATGGTAAGTTAGTGAATTAGTGAATTAGTGAATTAGTGAGTTAGTGAGTTAGTGAATTAGTGAATCCTAACTCACTAATTCACTTGCATACTAACTCACTACTTTAGCTCACTTGCATGCTAACTCACTACTTTAGCACTGTCGCACTGTAGCACTATCGCACTGTTGTAGCTACTGCTCTACTGCTCTGCTGGTCTATTAATAAAAACTGCTGCGTAAGCCACAGACAAGAATGTCTGTGCTACTTGCTCTACTGCTCTGCTGGTCTAAGAAGACTTTGAGGCATACCACGCCATTGAAAATGCATTTCTATTAGCTCTTTTCGGGCGGATCTTACAGGTTCATTCAATTAGATAGTTATGGTAAAATGTAATTTATTATTCACTCAGGATCTGGAGGTGGAAGATGAATATTGTTGTCTGTATCAAACAGGTGCCTGATTCTGCAGAGGTAAGGATAAACCCTGAGACAGGTACCCTGATAAGGGATGGGGTTCCAAGTATAATAAATCCCTATGACCTTCATGCGATAGAGGCAGGTCTTCAAATAAAGGAAAAACTCGGAGGCAAGGTCACAGTTATTACTATGGGACCACCACAGGCAGAGCAGGCATTGAGGGATGCCCTTTCCATGGGTGCAGACGAGGCAGTACTTCTTACAGACAGGGCCTTTGCGGGTGCTGATACATGGGCTACTGCCTATACACTCTCAAGGGCAATAAATAAGATCGGTGCAGATATTATTATATGTGGAAAGCAGGCAATTGATGGTGATACAGCCCAGGTGGGACCTGAGCTGGCAGAGTTCTTAGATATCCCCCATGTGGCTTATGTAAGGAAGATAGATTCCATCACAGAAGATTCCATAATAGTTGAGAGGTTAATGGAGGAGGGATATGATATTGTAGAGGCCTCTTTACCTGTTCTCATTACTGTTGTGAAGGAGTTAAATGAACCAAGGCTTCCATCCTTAAGAGGAAAGATGGCTGCAAAGAAGGCAGAGATCAAAAGACTCACAGCAAAGGACATAGAGGCAGAGGAGTCACTAATTGGTCTTAAGGGTTCACCAACACAGGTAAAAAGGATATTTGCTCCTGAATTGAAGAAGGAAAAAAAGATGCTTGAGGGCTCTCCAGAGGAACAGGTGCAGAAACTTATAGAGGAATTAAAGGGCCTTAAATGTCAGTTCCTGTAGTAGGAGGTGCTTCAGACGATAGGCTGAATTAGAGCAGTAGTGCCATTCAAACTCCGGTCTGCTGCTCTGAAGTTTAAAGGAGGAAACTGAAAATGAGGATAGTTGTAAGAAGTGAGATATGTTCAGGTTGTGAAACCTGTGTGAGTTCCTGTCCCTACACCGCTATAGTGATGAAGGAAGGCAAGGCCTTTATTACAGAATACTGTCAGCTCTGCAGGGCATGCCTCAGTGTATGTCCTGAAGGTGCAATTATTGAGGTAATGGAAGAGGGTGAAGGTGTTACTGTAGCTGAGCCTTCAGCCTATAGAGGTGTCTGGGTCTTTGCAGAGCAGAGGAATGGTAAGGTAGCCTCTGTTGCCTTTGAGCTTCTCGGTGCTGGAAGAAGACTTGCTGATACCCTCGGTGTTGAACTATCTGCTGTACTTTTTGGTAGTTCAGAGGAGAGTGCCAGGGAGCTGATTAAATATGGTGCAGACAGGGTTTATCTTGCTCAGGAGCCATTACTTGAAAGATTTAATGACGAACCCTATGCAAGGCTTCTTGCCTTTTTGATAAATACTCACAAACCCGAGATAGTCCTTGCAGGTGCTACCCCCATTGGAAGGTCTTTCTTTCCGAGGGTTGCTGCAATACTCAGGGCAGGGCTCACTGCAGATTGTACAGCCTTTGATATCGAACCAGGGACAGGAAACCTTCTTCAGACAAGACCTGCCTTCGGTGGAAACATCATGGCAACTATAATAACTCCTAACAGAAGACCCCAGATGGCAACAGTAAGACCGAGGGTTATGAAGAGGCTTGAGCCAGACCCTTCAAGAAAAGGAGACATAATTTATGTAAAACCAGACAACCTTTCTTCAAGGACAAAGGTAATAGATACAGTAAAAGAGGTATCTGAGCTGAGCGTGAACCTTCAAGAGGCTGAGGTTATAGTATCTGGTGGAAGAGGTCTCGGTGATGCAAAGGGCTTCAAACTCCTTGAAGAACTTGCTGCTTTGCTTGGTGGAGTGGTGGGTGCATCAAGGGCTGCTGTTGATGCAGGATGGATATCCTACAGTCATCAGATCGGTCAAACAGGAAAGACCGTATGTCCGAAGCTTTATATTGCCTGTGGTATATCGGGTGCCGTGCAGCACCTTGTGGGTATGCAGTCCTCTGATATAATAGTTGCAATAAACAAGAATCCAGAGGCACCCATATTTAATGTTGCTAACTACGGTATTGTAGGAGATGTTTATGAGATAGTGCCTCTCTTGATAAAAAAGATAAAGGAGCTTAAAGGACTATGATTGCCTTTGTTTTTCCGGGTCAGGGTTCCCAGTATGTGGGGATGGGAAAGGATCTCTATGAAAATTTTCCTGAGACAAGGGAGGTCTTTAAAGAGGCATCAGATGTCCTCGGTTATGATATGGAGAAACTCTGCTTTGAAGGTCCCAGAGAGGTTCTTGACAGGACATCAAAGACTCAACCTGCTATTCTTACAGTAAGTGTTGCAGCTCTGAGATTAATGGAACTTAATAATAAAAGACCTTCAATGGTTGCAGGTCATAGCCTTGGAGAATATACTGCCTGTGTTTCTGCAGGAGTGCTTGGATTCAGAGATTGTGTGAGTATCGTTGAAAAAAGGGGTCTTTTCATGGAGGATGCTGTGCCTGAAGGTAAAGGCCTGATGGCAGCCATACTGGGTCTTCAGAGAGAGGTAGTTGAGGATGTATGCAGGAATATAAAGTCAGGATATGTGGCACCCGCAAATTACAATTGCCCGGGTCAGATAGTTATTTCTGGTGAAAGGGGTGCGGTACTTGAGGCAGTAGAGGAGCTGAAGCAAAAGGGTGCAAAGCGAGCGGTAACGCTTGCTGTGAGTGTCCCATCTCATTCAAAACTGATGCTTAAGGCATCAGAGAAACTTGGTGAATTTTTTACAAAATTCAATTTTAATAATGCATTGATACCTGTTGTAAGTAATGTGGATGGTATTGCAAGGACAGATGCCTCTTCAATAAAAGATGCCTTATTAAGGCAGCTCCATTCAGGAGTGCTCTGGGAGGATTCTGTAAGGAATATGTACAAGGTGGGTGTTCATACCTTTGTTGAGATAGGTCCAGGTAAGGTATTATCAGGCTTGATAAAAAGGATATGTCCTGATGTAAAGGTCTATAATGTAGAAGACAGGGATACCCTGATTAATACAGTAAAGAGTTTATAGGTAGTGTTAGCAAGATGCCCCTTGAGACAAAATCAGGCGTGAAACTAATAGATGAAAAGAGGAGATACAGGAGATATAAAAAAGAGACACCTGTCACCCTGATAAGGGGTAAGGAGACCTATCAATTGAGGCTCATTGATTATTCTCCCTTTGGGATAAGGATAAAGATGAGACCTGTACTTACTCCACATGAGCCTGTAGAGATAATTATAGACAGACATCATCTTAAGGGTCATGTAGTCTGGGTCTCAGGTGACAATACAGGAATTGCTATTGATGGCCCAATAACGGGAGATTTAAGTATTTACAGGCTCTGGGATTTACTGATAGGTATCAAGAGGGCTGGGAAAACAGGGGTACTTGACATACAGTCTGATGAGATTAAAAAGACCATATATATAAAATCAGGAGATCCTATCTTTGCCCGTTCTAATATTGAAGATGAAAGGCTGGGAGAGTTCCTCCTCAAGCAGGGTATTATAACCATAGATGCCTATAATCACTCTGTAGAGCTCATGAAAAAAACAGGTAAGAGGCAGGGAGCTGTTCTTGTAGAGGCAGGTTATCTAAAGGTTGAAGATCTCCCCAGACTCGTGAGACAGCAGATTGAGGAGATGATAAAGAACACCTTTAAACTCCTTACCGGAACCTTTGAATTCAGGGAAGGACCTCTTCCTGTAAATGAAATAATAACCTTGAAGTTGAGCCTTGCAAATCTTATATATAGAGGGATAAAGTCTATAGGGAGTTTTCAGTTCATAAGATCTGAGCGTCATGACCTTAATGCAGTAACCGTTCCTTCAGCTGATCCCTATCATCTTTTTCAGGACATATCTCTTGATGAAGACGACAGGAAGATCTTACTGCTTGTTGATGGTAAAAACACGATTAATGATATAATTAAAAGCTCAGGCTTAAACCAGTTTGAGACATTAAAGACCATTTATGCCCTTTTGTGTACAAGGATAATAGAATTAAAAGAATCTGTAGCGGAGACTGACAGGGAGGAGACAGTATCAATGGATGAGGTCCTCAGAAATAGTGATATTGATGCTGAATTCCTTAAAGAGGTTGAGGATCTTTATCAGAGATGTGAAAGCATGACACATTATGAGATACTTGGCCTTAAAAGGGATTCATCCAGTGATGAGCTTAAAAGGGCATACTACAGGCTTGTTAAAAGATTTCACCCGGACAGATATTTTAAAATAGGTCATGATGATCTAAAAAATAAATTATCAAGTATATTTAAAAGGATAAACCTTGCCTATACAGTCCTCAGTGATAAATCGAAGAGACAGGAGTACGATTCAGGTCTTTCCAGAACTTCAGAACAGACTGATACAGCATTTCAGAGATTTCAGGAGGGCATGGAGCTTTATCAAAGGAAGGCTTACACTGATGCAGTGACAGCCTTTGGCCAGGCGGTATATCTTGATGCTGCTAAACCCAGATATCACTTTTATTACGGCCTTGCCCTTAGAGAGGCGGGTAAATATAAAGAGGCTGAGCGAGCCTTGCTTAAGGCAATAGAGCTCGTGCCTGATAATCCTGATTATGTTACGGAACTTGGTTATCTCTATCTCAGGCTTGACATGAAGTTAAGGGCAAAGAAGACCTTTGAGAGGGCATTGAATATCTCACCAGCTCATAAAAGGGCAAAGGAAGGACTTGAAGCCTGTGGCTAAGTAAAGAGTTCGGTCTTAAGCCTGTAGATTACCGGTAGAAAGTCTATGAAGTGGGGCAGTTCCTGCCTTTTTACGGGCAACTAAAATAGTTGCCCCTGTTCTTTACAGGGCGGCCTTATATAGTGCAATGATACTGTGTGGCCACCTCTATCGTCCGTGAACTCCTGGCAGAATGGTGCGGTATGCCTCACACCAGTGTTACAGAGCTAGAGTGCGATAGGCTATAGAGCGACACAGTCGCACAGTCGTACTGTCGTACTATTTAAAATATATTTCTTCGTCAGATTACGGGTCGTTTTCAAAGTCCCTATTTTGCCGATACCCTACTGGCAGGCTACCTCAAAGTCTTTACAATGCGACGATTTTTATTTATCATGTAGCAAGAGGTCTTTACCCACAAGGTGAAGTCAGGTATGTATAGTAAGCTTATTAGATATTTTACATTAAGGTGTCGCAGGTAAAGCCTTTTCGGCAGCCTGCCAGTTTTGTTGAAAAGATTATTATAAATTTCTATCGGCACTTTTCGGAAAGTTGCATATCTTGAAGCCATTCTGTTAATATTTTTAAATATGATCCGTTATCTTGAGGCCATAGAGCAACTTCCAATGGAGCTCAAGCTTCCTCTTATGAAGGCCTTTGAGCTTTTTCGGGAAGAGATAGCCGAGACTGTTAAGAGATCTGACTTTGAAGAGCTGAAGGCTATTGTTCGCGAGCTTATAGAAGCACAGAAGAAGTCTGAAGAAAGGATTGCAGGACTTGAAAGGGTAGTTGGAGAGCTTGCTGAGGCACAGAAGAGGACAGAGCAGAGGGTAGAGGAACTTGCTGAGGCACAGAGGGAGACGCAGAAGGAGGTCTCAAGGCTTGACAGGGCTTTGCAGGAGCTTGCTGAAGCACAGAGAAGGACTGAGCAGAGGGTAGAGGAACTTGCTGAGGCACAGAAGAGGACAGAAGAAGAACTTCAGTGGCTTGTGAAGAGCCATAAAGAACTGAGGGAAGAAGTAGGAGGACTTGCTCATACAGTTGGTTATAGGCTTGAAGACGAGTCTTACAAAGCACTACCTGCCCTTCTCAAAAAAGAAATGGGCATAGAGGTGATAGGAAGACTCAAGAGGGACTTCCTGGAAATAGGTAAGGAGAGATATATAGAGGTTAATATCTGGGGCGAAGGGAGATCAAATGGCAAGGAGTATGTTATCATCGGTGAGGCTAAGAGTCAGCTTAAGAAAAGTAACATTAATGAATTTATTAAGAAGGCAGAGGCAGTGAGTAAATATATACCAAAAGAACAGGTAAGGATTCTCGTGACCTATCATACCTCACCACAGGTTCTAAGATATGCCCGTGAGAAGAATATAAAGGTCTATTTCTCTTATGAGTTTTAGTTAACAGCTTAGCGAAAAGTGCTACTGCACGACAGTTCTCAGGCCTAAGGTAGGCTTAGATCTATTAGAATTTATAGGCTTATATAAACTGGAGGTGATTTTAAGATGCCCATTTATGAATATGAATGCACATCCTGTAATGAGAGGAGAGAATATTTTCAGAGATTCAGTGATGAACCTGTAAAAGAATGTCCTGCCTGCGGTGGAACAATGAAAAGACTTATCTCAAACTCCTCATTTATCCTTAGAGGCTCAGGCTGGTACCTGACGGACTATGCAAGAAAGGGCTCGGATAATGGTGGTAATGGTTCTTCAGGTAAGTCAGAAGAGAAAAAATCTCCATCAACCACAGACAAGGCATGAGGTCCTTTATGAGACCTCATGCCCATATCCCTTATGAAAAGATTGCCAAACACAGGGACCTGCTCAACAAATATAAGATCAATTTAGAGGTCTATATCAGCTCCCCTGTACTTGACACTGTGGAGCTGAGCGAGCTGGCCTCATTAAAAGAAAAACTTAATTATGAGCCTGAACTCACTCTTCATGCACCCTTTATGGACCTTTCCCCTGGTGCTGTTGACTCCCTTGTGAGGAAGGCTACACTTCAGAGATTCTCAACTATAACTGAAATAGCAGCTGCTACTGGTGCAAAGGCTGTGGTATTTCATTCAGGATATGAAAAATGGAAATACAGTTTGAAGATAGAGCCCTGGCTTGAAGGAAGTATAAAGACATGGAAGGAGATACTCAGCCAGGTATCTGGAAGGTTCCTTATTTTAATAGAGAATATCTTTGAGGATGAACCAGCAAATCTAAGGCTCCTCATGGAAGAAATAGATGACCCGAATATTGGCCTCTGCTTTGATACAGGACATTTTAATCTCTTCTCAAAGGTATCCCTTAAGGAATGGCTTTCTCAGACACTCCCTTATATAAAAGAGCTGCATCTTCATAACAACGACAGAACCTCTGACCAGCATTATCCTCTGGATGAAGGGACCTTCAATATGATAGAACTTCTTGAGACCCTTGGAGACAGGCCCTGTATATATACCATAGAGGCCCATACCCCTGAGCATTTCTTGAAAAGCCTGAAATGGCTTGAGGAATTCAGAGCTTCCAGAGTTCGTTCCTTAGCTTAAATCCCCTCAGCTGAGGATTGCCTTTTCCTTTGTACTGGATCATCACCTTATGGGATTCTCCCATTCCCTCTGGAAGTATAAGGGATTTGATCTTTGCAACCTCAAAGGTATAATCTTCTGGTTTTATCAATTCATTAATTATCTCATCTATACCCATGGATACAATAAAACTGCCCTGAGCCGTATAACCAGTATTTTTAAAACCAAGCTCCTCACCCCATTTCTTAAGAGCGCTGAAATTCACATGGCATGTAATATCCTGCTCACCAATATTGACATAGGGATTGTCTGATTTCTGATGTCTGTAATAACACTGAAGCGTGCCTCGGGGATAATCCTCACTGTAATACTGTGAGGCAGGATAGCCATAATCAATGGTTATGACAAAACCCTCAATTAAGACCTCTGATATTGCCCTCAACCAGTCTTTTATCCTGAGGTTTATTTCTGTCCTTGAGCCTTCTGCAAGATCAACGGAGAACTCCCTTATATATTCCTCTAAACCATTGCTTAAAGGTCCTTTTATCTCAAGGAATCCCTTTCCATCACTGGATACATATATCTCCTCAACACAGTCTCTGTTGAATTCAATTATATGCACAGGAAAGGAATCCAGTAATTCATTTGATACCACAGCTCCCCTGAAAGGAGCTATCTCATTTAAGGAATTAAACCATTTGATCTTGCCTGAATGTCCTTTGAGTATCTCTTTCTGTTTATTAATGAGTGAAGGATTTAATTCAATAATTTGGTATTTAATTGCAGAATAGAAGTCCTTTTTCTCTATATAATCAAGCATATCCCTTGCAAGATAGCCCATACCAGCACCCATCTCAAGTATGATAAATTCATCGGGTCTTTCCATAAAAACCCAGCATTCCTCTATTTGTTTTACTATGGCAGCTCCAAAGGCACTATGCAGATGGGGTGCTGTATAAAAATCTCCCTTCCTGCCTATCTCTGTAATATCTCTCATATAATATCCATATTCAGGAGCATAGAGGCATGTCTCCATGAAGGTCTCAAAGGTGATGGGCCCCTCTCTTGCTATTTTTTCAATGATTAATTTTTTAAGCATTATAGTATGTCAAAAGATGTCAATAGAAATTTCTAATAACCCTCAGTAGAGCAGCAGTCCTTATTGATAGAGCAGCAGACCAGTAGAGCAGACATTTCTTCAAACAGTTCAAACAGTTCAATCTGTTCAAACTGTTTAAGCTGCTGCGCTGTTGCTCTGCTGCTCTACTGCTCTGTTATTAACTGCTGCTCTGTTGTTCGTTATTGCCTGCTGCTCTAAGAAGACTTTGTGGCACACTGCCAGTTTTCTATTGGCATTTTTCTGGGTATGATATAATATATCATGAAAATGATTTCAAGAAATACAGAGTTTGTAGAGCTCCTTTCTATTTTTGATCCAGTGAAGGTAATTATAATAAAATCCCTTCTTGAGGAAGAAGGGATAGTGTATTATCTTAAGGGAGAATATTCCTCCTTAATGGAGCCTGTAATAGAGCCTCTAAGGCTACTCGTAAGAAAAGACCAGTTAGAAGTGGCAAAGGAGATTCTTTCTACCTTGTCTTGATGCTCAGCCCTGCCTCATAAAACTCAGATGCCTTTGCCTGACCTTTTCCTGTAATCTTTATACCCCTTGATTTCTCACTGTAATCCTCAAGGCCTGTCTTAACCCTGTAAACACCTCCAGCCGGCTCAAGCTCAATACTGTCAGGCTCTCCTGTGCTTGCATATACAATAATCGTCTCCTCACCAAAAGGTGGTGTTACCTCAAGCTCAAACCTGTCTGGTCCTGAGGGAATCTCATAGATAACACCACCCTGAAAATAGTTCTCCTTTCTGTAAGGATTTGGAAGTATCTGTATAAGGCCTCCATCTGCCTGTTTGTAAAGGACCCTTGCATAAAAGGGCTTGTTTCCCTTGAGATATACCTTTATCTTTTCACCTGACCGGTATTCCTTCTTATCTGTCCAGACCTGGACCTTAAGCGGTAGAGATGGGTCATCAAGCTCCCTTGCTTCAGAGAGCCTCTTCATGGCAGATTCATCAGGTATGACCTCTGCCTTTATCTTAATCCTGTAGCAGTCTCCTATCTTTGGAGGCTCACTGTCCCAGATGCCCCTCTGTTCAAGGACCCTCACCTTTGCATTAGCATAGGCATTGACAATGTCCTTCTGAAGCTCAAGGTCCTTGACCTGTGTTTCTGATTGAATGTATGTGGATACCTGTTCAATTGCCTTTCTCTTTGCATCCTGAAGTGCTGTCTCCTCTGTCTGACGCTTTGTCCTATCCTCACCCATACAGGCATAGCCCTCTGATTCAGTGATTAGAGACTCGCCTGCATAAAGATTGGTTATAAAGAATAAACTGAGGATCACCGAGACAAATATCTTAAGCATCTTGCCCTCCTTTTTGGCATCTTATCTTACCTTACCTACTGGAAATGCCTGGCCTGTGGGCTGGGCTGTGGGATACTGGGCACGCTTGAAGACCTTCTCTGCAAGAAGAGGAACCTCACTATCCACATAGTTTGCAAGCTCAAGGGTTTTTATAAAGCCGTCTCGGTCTATGTCTGCCTTGCCTTTAAGCCCTTCTGTGAGCACATAGGTAAAAAGCCCATGCCCCTTGTAACCTTCCACTGCCTCCTGTAGTCCCGTAGAGGCACTTATTATGGTTGAGCCCACTGCACTGGAGAGTATCTTCATGGCTGTCTCCTCACTCATACCCCTTGTAAGCATTGCCATCTGCAAGGTCTCTCCAAGCTTACCTGCGTTACAGGTATCTATAATTATGAGCTTCTTTGTTGTTGGCACATTGGCTATAAGCTCCTTTAGCTCTGCCTGTGTGAGGGCATCTTCCTTAAGCCTGAAGGTGCTTACAGAGCCAACATTTGAGGTGATAAGGAAATACTCTCCCTCATCCACTGTGCCATGGCTTGCCACATAAAAGACAAAGACATCATCAGGTCTCAATCCCTTCATCCCCTCAAGAGTCTTTTTGATACTCTCCTTTGTGGTCTCTTCTTTTTTGGTAAGAAGGGTTATGTTTACCTTTTCAAAAAGAGGGCTTGCAACGGCCTTAAGGGTTTCTGCAAAGAGTTTTGCATCTGCCACTGCATATTTAAGCTCAAGCTTCGGGTTTTTGTATTCGTTTATGCCTATTACAACAGCATACATGGAGGGTTTCTTAAATGCCTTTGCAAGAGAGATTATCTTATGGGTAGCAGGATTGCTTGCCATTGAGCCTTCGGCATTAAAGGCAACTGCCTTTATGATATTTTCTCCCTCAAGAAGCCTTACTGTATAGGTCTTATAGATGGTCTTTTCTCCGGGCTTGGGTGTTATCTTTACTCCCCTTGCACTGTCAAGGAGTATGGATGTCTCATTAAGATAGAGCCTCACATCTCCAATACCACCACCCATGTCAGTAAGCCTTAATGTCACCTTTACCTCATCTGCTTTAACCTCAGAGGGTGTATCCACAATCTCAACCTGTGGTGGCATAGGTACATTTGCAATGGTCTTGTAGTCCATAAGAGACTGACCAGCAAGGGCAAGCCTTACAAGGTCTGGCCTGAAGAACTGCTCCCGATAGTTCTCTATGCCATAGACTTTGTTACCAATACGCACATTGAAATACTTATCCCCGCTGGGTGAGGCATTGAAGTAACCTTCAGGAGTTATTACTATCCATTCTCCGTCGGTGAAGGCATAGAAACGGGCTAACTCCTTTTTTTCAGAAAGATCATATAAAATTGCAGTTCCAGGCTCCATTCTTATTTCAAATTTATTATTAATAGATTTCGTAGGTTCTTGTGTTACTATAAAATTTCCATCTTTATCCTTTTCTAAGTTCTGGATATACTTAGTGCTCAGTTCTTTAAGATCAATGTTACGTTTTACAAGAGATGCCTCTTTTAAATCCCATAAAATAAACTTATTTTTTGTTCTATAATCAAAGGTAGCAAAATACCTATCAAAGCTATTTTTAGCAACCCATTCTTGGAATATGGGTTTTGTATTGCCAAAGACAGTAACTCGGCCTGTGAAAATATCATAAATAAAAATTTTATCTTGTGATAAATTGTCATTTTCATTCTCTCTTAGAACTCCAATTAAATATTTTTCATCATTTGTCAAAAATGGTAGGGGGTATTTCGCTACAGAATTAATAACTGTCTTCTTGTAATATGCATTAACTGTAATATCGTAAGAATCTTTGTTTTCTTTAAAAGATATTTCAAGCCGATCATTTTTAAATTCTCCTCGTAACTTGTAGTTAATGTTTGGTTTGTAACCCATCAGAATTAGGTACTTTTCAAAGTCTGTAGCCCAAATAATTCCAGAATTTTTTATATAATCTAATCTTTCTCTGATATAGTAATCACTGCTCTGTGTGTTCATTCTCAAGATTTTTTCATAATCTTTAAGGAAGGCATCGTATGGGACTGTGAAACTTCCTAAAATAGAACCATTTTCAGCAGATATTTCAGTAAATTTTAAAAATTCCCCCTTTTTATCTAACACTAATAAAATCATTTTACTATTACTTTTTTCAACAAAAAAGATACGTAAGAAGTCCAAGACACCCTTACTTTCGTTTAAAATAATATGTTCCTTTAATCTTCCAGATTCTATATCCCATAATCTTATGTGGATACTATCCCATTCTTCAGATACCGAACCAATTGTTTTACCATCTGAGGCAATAGCTAAAATAGAATCGAAGTGGCTAGACTCAACAATAAGTCTTGGATTATCCAAATTTTTCGCATAACTTGAAGTAAATAAAGCTAATGTGCTAAATATAAGGAAAGTTAGCAATAGTTTGTAAACCATTAGAAACCCTCCAATGTTTACTTTCATATCATTGAAACATGGGTAATGTAGTTTGTATGCCTTTTTAAAAAAGGTTTTCATATCCATCTTGATAATCTCCTCAATTCTTCTGCCGGAATGTCTATAAGCTCAATTTTATACATACCCTTTTGCCCTAATGATTTAACATTTCCATAACTAACTTCATTTAATTGAGCCATCCTATAGCCAATGAATCTTGGTTTGTTAATCCTTAAAGTATTATTTTCAGTAGCTGACCATCCAGCACCATGCCTTGCCTTTAAAAGGTTTTCAAGCTCACTGCCAGTGGTAATAGCAATCTTATCACCACTGCCATCAAAAAACTCATACTCAAGAGATGCAATCTGTAATAGCGCAACAATTACATTCGACTTTCCTGCCGACTCCGACATCCACCAGAAATTTCAATTTGGTAGTCATAAATCTGTTCGACAGTTATTCTCAAACCTCTGATAGTGGGTTTACCAACCATTACTTCTGGATTAACTGTTATACGATTTAAAAGATTTTCCTCTTTCATGAAAATCACCTCCTACTCTTCCGAATTATATCACTATTAATGCCCATCTGCACAATATTAGACTTAAAGGGGACGGTTCTCTTTAATTCAGCCTAAAAATAATATCCTCCTCCATAAAACCCTTTTCATTGCAATTCAATTCATCGCTGTCTTTATTTTTTTTCATCCTATTTAATTTTCCACTTATTTTCCCCACCACCTATCTATATCTGTTATCTTTTCAATATCCCCTATGCCATTTTTTGTTGCAATTACTTTATAACCTTCATCGACTATTACCACTTTGTCACCATTAAGACTACCCACTTCTACGCTACCTTCTAAAACAATTAATTCTGAGGATTGTATATCCTTAACTTCTACAACAAATTTTGTCCCCCTTACTCCAATTACAGCATGTGGAGTATTTACTTTAAATCTTTTATTTAATAGACTTTTTAAATACTCATCTAACCATTCTTTTGTTGTTTTTATGTCTTTTTTGTATTTTTCAACTACTTCTTTCATTTTCTTTTCATATTCATCTAAACTTTCTATTGCCATATAGATTTTACCTTTAACAAGCTCTGCAATTTGTTCATAAGCTGTATCTTTCTTTAGATAAAGCTCTGAATAGGGTCCTATTTGGGTAGTGGCTCTGCCATCCAACATCTGAACATCAGCAATTCCATCACCAGTCCAGACCTTATCCCCGGGCTCAAGAAAGCCATTCTCAGGAGATACCTGATCGCCATTTGCTTTAATGATATAGACATTTCCCGTGTAATTTGTCATAAAACCTTTAATCTGCCTGTTGGAGCCATAATTTTGAGAAAGCATGCTTTGAATTACTGCGTAAGATCTATCAGCCTTTATCTTTTTTAACTCCCATTCCTTTTTTGTTTCTTCATTTTTTCTTTTTGCCTCCTGTGCCTTCATCAGGGCTTCTCTTGCAATTGTTTCAGCCTTTTTTGCATTCGCATCTGTTCTTTGACTTGCAAGGTTTATTATCTGCAGTGATTTCTGTATGGTCTCCTCATTTTTCTTGATTTCTGTATCAATCTTTCTGATCTCTGCAATTGCCTGATCTCTAAGAATCTGAGTTTTGAGGTAGACAGAGACCAAAAAGTTACTTCTGTATTGAAGCTCATCAGAGGCAATAGCAAGGCCTGTAAAAAGCCATGCCATTAATAAAATCATGGATATCTGATATATCCTTCTCATCGCTTTCCCCCTTTTTCTTTCTCCAGCATAAACTCCCATTTGTATATCTGGTCCTGTGCTGCACGTGCATCAGGGGCGTCTGGCATAAGCTCAAGATAAATAGTCATATTGCGCACAGCATTAGCATAATCCTTGAGTTCACCGTTTATCAAAGCTATAGTCTTGTAAAGGACTGCAATGTGGGGAGCAATTTTTACTGCCTTTAGGTATTCTTGCAAAGCTTCTTTTAATTTACCCTCCTTAAGTAAGACCTCTCCACCTAAAGCATACTTCCTTGCTTCTTCAGGTATCTCCGATAGATACGGATTTTTCTTTATAAGAACTGCTATCTGACTTCTTATTATTTTAGCCTCTCTGTCATCAACTACCTTTAAAACTTCTGCGTATTCATTCAAGGCTTCTCGGTACTGTCCTTTTGCCTCGAGAGACCTGGCTGTAGCTTTTTTAATACTCACATAAGGTTTCAACGATTCAAAAAAGGTATTTAGA